>DBKW01000093.1 GCA_002298665.1 Verrucomicrobia bacterium UBA740 | reverse complement strand
AAGGGCCTCTGACGCGGCGGGGTTAGAAGATGCGTTTGCGGGAAAGGATCACGAACAAGGCGCCGATGGCCAACGTCAGCGTGCCCGAAATCGCCATGACGATGCCGAAGGCGTGGGGGTTCTGCTGGAACGGCAGGCCGATGTTCATGCCGTAGAGCGAGGCAATGAGCGTCGGGGCCGCAAGCATGATCGTCGCGGCCGTCAGATACTTCATCACGTTGTTCAAGTTGTTGTTGATCAGCGAAGCGAACGTGTCGAGCGTGCCGTTCAGGATGTTCGCGTGGATCGTCGCCGTCTCCAACGCCTGCTGGTACTCGACCATGGCGTCCTCGAGCTGGTCGCGGTCGTCTTCCGTCAACTGCAGCTGCCGCGCCGTGTTGGCGCGCGCCAACGCAATCGTATCCGCCTTGAGCGAGGTCGTGAAATAGACGAACGTCTTCTCGATCGTCAGCAGGCGCAGGAGCACTTCGTTCGAAATGGACTGGTGCAGTTCCTCCTCCAGGTCGTTCGTGCGCTGGTGGATGTCGTAGAGGTAGCGCAGAAAGAGGACGCCGCCGTGCCACAGAAGGCGGAAGGCGAAACGGTAGCGGTCGGAGGGCGGGCACACGCGGCGGATCTGGTCCAGGAACGCGGTCGTCACCGGCGTGTGCGCGCTGCAGACCGTTATGACGGACTGTCCGAACAGGATGATGCCGAGTGGGACCGTGCGGTAGGGGACGATGGAGTCGTCCTCCGTCGGGCACGGCACGTGCACGATCAGCATGGAGGCTTCGTCGTCATAATCGAAACGCGGCCTTTCGTCGGCGTCGAGCGGGTCCGTCAGGAAGTCGCGCGGCACTTTGGAAAACGTCAGCACGCGTTCGAGTTCCGTCGTCGTGGGTTCGACCAGGTTGATCCAGCAGGAGGGCGAAAACTCAAGGGTTTCCTTGAGGCCGCCGTTCTCCCACCTGTAAATCGTCATCATGGCGCTTCTCCTCGTGGCGGCCGTGTGCTCAGGCGAACTGCGACAGGAAGCGGATGTCGTTCTCGTAGAGCCAGCGGATGTCCGGGATGCCGTACTTGATCATCGCGATGCGCTCCACGCCGAAGCCGAAGGCGTAGCCCGAGACGGTTTCGGGGTCGTAGCCGACGTGCTTGAAGACGCGCGGGTCGACCATGCCGGCGCCGGCGACCTCGATCCAGCCGGACTGCTTGCACACGGCGCAGCCCTTGCCCTTGCAGACGTGGCAGGAGAAGTCGACTTCGACGGAGGGTTCGGTGAAGGGGAAGAAGTGTGGACGGAAGCGCACCGTCACGCTCTCGCCCATCATGGCGCGCGCGAAGTAGGCGAGCACGCTCTTGAGGTCCGCGAGCGACACGGGCTTCGTGTCCACGTAGAGGCCCTCGATCTGGTGGAAATTGGCGCTGTGCGTCGCGTCCGTCGTGTCGCGGCGGTAGGTGCGACCCGGGCAGATGACGCGCACAGGCGGCTTGTTGGCCATCATGGTGCGGATCTGGACGGGCGAGGTCTGGGTGCGCAGGAGACAGTCCTCGCCGAACCAGAACGTGTCGCTCCGGTCCATGGAGGGATGGTGCGGCGGGGTGTTGAGGGCGGTGAAGTTGTTGAAGCGGTTCTCGAGCTCGGGACCGTCGGCGACCGTGAAGCCGAGGCGGCCGAAAATCGCCGCGGTCTCCTCGATGACGCGCGAAAGCGGATGCTTCACGCCGAGGTTCCACCAGCGTCCGGGCAGGGTCAGATCGACGTCCGCGGCGGATTCGTCCGCGGCGTTCGCCACCTTCGCCGCGAGGGCGGCTTCCACCGCGGCCCGCCAAGCCTGCACGGCCTTGCCGAAGGCCGGGCGCTCTTCCTTGGGCACGTCCTTCAGGCCCTTGATGAGCGCGGGGATAAGGCCGTTGCGCCCCACGTACTTCACGCGGAGGGCCTCCACCGCGGCCGGTTCCGCCGCCGCGGCGATCTCTTCCAGGCTCTGGGCCTGCGCTGTCTCGAGTTCTGCAATCGTCATCTGTCACCTCTACTCTGTTTCGGTTATTATACCATAATTCGGCGTCCGGCGGAACAGGCGTCCGCGCCGTCTACAAAAATCGTCCCGTGACGGACCGCGGGCAGGCGCGGATCGCCGCGATCGGGCCTTCCGCGACGAGTTCGCCGCCGCCCGCGCCGCCGTTCGGCCCGAGGTCGATGATCCAGTCCGCGCAGCGCATGACGTCCACGTTGTGCTCGATCACGACGATGGTGTTGCCCTGGTCGCGCAGGCGCAGCAGGAGGCGCATCAGCTTGGCGACGTCGTCGAAGTGGAGTCCGGTCGTCGGTTCGTCCAGAAGATACAGGGTGCGGCCCGTCGCGCGGCGCGAGAGTTCCGTCGCGAGCTTGATGCGCTGGGCTTCGCCGCCGGAGAGCGTGGTCGCGCTCTGGCCGAGCGCCACGTAGCCGAGGCCGACGTCGACGAGCGTGCCCAGCTTGCGGGCGAGGCTCGGGACCTTGGCGAAGAATTCGTGCGCCTCGGCGACGGTCATGTCGAGGACGTCGGCGATGTTCTTGCCGCCGTAGGTGACCTCGAGCGTCTCGGCGTTGAAGCGCCGCCCGCCGCACTGTTCGCACGTGACGTACGCGTCCGGCAGAAAGCTCATCTCGAGCTTGCGCACGCCGTCGCCGCCGCACGCCTCGCAGCGTCCGCCCTTCACGTTGAAGGAGAAGCGTCCGGCCGTGTAGCCGCGGGCGCGCGCCGCCTCGGTCTGCGCGAAAAGCTCGCGTATTTCGGAGAAGAACCCGACGTAGGTCGCCGGGTTCGAGCGCGGCGTGCGGCCGATGGGCGACTGGTCGATTTCGATGACCTTGTCGAAGTTTTCCGTGCCGGTCAGCCGGCGGTACGCGCCCGGCTGCGCCTTCGCGCCGTAGAACTTCTTCATGAGCGCGCGCTTGAGCGTCTCGTCGACGAGCGTGGACTTGCCCGAGCCGGAGACGCCGGTCACCACGGTGAACGAGCCGATGGGGATGCGCGCGGTGACGTTCTTGAGGTTGTGCTCGGTGCAGCCGGAAATCGTCAGGAACTTCGGGTTCGGCGGGAGCGGGCGCGGCACGCCGGGCGGCACGACCTGGCGGCGCCCGGTCAGATAGTCCGCCGTCAGGCTCTTCGCCTCGAGGAGCCCCGCGTAATCGCCGCAGTACATGAGCCGGCCGCCCTCGCGCCCGGCGCCGGGGCCGAGGTCGACGATGCAGTCCGCCGCCTTCATCATCTCGGCGTCGTGCTCGACGACGACGACCGTGTTGCCGCGGTCGCGCAGGCTCTTCAGCGTGCCGATCAGCCGCTCGTTGTCCCGCGGGTGCAGGCCGATGGTGGGTTCGTCGAGGACGTAGAGGACGCCCGTCAGGCCGGAGCCGATCTGCGTCGCCAGGCGGATGCGCTGCATTTCGCCGCCGGAAAGCGTGGAGGCGGCGCGGTCGAGCGTGAGGTAGTCGAGCCCGACATCGAGCAGGAAGGTCAGCCGCCGCGTGATTTCCGCCAGGATCTCGACGATGGGCTTGGGGAAGCGGAGGTTCTCGGCGGCGACGCGCGTGAAGTGGGCGCAGGCGACGTCCACCGTCATCGCGAGCACGTCGACGATCGTCTTGTCCGCCACGGTGGCCGCGCGCGATTCGGGGCGCAGGCGCGAGCCGTGGCAGTCGGGGCAGACGCGGTAGCTCTGGTAGGCTTCGTATTTGGCGCGCGTCTCGTCGTCCTCCGCCTCCGCGAGGCGCTTGGCGAGCGTCGCCAGCACGCCTTCGAAGGGACGGTCCTCGCGGCGCCAGGGCAGGACGAGATTGTCCTTGAAGCCGTGCATGAGATCGTGGCGGAACTTCGCGGGCAGGTCCTTGTAGGGCGTCGAGAGGCTCACCTTGTACTGCTTGGCGATCTGCTCGAGGAGCGCGTTGTAGTACATGATGGCGTTGTGGCCGGCGCGCCGCCAGGGGTGGATGCACTCGCCCAGCGGGAGCGTCTTGTCGGGCACGACGAGGTTCTCGTCGAAATAGTAGATCCGGCCCAGTCCGCCGCACGTCGGGCAGGCGCCGAAGGGCGAGTTGAACGAGAAGGAGCGCGGCTTCAGTTCGGGGAACGAGATGCCGCAGTGCGTGCAGGCGTTGAGTTCCGAATAGGTCTTCGTCTCGCCGCCGACCTGCTCCACCTCGAGAAGGCCCTTGCCTTCGCGGAGCGCGAGCTCGACGGAGTCCGTCAGGCGCGCCCGGTCGCAGGGGAGGACGAGGCGGTCGACGACGATCTCGATCGTGTGGTTGCGCTTCTTGTCCAACGCGGGCAGTTCGTCCGTCGTGTAGATCGCCCCGTCGATGCGCACGCGGGCGAAGCCGTTGCGCTTGGCCGCGGCCAGGACGTCGTCGTGGCCGCCCTTCTTGCCGCGCACGGCGGGAGCGTAGAGGATGATCTTGCCGGCCGGGAGCGCCTGGATGGCCTCGACGATCTGCTCGGCCGTCTGGCGGTGGACTTCGCGTCCGCAGACGGGGCAGTGGGGCACGGCGATGGAGCCGTACAGGAGGCGCAAGTAGTCGTGGATTTCGGTGACCGTCGCGACGATCGAGCGCGGATTGCCCGAGGTCGTGTGCTGCTCGATGGAGATCGCAGGCGAGAGACCCTCGATCTTCTCCACGTCCGGCTTGCGCAGACGGTCCAGGAACTGCCGCGCGTAGGCGGAAAGCGACTCGACGTAGCGCCGCTGGCCCTCTGCGTAAAGCGTGTCGAAGGCGAGCGAGGACTTGCCACTGCCCGAGAGGCCCGTGACGACCGTCAGGGCGTCCCGGGGTATCGTCACGTCCACGCCGCGCAGGTTGTGTTCGCGCGCGCCCTTGATGACTATGTCGCCGGCCATGGGCGCCTCACCGCTGCAGGTTGCGCAGGTCGAGCGCGAGCAGGAATTCGGGATTGGACTTCGTCTTCTTCAGCGAATTCAGGACGCTCTTCATCGCGTTCTCGGGACCGACTTCGGACAGGACGCGGCGGATGCCCCACGTCTTCTCGCGCTCCATCTCCTCGAGGAGGAGGTCTTCGCGGCGCGTGCCCGATTTGACGATGTCGATCGCCGGGAAGATGCGCTTGTCCGCGAGGCCGCGGTCGAGGACGAGTTCCATGTTGCCCGTGCCCTTGAACTCTTCGAAGATGACGTCGTCCATGCGCGAGCCGGTATCCACGAGGGCGGTCGCGATGATCGTCAGCGAGCCGCCGTTCTCGATGTTGCGCGCCGCGCCGAAGAAGCGCTTGGGACGGTGGAGCGCCATTGCGTCCACGCCGCCCGTGAGGACCTTTCCGGAGTGGGGCTGGATGGTGTTGTAGGCGCGCGCGAGACGGGTGATGGAGTCCAGCAGGATGATGACGTCCTTACCGTTCTCGACCTGGCGCTTGGACATCTCGATGACCATCTCGGCCACGTTCACGTGGTGCTGCGGCTCTTCGTCGAAGGTCGAGGAAAGCACCATCGCCTTCGTGTTGCGCTGCATGTCGGTCACTTCCTCCGGACGCTCGTCGATCAGGAGGACGATGAGGATCGCCTCGGGGTGGTTCTTCGTGATGGCGTTGGCCATCTTCTGGAGGAGGACCGTTTTGCCCACGCGCGGGGGCGCCACGATGATGCCGCGCTGGCCGAAGCCGATTGGGGTGAACATGTCCACGACGCGCGTCGAAAACTCCGTGGGCGTCGTCTCGAGGACGATGCGCCGCGTGGGGAAAGTCGGCGTCAGGCTCTCGAAGTGCACCACGCGCGCCGCCGCGCCCGGTTCCTTGCCGTTCACGGTCGCGACGTTGCCCAGACAGAAGAAGCGGTCGCGGTCGCGCGGATCGCGAATCGGGCCCTCGATTACGTCGCCCGTGCGCAAAGCATGGCGGCGAATCTGCTGCTGGGTCACGAACACGTCCTCGGGGAAGGCCAGGAAGTTGTTCTTGGCGGACCGCAGGAACCCGTGCCCTTCGCGCATGATTTCCAGGCAGCCCGAGGCGATCACCGCGCCGCCGCGCGCCAGATAGTGACGAATCGCGGCGAAAATAAGCTCGTGCTTGCGGTAGGAGCCCAGCTCCTCGGGGGCCGCGCCGGGCATCATGCGCTCGACCACGAGCGGCGCCGGCCATGTCTGGATGTCGGCCAGGTGGTATTCGGGCAATTCGGGATTGCGCCGCGGATTCATCACCGCGTCTTCCGCCTCGTCGTCCTCCGGCATGGGGAGCGGCGCGTTCAGGAGCGGATTCACCGACTCCGCTCCGTTCGAGCCGCGGATGGGCGAATTGTTCGCCTTCTTGCCGTAGGGCTTCCAGTTCGCCGCGTTCGCGGCGCGTGGTTTGGCCGGCGCGCGCGAAAAGGCCTTCTTGCGCGGGGCGGGCTCGCGCTTCGCAGGCGCCGCCGGCTCGGCGGGCTTGGGCGCGGGCTCGGGTGCCGGCGTCGCGGCCGGCTTTTCGGCCGCCGGCTTCTCGGGCTTCGCAAATACGTCTAATTCATCGCTCATTTGATTCTCTCTTTCAACCACGCGGCAAAACGCGCAGCTTCTTGTTCCAGTTCTTGCGCCGTCCCGTTGTTCGGGATGACGTAGTGGGATTTTCGGGCCTTCTCGGCGACATCCATCTGCGCGGAAAGTCGTGCCTCGGCCTCGTCGCGGGTGTAGCCGCGCGTCTGCATCATCCGCGCGATCTGCTTCGCGCGATCGGAGATGACGCAACATATTATATCATATTCCGCGTCCCATTTACACTCAAAAAGCAAAGGAATTATCGCCAAGCGCGGCACTCCGGGTTTCGCCGCGGACGTGAACGCTTCCAGCCGCGCCTTCACGAGGGGATGGATGCGCGACTCGAGTTCCTTTCGCGCGGAGGGATTGTTGAAAACGAGGGGCGCGAGGCGGCGGCGTTCTTCCGCCGGGATCAGCTCGTGCACGATATCGTCCGCATCCAGCGTCTCGATACCCCGCTCGCGCAGATAACGAGAAAGGAGGGACTTGCCGCAGGCAATCCCTCCCGTAAGACAAAGTTTGGGCATCGTCTTACTTCGCGGCCTTCGGGGCCGGCTTCACGTTCGCGTTCTTGTCCTCGATGGCCCCGAGCGCGACTTCACGCCCCTGAACGTCGACGAGACGCGTCGTCACGAAGATGAGCAGGTTGCGCTTGCTCGTCTGCTCCGAATGGCTGCGGAAGAACCGTCCGATGAACGGGATGTCCCCGAGGAACGGCACCTTGTCGTCCATCGCCTTGCGCGCCTCCGTGATGAGACCGCCCATCACGATTGTCGCGCCCGGGTAGACCGACACGTTCGAGTCGATCGAGCGCACGTGGAAGAACGGCTGTTCCATTGGCGCATCATAGTAGGTGATGTTGTCGGAACCCGACTGGGTCAGGTTCTCGAGGGCGGACGTCGCCGCATCCGTCGCGCTTTGGGCGAACATCTGTTTCATGCCATCGGTCAGTCCTGTGCCAAGCTGCGTAAACACTTCCGACAGCCCGGAGAAAATACTGCCAATACCTTCGAAACTCTGAAGAGAACTGGCATTGCCCGTGAACGGTATGCGCATGCCATAGTTTCTCCACGTCGGTTCGTCCACGACCTGCGTGTTGAGCTTGAGGTCGATGAGATTGCCGTCGTCCGTCAGGGTCGGGGTGACGTCGAGGATGACGCCCACCTCGCGCATCGTGAAGCTCTGCGGCTCGACCACCGCGAGAATCGCGCTCTGCGACGAACCCGAGGAGCCCGAAGAGCCCGAGGAACTCGACTGCAGCTGCACGTCGTAGTCGGTCGGGTAGATATATTCCGTCACGACCTTGATGACCGCCTCTTCGCCCGGGCGCGTCAGCACCTTCGGCGCGGAAAGAAGATCCGTGTCGCTGCGCTGCGCAAGCATGTGGAGAATCATCGAGAGATCGGCGCTGCCCAGGAAGGCGTTCACCTTCATGAAGCGGTCGTTCGTCGACTTGCTTTCACCCGAAATGTGGTTGCCTTCCGTCGAGAGATAACGGTTGCCGTTCGAGTAGTCCGTTCCATCGCCAAAGGAATTGATGCCGACATTGCGCTTCGCGCCGTCCGCCGTATTGCGGGACCACCCTGTCGACGCCCCGCCCGACGTGCCGCCGTTGACGAAATCGCCCGTTATTTTTTCGCTGACATCGGTCAGTGTTGAACCGCCGCCAGTCGTGGAATTATTATGATCGCCGAGAGAGGGGCGTCCGGACGGATTAGAAGAATTACCGGAGGACGTAGATCCCGCGCCAAACGTGCCCGGATTGATGCCGAGCGCCTTGCCGAGGTGGCGGTTGAGACCGAGTGCGTAGTCGCCGTTCAAGATCCATTCAAAGCCAAGGGAGTTGAGGTCCTCCTGGCAGACTTCGACGAAGCGCGCTTCGATTTCGATGAGCTTCGGGTCGGCGTTCATTTCGGTCAAAGCCTGCTCGAGTTCCGCCAGATTCTCGTAGGTGTTCTTGACGCGCAACTTGCCGATCGTCTTGATGTACATGATGGACGAACCTTCGGGCCACTGCACGCCGAGGAGCGAGAAGAATTCCTTCCAGTCCTTCTCCTGATTGCCTTCCGATTCCTCATCGCCGCCAAGACGGGACGAGCCGCCGCCGAAGCCGGACGACTTCATTTCCTTCATGTCGCTCGACGCGCTCGTCATGCGGTCCATGAAGGACGACAGCACCGGGTACGAGCGGGTCACCATTTCGTCCGTCGACGCGTTCTTGTGCATGACGATGATGATGGAACCTTGCACCTTGAACTTGTAGCCCACCAGTTCGCAGACCTGCTTCAAGGCGTCGTAGAAGGAGATGTTGCTCACGGCGATCATCGGGATGACGGGGACGCCCGCCGGACCGCTCGCGGACTGGGAGCTTTCCTCATCCGAACCGAAGCCCGAATCTTCTTCCATGGATTGATCTTCCGCCGCAGTCGATTGAAGCGTTGTCGGGGTCTTCAGGACGAAGTTGAATCCGCGCTGTTCGACCGGGATATCGGGGCGGTCATAGTCCTTGGAAGCCGTGCGGAAGAACTCCACCGCGTCGATGATCGTCGCCGGCGGCTTGAAGGAAATGGACGGCAGTCGCATCTCTTTCATGCGTTTGATTATGGACTGCTCGACGGAGCGCTCCGAATCCTCGCCGGTCTGGGACTTCAATGTTTGCGCCGTCGCATCGGCGATTTCACGCGCGTCCACCGCATAGACCGGACGCCAAGCCTCGTCCACATCGGCGATCATCCCTTCGCGCGTGGCCGCGCGTTCCTGCTTCAGAATCGTGCGGCGTTTTTTCTGGATCGCATTGCGCACGCGGATGGCTTCTTGGTTGTAGGGGTCGGATACGAGCACGAGTTCGCACTCGTCGAGCGCCTTGTCCAGTTCACGCGTAGCGAGGTACTGGCGCGCCCGTTTCAGATGGCGTAGGGTCTTTTCGCGCTTGTCCTTGAAGTCCGCGTCGTTGCGACGATGCGAAATGGCGGCCACATCGACCACTTCCTTCAAGGGGTCGCCTTCCTTCACCCACTCTTCGTACTGGCTGCGTGCGCGCGGATGGCGCATGTCAATAGCCTTTTCCATCAACTTGAGGGCACGCGCACGGCGTCCGGTGCGGTCTTCTTGAAGAGCGGCGCGGTAGAGACCTTCCGCCACGCCCTGTTCGCATTCGCGACGCAGGCCCGCGGAAACCGTACGTTCATTCAACAGCTTAACGGCGTTGCCGTAGTGGCGCACGGCGGCCGCGTAATCTTCTTCGGACATGGCACGGCGCGCTTCGTCGATCTCGCGATGCGCCTGCGCATCGTACGCCTGGCGACGGAGTTTTTCCGTTGCGCGGATGTTGGCCAAGAGTTCCGCGTCCGGGTTAGCCGGTGCCGCCGCGGCTGGCATTTTCGCCTGCGCGACATCTGCCGTCGCCGAGGTTGGCTCTACATTGTCTTCCGCGGCCAGTTCGTCCAAGAGGTTGAGGACGGAATCCACCTTCGTCACCACAGGCTTTTCGACTTCCGCCGCGGCTGCCTGTTCCGTCTTTTTCGCCGGCTCGCCGTCCGCCGCGGCCGTTGCCGGCCGAAGGGCTTCCGTCACGGTCGACGGTGCCGGCGCGGTGTTTTCCGCCACGGACTCCTTAATCGTCTCGACCGGCTTTTGCTCGGCGACTGCCGGCTTCTCTTCCGCCGGCGCCGCGGCAGGTGCCGCAGAGGTTGCCGCCTCGGACTGAGGTTCTTCTGTTGATGCCGGAACTTCCTCCGGCGTCTCTGCTTTCGGCATTGTCGTCGTTTCGACAGCATCCGATTCAAGATCTTTCAACAAATCATCTAGGTCGTCCTGGGCGAACGCGGAGCCGCTGAACGCGATGAACGCGATCAACGAGGTCAGCACCAACAGATTTTCGATCTTAGCCATTATTTTCCTCTCAGACTTTTGTAAATTCAATTATAACGGATACCTGCCGACTATTCAAGCGTTTCTTTCAGAACGCGCGTCTCCTTCGTTTGTTTGTTCTCGACGCCGACCTGGATGACAGATCCAAGTTTCTCAAGACTCTTTATTGTATAGATTGTTCCGTTCAGATCAATCTCGCTTCCGCGCACGACGGTAAAGGTCTTGCCCTCTCCACGCGCATACGCGAGCGTGGCCTGCGTCTCGACGGGGACATGACGCGCACCCAACACCAGCACGATGCGCTTGCCGTCGCGCGTGCGTTCCACAACCGCCTCGGAGACATCCACTTCGCGGGACACATTGCTCCCCTTGATCGGCACTTTTTTGAGTTTGTGGTCGTACTTCTTGAGCACATAACCCGTCTTGCCCACGGGGTCGCCGACGAGCACGGAATAAATGCCGCGGTCGTACTCGTTGGACCGCGAAGGATCCTTGAAGTCCAGTTTCATGCCGGCCGGAATCTTGCGCGCACCTACGAAATGGAACGGCAAAAACGTCTGTTTCAACGGCGGCTGAATCTTAAGGAAGTTAAGATAGTCCGGGTGCGAGGCGGAATCGACGGGATTTGTCCCCGCTTCGTATTCCTCCAAGTCGGAGAAACCATCGCCATCCGTGTCCTTTTGGGCGTTGGACGGGTCTTTCGGGTCTAGACCGTACTTGATCTCCCAATCGTCCGGCATGCCGTCGCCATCCGAATCCAGCGCGGGCTTTTCTTCCTTGGGCTGCAACACGCCGCAAAATGGGCATCTCTCCACGCCAAAGGGAATGGGGAGTCCGCAAGCGACGCGTTTATCCGTGGGATCGCCCTGCTGGCAAAAGACGCGCGTTTCCGACACGAGGAAACTCCCTTTTTCCGCCGGCGGTTCAACTATTTTCCCGGGGGAGAAATATATTTTCCCCGCGGACAAATAGGGGGCCTTGTCTATCGCGACGACACCCGTTTTCGCGCGCGCCGGCGATTTCAGTGCCAAGGCCGCATTCTCCGCGTTTTCGCTCTCTCCGCCAAGGAACAGGACAATGGCGACAGCCAACGCGGCGAAACCCAAGCCTGCCGCAAGCCAATCCCAGTGTGCCGCGAAACCTTTTTTGTTGCTCGCCGTGTTCATTTCGACGCCTCCTCTACAGCCGGGCGCGACTTCGTCCCGAAATCGACCGTCGCAATACGCAGGGTCACGACGAACGGCTCCGTCGTCGCCGGATCCGTCACAAGTCCCTTGCGGGGGGACTCCGTCCCCTCCTTGGCCGCCTCTTCCGCAAATGACGCGCGCCGACGATTCCGCCTCCTGCGCCCGGCATTCTCCTGGGTCTCTTTCTTGGACTCCCCTATGCGACTGGCGATTTCATCGCTCGGGCGCGCGAAACTCACCGCATTGACAATCATGAAGCGCTTATTCGCCGCGCATGCGTTGAGCACCCTCACAAGCGAAACGGGAGAAGCGCGAAACTTGAACATGTAAGGACGTTGCGTAATTGGCGAGGCGGACGCTTCCGCCTTTTTCTTTGCGCGAGGCGGAGAGCGCCGACCCGCGCGCGCCGGCGATTCTTCAGTCTTGGGCGCCTCTGGAGACAATGCCGAGACTTCAAGAAGTTCGTTCGCGCCCGCCGCGCCCAAAAGATTCACGAACGTGACGATATCGGACCAACGGATCTGGAGTTCGGACAATTCCGCCGTCGTGGGCATTTTGCCGCCTGTAATAAAGTCCGTATAGCCAAAGCCAAAGTTCTCTTTGACAAGCTTTCCCGCAACGCCGCCCGGCAACCCCGAGAGTAGACGCGCATCTTCTATCATCTTGCTCTTGAACGCCGCCTCGGACAATCCTGCATCGACCGCGCGGTCACCCGCCGAAACAACCGCGCGCGTCACTTCCACCCAGTTCGCCAGTTCAAGGCGATTCGTTTCTATTTGCCGGAGCGCGGCACGCGTGGGGGCGATTTTGGCGCCCGCCAGCTTGCGCGCCTTCATCTCCTGCATGTCTAGATCTTCTAGCAACTCCGCCTTGACGGAAAATGCATCGAAAAGCATCCATCCGACTATCAAGGCGCCCAGAAGCGCAAGCCCTCCAAGGGATGCAAGTATAATTTGCGTCTTTTTCATTTGAACGACATCTCCACCACGAATTGCTCAAGGACATCCCCTTTACCCAGCACCGTCATATCCGCCACCTTGACCGATTCGGGCTTGACGCCGGAAGAATCCTTTAATTGCGCCACAACCACTTCGGCCGCCGTGCGTTTTTTTCCGCCGTTGCGCGCGGCCGCCCGGGTCACGAATTTCTCTATGCGATCCTTCCAGCCGCGGAGCGTGACGCGCGTTGCGGTCGGTCCATCCTCCCATTTGTCGATCCATAGATCGTCACCGAGCGTCTTGCGAACCGTCTCGAAACGCTCGGCAATGGCATCGCGTCTGTCTATGAGGGAAACCAGTTCGTCCGCCTCTTTTTGGACGGCGTCCGTCGCCTCCTGCGCGTTCTTTATTTTTTTGGACATCGCATCCAAAATATCTGTTTCGTGCTTTACCGATTCCAGACGCGATTCCAGCGCCGCATTTGACTGCTTGATCGTCATAAGCCCCAGGACAAGCGCCGCGACAAATGCGAGAGCGCCCGCCGCCACGAAAGGAATGCGCGCCGCTTCGATACGTTCGGCGACAAGCACGGGCGGTATGAGATCGATCTGCAAAGCGGCGTGTTTGGCCTGATGAAGCGCGATTCCCGTCGTCGACGCGAGCAAAACCGCATCCGCCTCGAGCGCCGCGGTATCCAGTGCGGGAGACACGGCCACGACCTCGAACGGATTCAGATATTCCACTTCAATGTTGAGCGATTCGCTGAAAAATCTGTCGATTTGCGGCAACAACGAACCCGCCCCCGCCAAATACAGGCGAACTGGCGTCGAACCTCCCTGTTGACTGCGGTAGAAATTGACAGAACGGGAGATTTCCGCCGTCAGACGCGTCAAAACCGCGCGGCAGACCTTCGACACGCGGTCGCGCGTCGCGTCCGGATCCTCCACCGCTCCCCCCGCCGCCACATAGGCGTTTGCGCGCTTGTAGGCTTCCGCCTCCGCCAGGGAGCACTCGAGCGCACTCGCTATCTCTTTCGTAAGCGCAAGTCCGGCAAACGGAATGGAGCGCGTGTAGAGTTTGTCGCCTTCCGAAATAATGAAAGAGGTGGTCTTGGCGCCGATATCCAACAAAAGCACGCACGAGGAATCGTCTTTGGCCACCGCCTTGACGACATTCAGGAGCGCGAAGGGTTCCGTGTCCACGAGAACGGGAGTAAACCCCGTCGAGGCAACAGCCGTCGCCACGGACTCAATCTGATCGGCCTTCGCGGCCGCTATCATAACCGAGACATCGCCCGTGGGCGTTTCCCCGAGAACCTGGTAGTCGCAGATCATCTCTTCCATCGGGAAGGGAATGTTCTGCTCCATCTCGAAGCGCACCATTTGATCTAGCTTCTCAGGGCTTCCCGCGGAAGGAATGGTCGCAAAACGCTGGAAAACCATCTGCCCAGGTATCGCAAAGGCCACCTTGCCCGGACGAATGCCCTTTTCGCGCACGATGCTCAGCAATGCGGGGGGGATCAGCGTCGATGCATTTTCAGCTTCAAGCGGCATGTCGAACGTTGCCGACCCGTAGGCGGACAACGTCAGAGTTCCTTTCCCTCCAACCGTATATTCGGCGAGCGTCAGCCCCGACGTGCCGATATTCAAAGTCCGAAACTTAGTCGCCATCACTGCACCACCATTTCGTAGTCATTCGGATTGACCAGCGCCCAGATCGTCTTTGAACGGTCTTGCAGGCCCTGGCGACGCTCGATCACGGGTTCGCCATTTTTATCCTGCGCGTTCATGATATCGTTCTTGTTCCAAAACGCATCTTCCAACGCCTTCGGGTGCGATTTGATCCCCTTGATCTCGCTTTCGCAATCGCCCGCCAGAATTACGCCTTCCTTATTGGCAATAACAAGACCGATTGCCTTCGGTTCGCCATAGCGCTCCAGATAGGACGGATGCAAACAGACACTCGCGGCATGCGTGCCTTTGGGAATGTTGGCATACGTGACGGTTGTGGAAAAATAAGAGTACGGCGCAATCTTGTCGTTGCGGTCTTTTTCCGTTGCGCTCTTTGTTTCCAGCAAGACATGCCAGGTAAACGTCAACTGGTCTTGCCAACGCGCGAAAGTCGAATATTTAGCCTCTAGGACAATCCATTTGCGGGGTTTCGTGTAGCATTGTCCAATAATCGAGGCGCCCTGGAGCGAAGGCGCGGACAAGGTCGACGCGCGGCCGGTTTTCGGAAATTGGTCTATCGTGATCTTCGCGTCCTTGCCTGTTGCAGACGCTTCGTCTTCCGTCTCGGGTGCGCGTGCATTCCGGTCTCTGTTGCGCTGGGGCGCCGCAGAAGCCATCATCGCGAGGGAAAGGGCAACCGTCGTTGCAAAAATAAGTTTCATGTCCATTTGTTCATCCTTTCTTTATAGCACCTTCATCTTGGGCAAATCTTGTATGTCGACCAAGCCGACCACATGCCCCTGCGCATCGCAGACGGGAAGATCGTCGATATGTCGATTTTCGAATGTTTTCAGCAATTCCGACGCGTATGTCTCGCTAGACGCATATTGCGGGTGGCTGGTCATGTGCCGGTCGACCGTCTCTTTCAGCAAAACGGCGACGTCGTCCCCGGCCTGCGCGGCGGCCCGACGAAAATCGCCGTCTGTGAAAATGCCTAGAAGCCGGTTTTCCGCGTCTGCAATGACGGCCGAACCGCTTTTGGCGCGCGTCATCGCGAGCAAGGCGTCCATGACCGTAGCCGAGGGCGGCACCTTTGCCAGACGCTCGCCCGTGCGCATGACATCGCTTGCCTTCAGCACGAGAGCACGCCCGATGGCCCCCGCGGGATGGTTCATTGCATAGCTCGAAATGTCGAACTGCAGCGCGTCTATCATCACCATCGCAAGCGCATCCCCCATCGCCATCGTGGCGGTGGTGGAATTGGTCGGCGCCATTCCGAAGGGACACGCCTCGGGACCGCACGGAATCTCCAAGTGGATGTCGCTCATGCGCGCAAGGGTCGAGTCCGGCTTGCCCGTCAACGAGATGACTTTCAAGCCATGCCGGCGGACGGCGGGGACGAGCTTCAGGATTTCGTCCGACTCGCCGGAAAACGAAAGCGCGATGAGAATGTCCCGCGGCGCCACCATTCCGAGATCCCCATGCATGGCCTGCACGGGATTGAGCACAATCGACCGCGTCCCAGTCGAGGCGAAGATGGCGCTCATCTTCTCGGCAATCGCCAGATTCTTGCCGACCCCCGTAACAACAACAATGCCCTCGTTCTTCACGCACGATAGCATGAGCGCAATCGCCTGCGTGAAACTTTTCCCAAGCGATTGGCGCACGCGGGCGAGGCCCTCGATCTCGATATCGAAGACCTCGCGTGCGCGTTCAAGTTGTTGCTCGTCCGTCATCCTGTTATTTCTTCGCTGCCGATTGCAATAGCGTCACGCAAATCGTACCGACGATGTCTTCGGCGCTGCATCCGCGCGACAAATCATTCATGGCCTTCGCAAGCCCCTGGAGGTTCGGTCCGATGGCCACGGCCTCCCCCAAGCGTTGCGCGATCTTGTAACCGATGTTCCCAGCTTGAAGATCTGGGAAAATAAACACGTTGGCTGTCCCCTGGATTTCGCCGTGCGGATTCTTCAGTTCGCCCACGCTCGGTACAAGGGCAGCGTCAAACTGCATTTCCCCGTCCACCTTGATGCCGCGCGCGGCGAATTGCGGACGCGCCAGTTCCACGGCCTTCTGAACCTTTTCCACGAGCGGACCGGCCGCCGAACCCTTGGTGGAATAGCTCAAATACGCCACGCGCGGTTCATAGCCCGTCAAACTCTTATACGTTTCTGCCGTCGCAAGCCCGATATCCACAAGTTGCTCGGCCGTCGGGTCGGGAATCACCGCACAGTCGCCAAAGGCGAGAACGGAATCCCCCGAGGGCGTGGGCCGTTTGAGATCGAGCAAGAAACACGAACTTGCCGTCTTGACGCCCTTCTGCGTGCCCAACGTATGAAACGCGGCGCGCAACATATCTCCCGTAGAGGCGATGGAGCCCGCGACAAGCCCATCCACGCGACCGAGCCGGACCATCATGCCGCCAAAGTAGATGCGCTTCGTCTTTATCGTCTTTTCAGCCGCGGCCAAGTCGATCATCTTCTGCTTCTCGACCGGCTTGCGCGCTTCTTTGGCGTTCCATGCCTCAAAGTAGGCTTGCGCGAGTTCGGGGTCGCCTAGCGTATAATCGATCGTCTTGATGCCCTTGTCTGCGAGCCGCAGTCCCGCGGCGATTTCAGCCGCGGCGATTTCGGCCGCGGTCCCAAGGACTATCGGCGTACAGATGCGCCGGCTCACGCAGGCGCACGCGGCCGTTATGACGCGCGGATCCATGCCCTCCGGCAGGACAACCGTGCCATCCAACTTCGAGGCTTTTTCTATTATCGCTTGTATAGCATTCATTTTACAGCATTATTATACTCAAATTATCTCTACTTGGCAAGTACCCTTACCGTGTCGCGCGCAATCATCAATTCTTCGTTTGTAGGCAGCACGACGACGGGAATCTTCGAATCCTTTGTCGACAAGACCGCGACGACGCCACGCGTCTTGGCGTTTGCCCGCTTATCGAGCTTTATGCCAAGTGCTCCCAGGCGCAAGATGATGCGCTCCCGCGCTTCGGACGAATTTTCGCCGATGCCGCCCGTCATGATGATGGCGTCCGCGCCGCCGACGATCGTATTGTACGCCCCGATATAGAGCGCCGTGCGGTACGCCATCATTTCGAGAGCGAGTTCGCACCGCGCGTCGCCGGCGTCGGCCCGGCTGCAGATGTCGCGGCAATCGCCACCCGCGACGCCCGAGACGGCCTGCAAACCGGACTTCTTGTTAAGCAGCGTATCCGTCTCGTCGATCGTCAGATGCTCTTCCTTCATCATGAACAGCACCGCCGCGGGATCGATGTCGCCGCAGCGCGTCCCCATCACCAGTCCCGCAAGCGGCGTAAGCCCCATGGTCGTATCGACCACTTCGCCATGCTTGATGGCCGCGAGCGAACTGCCGTTGCCGAGGTGACACGTCACGAGATTGACCTTCGCGAGCGGCTTGCCCAGATATTTCGCCGCGGCCATCGTCACGAACTTGTGGCTCGTGCCGTGGAAGCCATACTTACGGACCCCGTATTTTGTATAGAACTTGGGGTCAATCGCATACAGAGCCGCGCACTCCGGCATCGTCTGGTGGAACGCCGTATCGAAAACCGCGACGTTCGGGACGCCCTTGAAGATCTTCTCGCACGCCTCGATGCCGCCGAGATTCGCCGGCATGTGCAGAGGCCCGAACTTGACGAGCCTCTGCATCTTCGCGAGATTCGTCTTGTTCGCCACGACCGAATCCTTGAAAATCTCGCCGCCGTGCAGGACGCGGTGCCCGATGGCATCGATGTCCGTCGGATGCCCCAGATCCTCGACCACCTGCCAGAGCGCCTCGGCGTGGTTTTTCGGACCACCCGCGCCGATGCGCTCCACGAGACCTTTCGCGAGACGCGTTTCTGTCTTCATATCGAAGAGCTGGTATTTGAGCGAACTCGACCCCGAGTTTACAACCAGAACTTTACGGATTGTTTT
>DBKW01000081.1 GCA_002298665.1 Verrucomicrobia bacterium UBA740 | reverse complement strand
TTCGGACGGAACCGCGGCGGGTGGCTTTTCCTTTCATCCTCTTCTCGACCAAGGAAGTTCTGCGGGAATGCACGGGGTGTTCTCGCGGGAAATCTGAATAAATCCCCAAAAACAACAAAAAGGAGAAAGAAACAATGAACATGAAAACACTGATCGCCGCGTTCGCGGTCGCCGCGACCACCGTCGCTTCGGCCGGCACCTTCAAGTGGACGCTTGCCGCTGACTACTGGAAAGGCACTGTCTCCGGCGCCGACAAGACCAATGGCGCTGCGTTTGATCACTTCAGCAAAGCCCCGAGCGCGACACGCTACCAGTTTGTAGATACAGTGCCTGAAAAAGTTAATTGGGGATACGAAGATGGGAAATTCTACGCTAACACTGCGTATGATTCTGATCAATTCTACAGCGATTACTATGGGAAGGGCTACAAACTTTTCATAAAGATGGGCGGCTGGAATACGGCGGATGCAGAGGGCAATGCGTTGACTAGCACCCTTGGGTACATGGGCTACTTAGTTGATGTCGATACGATCTTTGACGAGCTGGCGAAAGGCGGCGAGGCAGGCGGTTCATACGCGTTCAAGGATAAGAATGGTCATCTCATCGGTACATTCACCGGCGTGGTCCCCGAACCGACGAGCGGGTTGATGCTGCTCCTGGGGGCGGGGATGCTGGCGCTCCGGCGCAAGGTGGTCCGCGCCTGAGGGCGTGTGCGTCTAGACGCGAAAAGGGGGTCTCCCGCGTCCGGCGGGGGATTCTCCTTCTTTTTCGGGGGGAAGGCGGGGCGTCCGCCGGGCGATTTCCGTATTCACGGAAGGTCCGTTTTTTGGTATAATATAGCGTTATGAACGACGACGAGAAAACGGTGCCGGCTGCGGGCGGCTACAATGCGGCGAACATCCAGGTTCTGGAGGGCATGGAGGCGGTGCGCAAGCGTCCGGCCATGTACATTGGCGACACGGGCGAGCGCGGCTACCACCACCTGGTGTACGAGGTGGTGGACAACTCCATCGACGAGGCGCTGGCCGGGTACTGCACGCAGATCGACGTCATCATCAATCCGGACGGCTCGCTGACGGTGGCGGACAACGGGCGCGGCATTCCGGTCGACATGCACCCGACGCAGCACCGTCCGGCCATCGAGGTCGTGCTGACGGTTCTGCACGCGGGGGGCAAGTTCGACGGGTCGAACTACAAGGTTTCGGGCGGCCTGCACGGCGTGGGCGTTTCGTGCGTGAACGCGCTTTCGGACTGGATGAAGGTGGAGGTCAAGCGCGGCGGGAAGATCCACCACATCGAGTTTTCGCGCGGCCATGTCACCCAGCCCCTGACCATCGTCGGGGAATGCGGGAGCGAGACGGGCACGCGCGTCACGTTCTTCCCGGACCACACGATCTTCTCGTGCCACGCTTTCAAGTGGGAGATTCTCTGCAACCGGCTGCGCGAGCTGGCGTTCCTGAACAAGGGCGTCACGATACACTTCCGCGACGACGAGGGCGAGGCGCACCACGAGGAGACGTTCCACTACGAGGGCGGACTCGACCAGTTCGTGGAGTTCCTCAACCAGAACAAGAAGCCGCTTTCGCCGATCATCCATTTCGAGGGGCAGAAGCCGGGGCTGACGGGCCTTGTGCAGGCCGAGGTCTCCATGCAGTATACGGACAGCTACTCCACCCTGGAGCAGACCTACTGCAACAACATCCACACCGTCGAGGGCGGCACGCACCTGTCGGGCTTCCGCCGGGCGCTCACGGCGACGATCAACAAGTACGGGGCGGACAACAACCTCATCAAGGCGAAAGACCAGCTGACGGGCGAGGACATGCGCGAAGGGCTGACGGTCATCGTGAGCGTGAAGGTTCCGCAGCCCCAGTTCGAGGGCCAGACGAAGACCAAGCTCGGCAACGGCGAAGTGGACGGCATCGTCTCCTCCATCGTCTCCGACAAGCTGATGACGTTCTTCGAGGAGAATCCGGCCGTCGCGAAGACGATCATCGAAAAGACGCTTTTGGCGGCGCGGGCGCGGGAAGCGGCCCGGGCGGCGCGCGATTCGACGCGCCGCAAGGGCGTCATGGACGGGCTTTCGCTGCCGGGCAAGCTGCGGGACTGCTCCGAGCGGGATCCGGCGAAGACCGAGCTGTATCTCGTGGAAGGCGATTCGGCCGGCGGTTCGGCGCAGTCCGGCCGCGACCGGGCGACGCAGGCGATCCTGCCCCTGCGCGGCAAGGTGCTGAACGTCGAGAAGGCGCGCGTGGACCGCATGCTCGCCAACGCCGAAATCCGCACGCTCATCACGGCGATCGGGTGCGGCTTCGGCGAGGAGTGGGACATTTCGAAGGCGCGCTACCACAAGATCGTCATCATGACCGATGCGGACGTCGACGGCGCGCACATCCGCACGCTCCTTCTGACCTTCTTCTACCGCAAGATGCCGGAGCTGATCGAGAAGGGCTACGTTTACCTCGCCCAGCCGCCGCTCTACAAGGTCGAGCGCAAGAAACGGACGGAATACGTCCTCACGGACGGCGAATTGACGTCCAAACTCCTGACGCTCGGGCTGGACGATTTCGAGGTGAAGGGCAAGGACGGCACGGTCCTGGACGCGGCGAAAGCGAAGGAACTCATGACGCTTCTGGCGGAAATCGAGGCGACGGCCAAGATGGTGGAGGAGCGCGGCTTCGATCCCGCCGTGCTGGTGCACGACGAAAACGCCCAGGGTTCGGGCGCCTCCATGCTGAAAAAGCAATTTTCCTCGCTTTCGGCGTACGGGTGGGGTCCGGACGACTGGTTTGCGGGCGCGCTGCCCAAGCTCTTGGACGACGTGCGGGCGCACGGCAAGCAAGGGCTTTCGATCTACCGCTTCAAGGGCCTGGGCGAAATGGACGCCGACGAGCTCTACGACACGACGATGAATCCGGCCAAGCGCCACATGCTGCGCGTGCAGTCGTCCGACGCGGCCGCGGCGGACCGGATGTTCTCGCTTCTGATGGGCGACGAGGTCGAACCGCGGCGCAAATTCATCGAGGAAAACGCGCTGAACGTGCGCAATCTGGACTTCTAAGAGGATGAACATGGAAAACGAATCGGATACGTCTCGTCATTTTCTGAGACAATGGATCGAGAAGGACGTCGCCGAAGGGCGCACGGGCGGGCTTGTCGTCACACGCTTCCCGCCGGAACCGAACGGCTACATCCACATCGGCCACGCCAAGGCCGTCTGCGTGGACTTCGGCATGGCGGAGCTCTTCGGCGGGCAGTGCCACCTGCGCATGGACGACACGAACCCGACGAAGGAAAGCGTCGAATTCGCGGAAAACATCAAGCGCGACATCCGTTGGCTGGGCTTCCAGTGGTCCGGTCCGGGCGACGGCGAAGAGCCGGGCTACTACTACGCGTCGAACATGTTCGACAAGATGTATGCGATCGCCGAGACGCTGATCGAGAAGGGCCAGGCCTACTGCTGCAATCTGACGCAGGAGGAGTGGAAGGCGTACCGCGGCGTTCCCGAAAAGCCGGGCAAGCCCAGCCCCTCGCGCGACACGACGCCCGAGCGGAATCTCGCGATCTTCCGCGACATGAAGGCGGGGAAGTATGCGGACGGCGAATGGTGCCTGCGGGCGAAGATCGACATGGCCTCGCCGAACATCCACTTCCGCGACCCGGTCCTGTACCGCATCCGCCACGTGCCGCACTACCGGCTGGGCGACAAGTGGTGCATCTACCCGATGTACGATTTCGCGCATCCGATCGAGGACGTGCTGGAGGGCGTGACCCACTCGATGTGCACGCTCGAGTTCGAGGTTCACCGTCCGCTCTACGATTGGGTGGTGGATCGCCTGGACGAGATGGGGCTTCTGCCGGTGCGCAACGGCGTGAAGATCCGCTCGCAGCAGCGTGAATTCGCGCGCCTGAACATCACCTATACGGTCATGTCCAAGCGGTTGCTGCTGAAGCTCGTGACGGAAAAGCACGTGTCGGGGTGGGACGATCCGCGCATGCCGACGGTGTGCGGCATGCGGCGGCGCGGCTTTACGCCGGGGGCCATCCGCGAATTCTGCGCACGCGTCGGGGTCTCGAAGACGGAAAGCGAAAGCGAGCCGGCGCTTCTGGAGTGGTGCGTCCGCGAAGAGCTGAACAAGACGGCGGCGCGGCGCCTGGCGGTCCTTGTCCCGGTCAAGGTCGTCATCGACAACTGGCAGGGCGGCCCGCGCGACGTGGAAGCGCCGAACAATCCGCTGGACCCGGCGTCGGGCGTGCGCAAAGTCCCGTTTGGACGCGAAATCTGGATCGAGCGCGGCGATTTCATGGAAGTGCCGGAAAAGAAGTTCTTCCGCCTGGCGCCGGGACGCGAAGTGCGTCTGCGCGGCGCGTGCATCTTCAAGTGTACGGGCGTCGTCAAGGACGCCGCCGGGGAGATAACCGAGATCCACGGCACGTGGGACGAAGCCTCCTGGGGCGGAAACGCCGCGGACGGACGCAAGGTCAAGGGCACGATCCACTGGGTGGACTGCGCGACCGGCGTCCCGGCGACCTTCCGCCTCTACTCCAGCCTTTTCACGGAGAAAGACCCGCTCAAGGACGGTCCCGAGGAGTTCCTCAAGTACATGAACCCCGATTCCTTCAAGGAAGTGAAGGGGTATGTCGAGCCCGCCCTGGCGAACGCGAAGAGGGAAGAGCGCTTCCAGTTCGAGCGCGTGGGCTACTTTGTCGCGGACGAGAAGGACCATACGCCCGAAGCGCCCGTCTTCAACCGTGCGGTGACGCTGAAGGACTCGTACAAGCCCGCCTAAATCAATCGATAAGAGAATAGAGTATGTTCAAGCCGGTATCCAACAAAGTCGCCTTCCCGAAGATGGAAGAGGACGTCCTCGCTTTCTGGGCGAAAGACGGCACGTTCGGGAAGTCCCTCAAGAAGAACGAGGGCAAGGAACGCTACAAATTCTACGACGGGCCGCCTTTCGCGACGGGCCTGCCGCACTACGGCCACCTTCTGGCCGGCACGATCAAGGATATCGTGCCGCGCTACCAGACCATGCGCGGCAAGTACGTCGAGCGCCGGTTCGGGTGGGATACGCACGGCCTGCCGATCGAGGCGCTGGCCCAGGATGCGCTGGGGATCGCCGGCGCGCCCGAGATCAAGAAATTCGGCGTGGACAAGTTCAACGAACAGTGCCGCTCGATGGTGCTCAAGTACGTCGCCGAATGGCGCAAGACCGTGACGCGCATGGGGCGGTGGGTCGATTTCGACCACGACTACAAGACCATGAACCCCGACTTCATGGAGACCATCTGGTGGGTCTTCAAGCAGCTCTGGAACCAGGGGCGCGTCTACAAGTCGCACCGCATCATGCCCTATTCGTGGAAGCTTTCCACGCCGCTGTCGAACTTCGAGGCGGGCTCGAACTACAAGGACGTGCAGGACCCGACGGTCACCGTGCGCGTGAAGGCGCTTTCAACGGAAAGTCTGAAGTTCCCCGCGGGCGCGCCCGTCTACCTCCTCATCTGGACGACGACGCCCTGGACGCTCCCCGAGAACCTCATGATCTGCGCCGGCGCGTCGATCGACTACGTGGCGGTGCGGGATCTGACGGACGCGGCCCGGCCCATCTACGTCATGGCCCAGGCGCGCCTGCCCGTCTACTTCAAAAAGCCGGAGCAGTATGAAATCGTCGCCGAAATGAAGGGTTCGGCGCTCAAGGGCTGGGAATACGAGCCCATCTTCCCCTACTACGCGGCGAAGAAGGCCGAAGGCGCCTTCCGCGTGCTGAACGACGACTACGTCACGACGGACGACGGCACGGGCCTCGTGCACATCGCCCCCGCCTACGGCGAGGACGACTTCCGCGTCTGCAAGGAAGCCGGCATGAACGCCATCGTCGACCCGCTGGACGCGAGCGCGGCGTTCGGTCCGGAAATCCCCGAATACCAGGGACGCTTCTGCAAGGATTGCGACAAGGACATCATCAAGCGCCTCAAGGCGGAAGGCAAGCTCGTCCACCAGTCCACGATCGTGCACGCCTATCCCTACTGCGACCGCACGGATACGCCGCTCATCTACCGCGCCATCGACGCCTGGTACGTGAAGGTCGAGGACCTGCACGACCAGCTCGTCGCCAACAACGAAACGGTGCACTGGACGCCCGCGTACGTGGGCGAAAAGCGCTTCGGCAACTGGCTGAAGGATGCGCGCGACTGGAACATCTCGCGCAACCGCTTCTGGGGCAGCTGCATCCCCGTGTGGGTCAACGACGCCGACCCGACGGACATGATCTGCGTGGGGTCCATCGCCGAACTGGAGGCGCTCTCCGGCGTGAAGGCGACCGACCTCCACAAGCACTACGTGGACAAGATCGTCATCAAGAAGGACGGCAAGACCTACCACCGCACCCCCGAAGTGCTGGACTGCTGGTTCGAGTCGGGCTCCATGCCCTACGCCCAGCAGCACTACATGGGCGGCGCGGACGGCAAGCCGGACGCGGAAAGCTTCAGGGACTTCTTCCCGGCGGACTTCATCGCCGAGGGTCTCGACCAGACGCGCGGCTGGTTCTACACGCTCATGCTCCTGGGCACGATGCTGTTCGGAGAGTCGCCCTACCGGAACGTGGTCGTCAACGGGCTCGTGCTGGCCGAGGACGGCAAGAAGATGTCCAAGCGGCTCAAGAACTATCCAGACCCCAACCTGATGCTCGACACCTACGGGGCGGACGCCATCCGCCTCTACATGATCTACTCGCCCGTCGTGCGCGCCGAGAACCTCAAGTTCTCCGAGAACGGCGTCAAGCAGATCCTGCGCGACCTGCTGATTCCGTGGTGGAACGCCTACGCGTTCTTCGTGACCTACGCGAACGTGGACGGCTTCGCCGACGCCGAGGTGGTCTATCCCGAAAGCGCGAACGTGCTAGACCGGTGGATCGTCTCGTCCATGGAAACGCTCATCGCAGACGTGACCGCGGCGATGGACGCCTACGACCTGCAGCGCGCGGTGCGTCCGTTCGTGAAGTTCGTGGAGGATTTGACGAACTGGTACATCCGCCGCAGCCGCCGCCGGTTCTGGAAGTCGACGAACGACACGGACAAGCTTTCCGCCTACCGCACGCTCCGCTACGTCCTGGTGCAGCTCGCCAAGGTCGCCGCGCCGTTCACGCCGTTCATCGCGGAGGAGATCTACCGCAACCTGAAAGGGAAGAGCGACCCCGATTCGGTGCACCTCTGCGATTTCCCGACGGCGAACGCCGCGGCGCGCGACCTCGCGCTCGAAAAGCGCATGGCCGACGTGCAGAC
>DBKW01000084.1 GCA_002298665.1 Verrucomicrobia bacterium UBA740 | reverse complement strand
ACATGCGCATGTTAGATACCGTCACATGCGGGGGGTATTGGCGGAGTGTTCCGCGGGGGAAACTAGCCCTCCTGCCGCGGGTGAGAGCGCGGTGAACAGTAGGGGAAGGAGGCTAGGCGGGCAGGCGCACTCCCGATACATCCGGGACAGCCCCTGCTCTCTACATTTTCCACATTCCCTGCACGGTTAAAACAACCCCACCACGGACCCCAATCCAAAACCCCATGGGGACGGAGACAAATCCCCGTACTGTTTTGTTGCCGGGTCCGCGGACCGGACATCGGAACCTGCCCTTCCACGCCCCCTCACCCCGCAAAGCGTCCGACGCCTTTGCGCAGTTTGGAGACCATAAAGCCGGCTGGCACAGGCGTTATTTTACGGTTATGAGTTCGTCCCAGCGTGTAGTGGCGCGCTTGGAAAGTTTGTCAGACTTGACCCGCCATGTTTTATGCGTTCCGAGCCCGACGGAAGCGATGGATACCGTGTCGCGTCCGAATCGGGCATTGAGGGCATCTACCGCCGAAAAGAGGCGGGATGTCGCCTTTTGCCGTTCCCGGATCGCTTTGCGCTCGGTGAACTCGTCGAAAAGGCTGACTTGCTGGAGTCCGCAACGCGGCGAAAGGCCGAAGAACATGATTCCCGATTTGCAGTAGGTCAAGTCGGGCGAATAGAGCGCCTCGACGGCGGGGCGCAAGACCGCGACGATGCTGTTTGTGGCGTCCGTCGGTACGGGGAAGACGACGGTGCGGGAAAGGAACGTGCGCTCGAGGGTGGGACCGTATTGGGCGAAGACCGAACAGCCTTCCGCCACGAGGGCGTGCCGGCGGAGTTTTTCGGAGGCGCGCGAGGCAAACGAGGCGACGGACTCCCACAGCGCTTCAAGGTCGCGGGTATGCTCGCCGAAAGAGCGCGAATAGGTTATGGAATCGGGATGCGCCTCGTAGTCGCTCTCCGTCAGGGACGGTTCACCCAGCAGTTCCCGCACCGTGCGCAGAAGGTTGATGCCGCCTATGCGGCGCAGCGCGTCCGCGGGCGTCGCGCACAGGCTAGCGATGGTGAAGATCCGGTTGGCGCGCAGTCTCGCGGCCAATTGGCGTCCGATCCCCCAGACTTCGTCTACCGGCAGGGCGGAGAAAAGTTCCGACGTATTCGCCGGCAAGACATACACGCCCGAAGGACGCTTCTTGGCGATGTGGTTCGCTATTTTGGCGAGTGTTTTCGTGGGGGCGAATCCGACGCCGCAGGGGATGCCGACCTGGCGCAAGACGGTTGCACGGACGATTCGTCCGTATTCCTCCAGATTGGCGCGGGCGGTCGTGGGCGGATAGATGAAGGCTTCGTCGATTGAATACTGTTCGACCTGGACCGCCAGCTCCCGCAAGGTCGCCATGACGCGATTGGAGAGGTCGCCGTACAATTCGAAATTGGAAGAGAGCAGCGTCACTTCGCCGCGCTGTTCCTGCCGGCGCAATTTGAATCGCGGCGTTCCCATCGGGATCTTCAGGGCCTTGAATTCGTTCGAGCGCGACACGCAGCAGCCGTCGTTGTTGGAAAGCACGGCCACCGCGCACCCGTTCAGGGCGGGGTTCACCACGCGCTCGCACGAGACGAAGAAGTTGTTTCCGTCGACAAGCCCAACCATTCGCGTCACAACTTTCGCACCACGGCGGTCACTTTGCCGAAGAGGTCCACGGGATGGCGCGGCGGAACGTCAATCGGTTCGAAGGCGGGATTGGCCGCCTCGAGGCGCACGCCGCCGTCCTTGCCCTTGCGCCAGACGCGCACGAGATATTCGTTTTCCACGACGACGACGGCCAAATCGCCCGGGGCGGGGGCAAGCGAACGGTCCACGACCAGTATGTCGCCGGGGCAGATGCCTTGGAGGACGAGTGCCTCCCCTTCCATGCGCATGAAGAACGTGGCCGCCGGACGCTTCACGAGGTAGTCGTCCAGACTCAGCGAACCTTTGGGAAAGTGCTCGGCGGGCGAAGGGAACCCTCCGCCCGACCCGCCGGTATGGATATCTGCGTTCTTCATCGCCACGAATGCGGTAGGTTACCGAAGCCGGATCGTCCTCTGGGCGCCCCGGGGACACGTGTTATTCGCACGCGCCAATCCGCTCGCGCGCCATTACGCGCGTTTCGAGACCCTTCCGCGAATTGTCGAGAAGATCGGCGTCGAAGACGATTTTTCCCGCCGGTGAGGCGAGAATGACCGTCGAGCCGCCGAACTTGAAATAACCCTTCTCACCGCCTTTGGCTTGCGCACCGAGGGAAAAGGTTTGCCGTATCGTCCCCACGCCGAAGGCGCCAACTTCTATCATGTAACACGTGCCGAACGGTGTCCGGCAGCGCGTAACCTGCCGTTCGTTGTCCGCATACACGTCCGGATGGCGGATGAGCGCGATCGGATTGACGGAATGGTATTGGCCGGGAATGATCCGCGGCGCTTCGGCCACCGTGCAGGCGAACGGAAAATGGAAGCGGTGATAGTCCACGGGTGCCAGACGGACGACCACGATGTCCAGGCGCTCCGCTGCGGCATCGGGTTCGGCCAGGACGTCGCGCAGCGTGCGCCGCGCGCCTTTGAGCGGGAAAGGCAGGTCGAGCGAGGCGTCCGGATAGATCGTGAGCCGCCCGTCGGCCGGGCTCGTCACGCCGTCCCCCAACGGACGCGCACCCGGCTTGAGGCGACGGGTAAAGAAGGCGTTGAATGACGCGTAGGCGTCCAAGGGAAGTTCCGCTTCTTCGGGTGCACAACCCGGCAGCCGCGCAAGGGCGGAAATCGCCGCGCGGGAACGCGGCGAATCGTAATAGCGCCCGAGAACGGCCGACACCAGCCGCGAACCGAAAAGGACCGGCCAAAGGGTGCGCCCCAGCAACGTCTCGTAGGCGAACGCGAGCGCCTTGTCGCCCATAACCGTCTCCGTCACGCGTTTGCCCGTGGCGCGGTCTATGAACTGAATAGGGTTCATGTGCGCGCGAAGGCTCGATGGGCGATGTCCTTGCGGTAGAACATGCCATCGAACGAAATCCCATGCACGCCCGCATAGGCGCGGTCGACGGCCTCGCGCAGCGTCTTCCCGAGGCCCGTCACGCTCAGGACGCGTCCGCCGGCCGTGACGACCTTCCCGTCCACGACCTTCGTTCCGCAGTGGAAAACGAGCGCGGAATTGCCCTCGAGACCCGAAATGACCTTGCCCTTCTCGTAGGCGCCCGGATACCCGCCGGAGGCGATGATCACCGTCGCGGCGACTTCGTCCTTGACGACGATATCCGATTCGGAGAGGCAGCCGGTCGCGGCATGCAAAAGCGCGGTCGCGAAGTCGCCGCCCAGCCGCGGCAGGACGGCTTCCGTCTCGGGGTCGCCGAAGCGCGCATTGAACTCGACGACGTTGATGCGCGAGCCGCTCGTGGCGAGCTTGCCGTTGGGCGGGGTGATCATGAGCCCCGCGTAGAGAATGCCGCGGTAGACGACGCCGCGGTGCGCGAGTTCTTTCACGACCGGCATGACGATTGTGTCGCGGATGACCGGCAGCATGTCGTCCGTCACGACCGGCGCGGGGGAATAGGCGCCCATGCCGCCCGTGTTGGGGCCTTTGTCGCCGTCGAAAATGCGCTTGTGGTCCTGGGACGAGGGGAGCAGCACGACATGCTCGCCGTCCGTCATGGCCAAAATAGAGCATTCCTCGCCGTCCAGAAACTCTTCGATGAGTACTTCGGCGCCCGCCTGCCCGAATTTCGCGTCCACGAGCATGGCGTCGATCGCCTCTTCGGCCTGCTCGCGCGTTTCGGCGACGACGACGCCCTTTCCGGCGGCGAGACCGTCCGCCTTGATGACGACGGGGAGCCCGTAAGCCGGGAGCGCGGCTTTGGCGGCGCGAGGGTCGGTGAACACTTCCGCGCGGCCGGTCGGCACGTGTGCCGCCTTCATGACCTCCTTGGCGAAACATTTGGAACCCTCGACCCGGGCGCCCGCGGCGACGGGACCGAAAGCCGGGACGCCGATCGCCTGCAGGCGATCCACGAGCCCGGCGACGAGCGGCGCTTCGGGTCCGACGACGACCAGATCGGGCTTTTCGCGCGCGGCCCAGGAGGCAATGCCGTCGATATCCTCCGCCCCAAGCGGCACATCCGTCGCCAGTTCCGCGGTGCCCGCGTTCCCGGGGGCGCAGTACAATTCATGATGCGCGGCGTCTTGCGCCAAACGCCAAACGAGCGCATGCTCGCGTCCGCCACTGCCAACTACAAGAATCTTCATGTTTCTTCCTTTATTTCGCCGGTATCTTCAAAGTCTGGCCTATGCGCAGACGGTCGGAAGACAACCCGTTGATCTCCTTGATTCGTGAAACGGTCGTATTGCAGGCCTGGGCGATCAGCGTGAGCGTATCGCCGCTTTTTACGACATAGGTTCCGCCGACGGCATCGTCGTCCGCCCGCCTGCGCGCGGTGCGCTCCCGGCGTTCGGCTTTCGCGAGCCGGGCGGACAGGTCGTCGACGATTTCGCCGCGTTGCGCATTCAAGCGCGCCCGCAGTGCCGACACCTCGCTGCGCAAGGCCGCCACTTCGCTTTTGAGCGTGCGCTCGCCTTCGTTTGCCGAAAGCGCACGTTCCAGACTGGCCAGGCGGCGCGCAAGGTCGTCCTGGCCGCTTTGCAGGGCATCAAGCTGGCTTGCCAGACGCTGCACTTCCTCGTAGGCTTGCTGGCCGAGAAAAGCTTGCCGGGTGGATTCCGAAGCAGAAGCGGAAGCCACCGCGCAGCAGCCGACCAGAGCCACGCCCACATACAATCCCAAACGATTCATGTTTTCTCCTTTCCCTCAGAGGTAGAACCAAAGCCAAATCAAGGCCAGAATGCCGCAGACACGCAAGAAGCGCGCCTGTCGCCAGGCGGTCTCTTCCTGCTCGACCGTACGGCCGAATGCGCGCATGCCGCCGCCTGCGAGATAGTGGAAAAGCTTCCAGCCGAACTTTTTGCCTTTCGTCGTCGTGCCCGACGCCTGCCGATAGGCGTCGAGCCGCCAAGGCGTCGGCGAACGCGTGTAGGCGTGGGCGGACTTTACGGGCTCCGGCAGGATGGCGGACATGGCTTAAGGCAATTTAATCGTCTGTCCGGCTTTGATGCGGCCATCCGTGGAAATGACAGCCTTGTTGGCTTCGCGGATGTCGCGCCATGCGGATGCGCGGTTGTAGAACCGGATGGCAATCTTGTAGAGCGTGTCCCCCTCCTGCACGACATAGACGGGTGGACGAGGGGTCGAGGGCGCGGCGGACACCTTCTTCTTGCTGCCGAACGGCGATGTGCGGCGGCTGTCCGCGGCGGTCTTCCTGTCGGCCGAGGAAGCCTGTTGTTTCGCCGGCAAAAGCGACGACCCCGCATAAGCGTCTTCCTTCTCGGCTTCTGCCGCCAATTCGCGCGCTTCCTTCTTGTAGTCCAGACGGGGCTCGTCCTCCTCGCTGTCCAGAAGCGCGCGCACGTCGTCCGAGAGAACCGGACGCGGCGCCGCGGACTCTTCCTTGCGCAGGTCGTCCATGAAATGGCGCTGGCGCGCAAGTTGCTTTTCAAGGGTGGCTATGCGCGCGGAAGCCTTTTCCAGCTCATCTTTCAGACGGGTGATCTCCGCGGCTTTGCGGTCCGCTTCCGCGCGCGCGTCTTCGGCGTCCTTCACGAACGTGCGGTTCTCGGTCGAATTGCGCGCAATCTCGCGTGCAAGGAGGCGTTCGCAGAGCGCGAGCCGCTCACGCGCCAGCGCGGCTTTGTCGCTCGAGGGTTCCTGGCGCAGATATTCCCGGTATTCGACGATGGCGCCGAGGAAATCGCTTCGCGAATCTTGGAGAAGGCTGGCCAGCTGGAAGCGCGCGCTCGCATTGCCGGGGTCGCCCTTGAGCGCACGATTGAAGCCCTTGATGGCCGCGTCTATGCGTCCGGCGGCGTAATCCGCCATTGCGGACTGATAGTAACGGCCGCTCCGTTCGTTCTTAAGGTCCAGCTTCTGCAGCCAGTCGCAGGCCGTCAAGGTGGTCAAGCCCAATGCCGCCAAACTAATTTTCAGAAGTCTCATCGTGGTCCTCCTCGTCTGTTTCGCCATCTTCTTTTTCGTCATCATCGTCATCTTCGTCTTCTTCGTCGAATTCGTCTGGCGTGTCGTCTATGAAGAAATCGTCCGAAAGCGAGGCCGGATCGTCGCTCGCGCCGGATGCGGCATCCGTCTCCGTCACGCCAACGGACTCTTCTTCGGACTCCAGCGCCAGCTCCACCTGCACATTGTCGACCGCGGGAGCCTGTTTCGGCTTGGCGCCCGGCGATTCTTCAGTCTCGTCCTTCTGCGCGGCTTCCTGCTCGGCGGCGACTTCGAGTTCGGTCTTCTTTGTCTCGGGGCGCTTGTAGCTGGCCGCCTTTTGCCGCGGATTGGAACGCTGCAAGGTAGGATCGAGCTCGTTCAGCTGTTCCAAGGAGGAAAGACCGAAATGCTCCAGGAAAAGCGGCGTTGTCCCGTAGAGGAAGGGATGCCCGGGAAGCTCGGATTTGCCCACGAGCCGTATCAATTGCAGATCCATCAACGTCTTCACGTTGGCCGTCACGTCGACGCCGCGGATTTCCTCCATTTCGCTTTTCGTCAAGGGCTGGCGATAGGCGATGATGGCGAGCGTCTCGAGCGAAGCGCGTCCCAGGCGGCTCGGGCGATCCAACTTGAGCAGTGCGCGCACGTAGCGTCCGCAACTGGGCACCGTCTTGATGCGGTAGGCGCCGGCCGAGCAGACGAGCTCGAATCCGCATCCGGCGACTTCCAGCGCCTTTCCCAGGCCTTTGAGCGCCTCGTCCACTTCGCGCGCCGTGCAGGTATGGTAGACGTCCATCACCTCCGCGTTCTCCCCTTCTTCGGGCTCGACCGCTTTGATGGCCGCGCGCAGTTCGCCGGCGGTCAAGGGCGTCTCGCTGGCGAAGAGCATAGCGCCCGCGATCTCCTGCAGGCTTCGTGGCAACGGAATCTTCACATTCTCACTCATAATCGTCAGGCCTCTCCAGCGGCTTGTCCTGCGGCTCTTCGTTTGAAGGTAAAATCGTGATTTCGTGAAAGGCCGCATTCTGGTAAACGATCACGCGGTGTTGCCGCAAAAGTTCCAGCAGAGCCAGGAAAGTAACGATTATCTCGCCTTTCGGGGCGTCGGACCTGAAAAGCGCCACAAAAGACACGCGGCTTTCCTGGCGCACGCGGTCCAGGACGTAATCCATCTTGTCCGGGACGGAATAGCGCACGCCCTTCAACTCCTCGTGCGGCATCTCGTTCGCGCGCGCCAAGACTTCCTGGAAGGCCGTCAGCAGGTCGCACAAATCGAGGTGCGCAAGCGCCTGTCGGCCATCCGCCGCCGTGCGCTCGAACTTGGGGCGCCTCCCGCCATAGTCGAAACTGTCGGCCTGCAAAGCTTCCAGGCGTTCCAGGCGAATCGCCGCGTCCTTGAATTTCTTGTATTCGATCAGCTGCCGCACGAGATCCAGGCGCGGATCCACCCACTCTTCGTCGGCTTCTTCCGAAACGTTGCGGCGCTCGACCGGGAGGAGCATGCGCGACTTGATCACCATCAGCGTCGCCGCCATGACGATGAATTCGCCGGCGATATCCAGATCCAGCCGCCGCGCCTCGTCTATGAAGCGCATGTATTCCGCCGTGATGTGTTCAATCGGAATGTCGTAGATGTCCAGCTCCTCGCGGCGGATGAGATAGAGCAACAGATCCAGCGGACCTTCGAACACGTCGAGTGTCACCTTGTAGTCGTCCGCGAACAATTGCGCCTCTGCCATGACGTCCCTACTTTCGCGCAAGCGCCCTTCGCACGATGACCTCGACATCCGACGCGGAAGGATCGTCCGTCAGAACCGCGGAGACCATCTTGTTCGACGTCTCTTCGTTGAAGCCCAGCGCGGAAAGCGCCAAGATGGCATCCCGCACGACCGGCGCGCGCGCGGCCACACCGTCTTTCGGCGAAGAGTCCGCCAGCGCCTCGAGCGCGCTGACCTTGTCCTTCAACTCCACGCAGATTTTCTCGGCCGTCTTGCGCCCGACGCCCTTGATGGCGGATATCCGCTTGGCGTTCCCGCTCGCAATCGCCAGGCAAAGTTCGCCCAGCGACGAACCGGACAGGATCGCAAGCGCGATCTTGGGGCCCACGCCCGAGACGGCCGTCAGCTTGAGGAACATCTCCTTTTCGCGCGCGGTCGCGAACCCGTAGAGCAGTTCATCGTCCTCGCGCACGCAATGGCTGACGAGCAACTTGGCCTCTTCGCCCTTCTGCGGAAGCCGGTCAAACGTGGACAGAGGAACGAGTATCTCATACCCCACGCCCGCGGCCTCAAGGACGACGCGCGCGGGGTCTTTTTCGGCAAGCGTTCCTCTGATGTAGGCGATCATGCGAAAAGTTTCGCGAGTTTCTCGAGTTGCGAGACCTTGTCGCGGTTCTCCTGCAGCTTGCGCTGGGCTTCGGCCACGACCGCCGCGGGCGCGTGCGCCGTGAAGTTCGCGTTGGCGAGCTTCGCTTCGGCGGACTTGATGAAGCCCTGCAGCTTGGCGAGTTCGCCGGCGATGCGCTTGGCTTCGGCCGCCTTGTCCACGAGTCCCTCGAGGGAAAGATAGACCGTGCCCAGCGCGCCCAGCTTGCCCGGCATGGCCAGTTCCGTCGTTTCCGCGTCGATGACGAGGCTTTGCGCGCGCATGGCTTTCTTCAGCGAATCGTATTCGGGCGCCAGCCGCGCCGCCGTTGCCGCGTCGCGGCAGTGGATCGTCACGTCCACGAACTTGGCCGGCGGGACCTTGTACTCGGCGCGCAAGGCGCGCAGGTCGGTGATCATCGCCCGCTTCGCGTTCACGAAATCGTAGACGTCCGCCGTCAGCCCCCAGGCGCTCTTCGCCTCGTCCGTGTAGCCCGTCGGGAACGGCGCGCGCATGATGGTTTCGTTTTCGCCGAGATACCCGAGCTGGTGCGCGGCCTCTTCCGTCACGAACGGCATGTAGGGGTGCAGCAGGCGCAAGGCCTTGTAGAACACGTCCGCCAGGACCGCGAAGGCGACGTCCTTGTTCGGCGCATCTTTCGCGTATTCCACGTAGCCGTCGCAGATCTGCGTCCAGATGAAATCGTAGATGGCCAGCGCGCCGTCCTGGATGCGGTACTGGGAGAGGATTTCGCTCTGCTTGCGGCACGCCAGATCCGTCGCGTAGAGGATGTGCTTCTCGTCGGCCGTCAAATCCGCCGCGGCGATCCCGTTCAGCGTCGTGGCGGCGGGGTTGTCCCCCGTGTTCATGGCGAGAAACTTCGCCGCGTTCCAGATCTTGGTCGTGAAATTGCGGCCGATCTCGAACTTCTCCTTGTTGACTTTCGTGTCGCAGTCGAGGGAGGTGATAAGCGCGATCGAGAACCGGAGGGCGTCCGCCGAATACAGGTTGATGAGTTCCAGCGGGTCCAGCGAATTGCCCAGGCTCTTGGACATCTTGCGCCCCTGGGCGTCCCGCACGATGCCGTGTATGATGATGTTCTTGAACGGCGGCTTGCCCATGAAATGGATGCCGGCCATCATCATGCGCGCGACCCAGAAGAAGATGATGTCCTGCGCCGTCACCAGGTCGGTCGTCGGATAGTAGTACTCGAGGTCCTTCGTCTTCTCGGGCCAGCCCAGCGTCGAGAACGGCCACAGCCACGAACTGAACCAGGTGTCCAGCACGTCCTCGTCCTGCTTCAAATCCGCCGCGGTGACGTTCTCGAACCCCGGCAGCGCACGCGCCTTGGCAAGCGCCGCCTCGGGGGTTTCCGCCACGACGACGCGCGGTTCCTCGCCTTTCGCCGCGGGCAGGTAGTAGGCCGGAATGCGGTGGCCCCACCAAAGCTGGCGCGAAATGCACCAGTCCTGGATGTTCTCCATCCAATTGTAGTAGATCTTGCTCCAGCGTTCAGGCACGAAACGCGTTTCGCCAGACTTGACCGCCGCGATGGCCGGCTCGGCCAGCGGTTTCATCTTGACGAACCACTGCTTGGACAGGCGGCTGTCCACGATCTCGTGGCAGCGGTAGCAGTGGCCCACCTGGTTGTCGTAGTCCTCGATGTGGTCGAGATACCCGCCCGCCTCGAGGTCGGCCACGATGGCCTCGCGGCACTTGAAGCGGTCCATCCCCGCGTATTTGGCGCCGGCCTTCGCGTTCATGGTGCCGTCGTCGTTCATGATGTCGATCTCGGCCAGCCCATGGCGCTTGCCCACGAGGAAGTCGTTCGGATCGTGCGCCGGGGTGATCTTCACGATACCCGTGCCGAATTCCTTCTCGACGTAGTCGTCCGAAATGACGGGGATGGGACGGTCGGAGAGCGGCAGCAGCACGTTCCGCCCCACGAGCGCGGCATACCGTTCGTCCTTCGGGTTCACCGCCACGGCCGTGTCGCCCGGCAGCGTCTCCGGGCGCGTCGTGGCCAAAAGGACGTAGTCGACGTCGCGCACGCCTTTCACGCCCTTTTCCGAACCCTCGACCGGATAGCGCAAATACCACAGGTGTCCCTTGTTCGGCTCATGCTCCACTTCGTCGTTCGCAAGCGCCGTTCCGCACCGCGGACACCAGTTGACGATGTAATTCCCCTTGTAGACGAGACCCTCGTCGTAGAGCTGCGTGAAGACCTTGGCGACGGCGCGCGAACAGCCCTCGTCGAACGTGAAGCGTTCGCGCTGCCAGTCCGTGGAGTTGCCGAGCATGCGCTGCTGGTGCACGATGGTGCCGCCGTACTGCTTCTTCCATTCCCACACGCGCGCCACGAACGCCTCGCGCCCGAGATCCTGCCGCCGCTTGCCTTCCTTGCGCAGGGCCTTCTCGACCACGTTCTGCGTCGCGATGCCCGCGTGGTCCGTCCCCGGAAGCCACAGGGTGTTGTCGCCGCACATGCGATGCCACCGCACCAGAATGTCCTGGATCGTCTGGTTGAGGGCGTGGCCCATGTGCAGGATGCCCGTCACGTTGGGCGGCGGGATGACGACCGAATACGGCTTGCCCTTGCCGGGTTCGTCGTGAAAATAGCCCTTGTTCTCCCAAATGGGATACCACTTGGCCTCGGCGGCCTTTGCATCGTAATGCTTATCCATATCTCTGCTCTGCGATAAATCTTCTGTTCGTGTTATTATACCATATTCAGGCGCTTTTCGCACGCGTCATTGTTTGGCGGCGGCGGGCGCGGGCGGAAGCCGCCCGTTGTCCAGCAGATCCTGCGCGATCGCCCGCACGTCCGCGTCGAAGTCGCCCTTGACGAGCCACTTCAAGTAGTTGGGCTCGTTGACCAGAAGCCGCTTCAGCGATTCGCCGCGCTTCTTGCCGAAGTTGACCAGCAAATCCCCGTCCTTCCACCGCAACAGCCCGTTCCGGTCCGCGTTCAGCGGATCGTGCGGCACGAGGTACTCGTCCAGTTCGTCCACCGTGCGCGGCAATTCCGGATACCGCTTCATCTGCGCGTCCAGCACCTCCAGCGTCGCGCGCGCGTCCGCCTCCGCCCCGTGCGCCCCGTCGTGGCTGCGCCCGAGATAGTACTTGACGGCCGCCGTCAGCGTGCGCGGCTCCATGCGGTGGTAGATGCGCTGCACGTCGATCCGTTTGCGCGCGCAGGCGTTCAAGGCGTACCCCGCCCGCAGAAGCTCCTCTTCCAGGCAGGGGATGTCGTAGTGGTCCGAATTGAACCCGCCCAGGTCCGCGTCCTTGAAGAAATCGTAGATTTCCTTCGCTTTTTCCGCGAATGTCGGGCAATCCTTCACGATAGCGTCCGTAATCCCGTGGATCGCCGAAGTTTCCGCCGGAATCGACACGGTCGGGTTCAACAGCCAGCACCGGCTTTCCTCGTGTCCGTCCGGCCAGACCTTTATCGCCGCCAGTTCCACGATGCGGTCGCGGCGCGGATTGAGCCCCGTCGATTCGATGTCGAATATCGCAAGCGGTCGATTGAGTTTCAGATTGAGCATAGTAGATTGTTCCTGTAAAGTGCGCGCACGGCATCGCAATCCAGCGTATGCCCCGCCCGGTAGCTGACGACGGTACCGGCGAAACGATCCGCTCCCGTCAGCGAGAGCGCCGCCATGAGGTCCAGCGTGGCCCGATGCCACACGGGTTCGAGAAACTTGTCCTTAACCGGGAAGCGCGGTTTCGTGTAGTAGCGCCGCGGACCGTGGATCAGGATGTTGCGCTCGTTGTACCCCCAGTTGCGCGTGGCGGCGAAAAGCTTGCCCACGGTTTTCGCCAGCACATACTGCCGGTGCGTCGCGTTCGTGCGCGCCAGCGCGGCGTAGCGGAAGGTCTCCGGCGTGGCGTCGAACAGGACGCGCTGCTGGCCGATGACCGTGTTCCACGAAATCGCGCAGTCGATGCGCAGCGTCCGCTGCCCCTCCCGGGCCGGCAGAAAGAGCAGAAAATCGCCGCGCTTGCCGCCGAACGCCACGGGTTCGCGCACCGTCACGTACGAAGCCGGCACATCCTCCTCTATAATATGCGCATGCTCGACCGCCTTCACGAGCGGCAAGGACGACTGGTCGAAGAGCGGAGGATCCCCGCTGTACGTCTTGAGCAGCACGTCGTCCACCCCGAGCCCCGCCTTCAGCGCGACGATATGCTCCACCATGCGCAGGTAGTTGTGCGGCGAGCCCGAGCGCATGACCAGATTCTGCGCGCTCGTCCACAGATTCTCGATGGAAATGCGCGTGTCGAGCTGCTCCGGCAGGTCCATGCGGCGGATCCACCACCCCGGACGCGTGCTCGGCGCAAATATCAGCGTCCGCTTCTCGGATCCGCGGAAAGTCCCCACGCCCGCGACCGGCGCCTCGCGTTCAAGTGTGCGCCGTTTCGGCGAAAAAGAGGCGGACGGATCCTCCGCCAAACGGATCTCGTCGATCTCCTGCGCCCGAAACCGGTCGTAGGCGGCCGCTATCGACGCGGCGCTGCCGAATACGACTCGGCCAATCTCGTAATTCGTCACTTCCATCTCATATATTGTATCATATTTTCGCGCACTCGTGCACGATTATTTGGCGATTTTCCTTAAAATCCGCAGCTGCACCCGGAAGCTTCACGGCGGAAATGCGCGGAAAAGGCGGAAATTACAAGCCTTCCTCTTTCCGCCGCAGAACATAGGCGGACAGCACGGCAAAAACGGCCGGCACGATGCCGAGGGAGACGACGACCGTCGCCAAAAGCTCCCCCTGCGCGACACATTCGTCCGCGACAAGTGCTCTTACCGGCAAAGGCCGGGCGAACGGCCGCGAAATCCACCAGATGGACCGCGTCAACTCCAGCCCCAGACGGTCCATCCGCTTCGACTCGAGCGGATCGGGATAGTTTTCGATGATGTCGGGTCCGGCGGCCGACACGAACAGGAATCCGAACAGGGTGAAAACGGCGACGCTCCGCCCCAAACCTGCGCCCAGAAAGACGGCGGGCGCCAGGATCAGCGCGGCCAGCGAAACAAGGACGACGCCGGCCCGCACTAGATTCCGCGCAAACGTCCCCTTCTCCTCGAGAAGCTGCACATCCCGGCGCGGACGCAACATCAACGTGCTCCGTCCGGTGTTGCGGAAGGATACCGTGACGGACGCCGCGCCATTCGTCACACACCCCGCCGGCAACGGAACGAGCAATACGGCTTTCGCCACGTTTGTGACCGCCACGGACGCCGCACCGCATGAAAGGACGCCTTGAACCTCCGCCCGCGTCTCGTAGGGCGTGGTGAACTTGAGGCGAATCCGGCGTGCACACGCGGAATCGGACCTCCCAAGCGAAAAACGCCAGGACGACACCGCCTGCGGGGGTATCGTCTCGTAGCGTTCATAGGACTTCTGCTCGAGAATCCGCAGCACATCGGCCTTTTTCATTTTCTTCACCTTCTCCGGCGTCTCGGCGCGCGACATGTAGTCCGCATACGCCACCTCGGCCTCTTCCGCCGGCGTGGGCAAAAGCGGCTGGCGGACTTCGTACGTCGGCCGTGAAGGGTCGCCCTGAAATGCCGCCAGGACGAGCGAAACGACGATGACCGAGGCGCACGCGAGCGTGTAGGCCGCCATGCGTCCCCAGGCAAACAGGAAAAGTGCCGTGGGGCGGACGAGCGAGAGTTGCAGGCGCTTGGCCTCGCGTTCCTTCGCGAGGGACCCCGCCGCCGCGCCGCCGAAAGCGACAAGCGCAACGACGAACACCGTCCCGACGCCGTACATGAGGCAGAGTTCGCGGGCGCCCGCTTCCGTCCCGTCCGTCTGCAGCCAGAAAGGCGCGCAGAACGTCCATAAAAATGCAAAAAGCCACAACAGCGGCAACAGACCCGTGCGCAGAAGCGCACGCAACTCGAGAAGCACAATCTGTATGAGCCCGGTCATAGCAGGAAGGACGCGACCTTGAACGCCTGCCCCTCGCCCACTTTGGACAGAAAGTAGCTCTGAAGCGAAGTTTTCAGCGATTTGATATCCCCTTCCGCCACTTTCAAGCCCTGGTCCAGTATGGCGAACCGGTCGCAGACGTCCTGCGCGTCGCCCAGCAGGTGCGAGGTCATGAGAATCGTCATGCCCGCCTGTGCCAAGGTTTTGACGAGGACTTTGACCTCGTTCGTCGAAACCGGGTCGAGACCGCTCGTGGGTTCGTCCAGAATGAGCAGTTCGGGACGCCCGATCAGGGCGCAGGCCAGCGCCAGACGCCGCGCCATCCCCTTCGAAAATCCGCCGACCGCGCGCGTTGAAACGCCCTCCAGCCCCACCATGGCCAGCAATTCGTCCGCCCGCGCGCGGGCCGTCCGCCGCGGCAGATTGCAGAGCCCCGCATAATACGCCAGCGTCTCTTTCGCGGACAAAAACGGATACAGATAGCTCAATTCCGGCAAATAGCCCAACTTCCGCCGCGCGGCGAGCGACTGGGGCGGCAGGCCGAAAAGCGAAACCTTCCCCCGCGTGGGCGCCAAAAGCCCCAATATCATCTTGATCGTGGTCGACTTGCCGCTTCCGTTCGGACCCAGCAAACCGAATATTTCGCCGCGGTTCACGCGCAAATCAAGCCCCTTGACCGCCTCCACGACCGGCCGCAGCCAGAAATCGCGGAATGTCTTGGCCACGCCCTCGAGTTGGATGACCGCTTCCATCAGCCAATGTCCTTTCGATCCAAAAAATACACACCCAGCGCCCCCAATCCAGCCAAAAGCGGTAGCGCCGCGAACGCGGCGCACAACCCGTCGCGCCACGCAAACCCCTCCCGCAGGACGCGGGCCGAGGGATAATAGTTGCCCAGTAGCGGCAAGGTCGAGACGAATACGCCCAATGCCAGCGCGACCGCCGCGCGCTCCCCCAGCCGCACAGTCGCCGCCGCGGCCAATACGATGAAAACGGCCGTCGGGAAAAGAAGCAGAACGGACGAAGCCAGCAATTCCCCGGCAAGACGCCAATCGGACCACGGCAACAGAAGCGACGCGCTCGAAAGCGCCGCCAGCGCGACAAGCGCCGTGCAGACGAACCGCCCCCGCGTCAGACGGTTCCAAATCGCCCCCCAGCACAGGGCCGCCAGCGGCGCCCCCACCGCGACCGCCACGAGCGGACCCCAGATGCGCGGCACATCGCCCGTATGCGCCGCGAGCACGTGACCCGCGAGGGCCCCCCGCGCAAGCGCAACCGTCAGGCAATAGATAGTCCACATGAGCAAGCCCGCCCCAGCCCAGACGCCCGCGCACTTCGCGAGAAAAAAACCGCCCCGGGAAAGCGGATGCGCCAGCGTCATGGCCAGCGTGCCGCTCGCTTCTTCGCGTCCGAACGTGCGCGCCGCGGCGGACACCCCGATCGCGATCCCCCCGATCATCTGCGCCGAAAGCCCCAATTCGCAGACAAGTCGCGCCGGCTCGCCGAAATTGTGGCAGTGGAAAACTGCCCCGACGACCATAAGCGCCAAGGCTCCTAGCGTGAGCAGAAGCGACAACGGTTCGCAGAGCACCTCGAAAAACGATGCGCGAAGGACGGCCGAGCGTGGACCCATGTCGCCGACGGTCCGTTCTTTAGACGGCGGGCGTGCTGTACAGAAGCCACGCCACAAAACCCATGATCGCGCATGCGGCGATCTGCACGATGAGGCTCAATACGGCAATGGACGACGGCACGTCCGCCTGCACCCGCTCGGACGCGAGATCCGCGACCGGCGTCTCGGGTATGTCCGCGATCTCCGGCACATTCTCTTCCGTGCGCGCTTCCGCCGCGGCGTTTTGGACCGGACGCGCCAGCCCCGGACGCGGCAATTTCGAACTCGCCTGGGGGCGCGCGATGCGCAAGGTCCGCCGCTGGGTCAGCGTAGGCTCCGGCGCCGCCTCCGCGGCGGTCGCCCCCGCCGAACGCGGCAGATCCACCGGACGCTTGATGCGTATCGTCTTCATCGGCCGGGCGGCCGCCTCTCCCGTCGTCGGCGCCACCCCGATTGCGTCCGCGAGCGAAATGCGCATCGTCTTCGCCTTGGCCGCCTGCTCCTGCGACTCGCTCACGGCCGCCTGGGTCGCGATGATTCCCGTGCGATGCAGAATCGCCTGCGCCGGAATCTCCTGCGTAATGGACTTCATGCGCTGCGTCATGCCTTTCAGGCGGTCGATGGCGCTCGCCTCGCCCGCAAGCGTCTCGCGCGCAGGCGGCGGTTCGGGCGCCGCGGCCTCGGGAGCCGCGCTCTCGGGAGCCGCGCTCTCAGGATGAAGCGTCGGGGACGCGGGTTCCGCGCCGCGCCCGTGCAGTACCGGCTTGAACGGTGTCTTTGCGCTGGAATTGTCTGTCTCTGCCATATCGCCTCCTGTTCTTCCTGGTTTGGACTGCCTGCCGCCGCGGACGGATCAGACCGCCATGATTTCAGCTTCTTTCGCCTTCAGTTCCGAATCGATCTTGGCGATTCCCGCGTCCGTCGCCTTCTGGATCTTTTCCAGCACCTGCTTGAGGTCGTCTTCGGAAATCTTCTTGTCCTTCTCGAGCTTCTTCGCCAGATCGTTCGCCTCGCGGCGCACGTTCCGCATGGCGACCTTTTGCGCCTCCGCCTGAGTCTTGGCGACCTTGACGATCTCCTTGCGGCGCTCCTCGTTCAGTTCCGGCACCGTGATGCGCAGAACCTTGCCGTCCGTCTGCGGCGTGACGCCCAGATTGGCCGCCAGAATCGCCTTGTTCATCTCCGCCAGAACCGTCGGGTCGAAAGGCGTGATCTTGATCTGCCGCGGCTCGGGCGTGGAAATCGTCCCGAGATTCTTGATCGGCGTGGGCGCGCCGTAGTAGTCCACCTTGATCCCGTCCACCATGGACGGATTCGCCTTGCCTGTGCGCAAGCCGGCGAACTGGTTCTTGAGCGCGTCAAAACTCTTCTGGATCTTGACGTTCGCGTCGTTCAAAACTTCTGCTGTCGTTTCCATTTTCTTCTATCCTTGATGTAGCGTGTCTTTGGGAAAAGTCCTTATTTGTCGCTGACGAGCGTACCCACGGCCTCGCCCTTCACGACGCGCTCGAGCGCGTCGCCGTCGAAGAAATCGAACACGATGATGGGGATGCCGTTGTCCATGCACAGGGCGAACGCCGCGCTGTCCATGACCTTCAGCCGCTTCTCGAGCGCCACCTCGTACTTCAGCGAACCGTACCGCTGGGCGTGCGGATCTTTCTTCGGGTCGGCCGTGTAGACGCCGTCCACTTTCGTGGCCTTCAAAAGCGCGTCCGCGCCGATTTCGCTCGCGCGCAGGGCCGCGGCCGTATCCGTCGAGAAGTAGGGATTGCCCGTGCCGCCGGCGAACACCACCACGCGCCCCTTCTCGAAATGGCGCAGCGCCTTGCGCTGGATGAACGGCTCGGCGAGTTTGTCGATGGCGATGGCCGTCATCACGCGCGTGGGCACGCCAATCGTCTCCAGCGCGTTCATCATCGCCAGCCCGTTGATGATCGTCGCGAGCATCCCCATGGAGTCGCCCGTCACCCGGTTCACGCCCTTGCCCGCGCCCGTCAAGCCGCGGAAGATGTTGCCGCCGCCCAGCACGATGCCCACCTGCACGCCCAGCTCGTGTATCTTCTTGACCTGCTCGGCCATGAACGCCAGCCGCGCCGGGTCTATGCACTCGCCCGTCTCGCGGTTCCCGAGCACCTCGCCCGAGAGCTTGAGCAAAATGCGGTTGTACTTCAAATTGTCCTTATTCATTTTCACGTCCACTATTATACAATTTCTATTGCGTTCTGACAACCCCCCGACCAATCGCATCTCCCCCTGTCCCCGCCCCCTTCGTGGCAGGAACCGTACGCCCCTGCCGCCCGCCGTGACAGCCCCGCCCCCAACCCAATGGT
>DBKW01000010.1:245-14300 GCA_002298665.1 Verrucomicrobia bacterium UBA740 | reverse complement strand
AGCATGTCCTCCAGGTTCACGAGGTCGCAGTTGTGCATGTGCTGGGCATAGTAGTCCATGTCATGGAAGTGGATGATGCCCAAACGATGAGCCTCCACGACATCCTGCGGCAAAAGGATGCGCGCGGAGACGTCCTTCGACACCTCGCCCGCCATATAATCGCGCTGGACGGAGTTGATGGTGGGATTCTTGTTCGAATTCTCCTGCTTGGCGTCCTCGTTGTTGTTCTCGATCAGGGTCAGGATTTGCTGGTCGGTCGTGTTGGCCTTGCGGGCGAGTTCGCGCTTGTAGCGGTAGACGATGTAGCGCTTGGCGATCTCATGGGAACCCATCTCCATTATCTTGTTCTCGACGACGTCCTGGATCTCCTCGACCGTCATGGCGCGGTCGCGCGCCTCGCACACGCCGGCGACTTCCTCGGCGATCAGTTTGATGCGCCCTTCCGTCAGAGCAAAACGACAATCCACCGCCTGGGAAGCCTTGCGAATGGCGTTCGCAATCTTCTCAATGTCGAAATCCACTTCCTGTCCACTGCGCTTGATGATCTTCATCTGTTTCATGGTCGTCTCTTTTCGCCCTCTTCTCAAATCTGTTCTTTCTTTTCGTTCAAATTCTCTCTTTTCGCACGCACGGACCGCGGCAGAAAGTGCCGCAAAAATCTATACGTTGTAGTTGCGTGGTATATGATACACTAAATCTTGTGTTTTGGCAAGGGGGTATTTTGCAACGCCTTCGCCGGGAAACTGCACCCTGTCGTGAGACACCCGGGACAGAAGGATGCGCAAGAGCCACCCCCAGGAGGGCGGCGCACCGGCCCCATCCCTCCATCAGGCACGGGAATGCGCCAAGTCCGGCAGTGGTGAGACAGTCGCCTCCCTTCTGCCGCGCACGGCCGTTCCGGCGCAACGGGGTGCCCGTTCCGGCGCAACGCCATCACCGTTCCGGCGCAACGCCATCGCCGTTCCGGCGCAACGCCATCACCGTTCCGGCGCAACGGGATCACCGTTCCGGCGCAACGGGGCTACCCTGCCCAGGGGCGGGAGGCGGAATTGTCCGGAAAGAGTCCTCGCCCTAGGGATTGTTGCCAAGAGGACTCCGAAAAATTTACAGCGAGGTGTCTCGCCACGCTTGCAATTTGCGCCTCCCGGGAGACTAACGGCAGGGTTGCAGAATCCAGCGCTTGTTGAACCAGTACCACTGTTCGGGATGGGCCGAAACCTCGGCGTCCAGCAACTTGAACGCCGCCTTCGTCAAACGCGCCGCTTCCGCCTTCTTGTCCGCCGCGTCGGAATCGGGGTACAGGGTTCCCAGGTGCACGAACTCATGGCGCCCGCCCGTCCGCCGCATGGCCGCCACAATCAGCGGCACCCCACAGGCGACGGCGAACAGGGCCCCCGCATGCGAAACGTTCGCCTTTCCACCTAGGAATTCGACCTCGACATCGGGCTGCGGAACGCGCAAGTCGGGCAAAATCGCAAAAACCCGTCCGTTTCCTATGGCGGACTTGATATCCACGAGCGTTTTGGCGCGTCCTCTTTCCACGACATCGAAGTCGCCGTATTGGCGCTTCATCCACGCGTCGATCTTGGGATTGCGCTGTTTCGCGGCGATTGCGCACAGGCGCAGGCCGTATTTGGACATCGACCACGCCGCCATGTACCAATTCCCGGAATGCGGCACCATGACCACCGCGCCGCGTCCGCCTACCAAATAGGATTGGAGTTTATCCTTGTAGTGCTGGCCCGCCATGACGTAGCGGTCCATCCACTTCCGGTCCAGATGCGGCGCGCGGATCATTTCAATCGCAATCTGGAGGACGTTGACCAGGCTCTGGCGGGCGATGCGGCGACATTCCGCCGCGGACTTCCCGGGGAAAACGCGCTGGATGCGCGACAAGGTCCGTTTGCGCTTGAAACGCAGGATATCGAAGGCGAAAATCCCCATTCCCTTCGCCAGGCCCATGGCGAGACGGTAGGGCAAGGCATTCACAAGCGCACAGGCTCCACGAAGAAGTCCGTACTCCACATGGGTCTGCAGGGCGCTTTTCTTCATGGAACCGCCCAAATTCCGTCAAAAATGCGCTGGACGGGGCCGGTCAGCGTGATATTCGAGAAACCGTCCGCCGCGTACGCGCCGTCGACGACCAATGTATCGCCGCGGACGGTGCGAACCTCCACCGGGAACGCCCCGTTCCCGTTCGCGACCCCGACAAGTGCCGCGGCGACCGCCCCCGTCCCGCAGGCGAAGGATTCCGCCTCCACGCCCCGTTCATAGGTACGGATGGCGACGTTATGGGGAGAAGACCAGTGCACGAAGTCCACATTCGTCCCCTCCGGGCCGAACGCCGGTGCGTTCCGGATGCGGCGGCCTTCCGAAACGACGTCGACGGACCCTAGATCGGGTTCTTCGACAATCTGATGCGGGACGCCCGTCACGATGAAGTTTCCGCGGCGGTTTCGGGGGGCGGGCATGGCCAGACGAACCTGCGTCGGACCCAGCAGCCGGGCGGTTATTTCGCCGGCGTCCGTCTCGAAACGCATGCTGTCGGACTGTGCCGCGCCGATTTCGCGCGCAAACGCCGCGACACAACGCGCCCCGTTCCCGCACAAATCGGCGGAAGAGCCGTCCGGATTGAAGAAGCGCATGCGGAAGTCCGCCTTTCGGGACGCCTGTACGAGGATGACGCCCTCGCATCCGATGCCGGTCGGGCGGTTGGCGAAGGCGGCGATCTGGGCGGGTGTCACAAGCGGGAAATCCCCCTTACGGTCGTCCACCAGGACAAAATCGTTCCCGGCGCCGTGCATTTTGACGAATTTTATGGGCTTTTTCATCAGAAAGAGAAGATGGAATCCAAATAGCTCGTCACCGGACGCGGCATTTTCTCGCCCGCCTTTTGGCGGATGAGGTCCGCCAGAATCTTGTAGGCCTCTTCCAGGACGACATCATTTTCGCGTGCGGCCTTGTTGCGTCCGCGGCGGGTGCGGGTCTGCGGTTCTTCGTCCTCGCCCCCGGACTCTTCCTCGTCCTGCAATTCGCGGTCTTGGGCCATTTGGGCCTTGCGGACGGCATAATTCAGGGAGACGAACGCGCGGTCCATCGCCTCTTTCGTGCCCTTGACGTGCGCCAAATGCCGCGCGTAGCGTTCGTTTTGGGCCAAACGCGCCGCGGAATTCGTCGCGAGGACGGGAATATAGTCGGGCAAATCCCAGACCATCCTGTAATTGGCGGGTAGAATGCGCGTAAAGGGGAGCGCGTTGGGGAGCTTGTCCTCGCCGATATCGAGCGAATCGAGGATCGAGGGGAGGTGGATATCCGCCTCCACGCCCTTGACCTGCGTCGAGTCGCCGTTTATGCGGTAGAAACGCGCGGTTGTCAACTTGAGCGAGCCGTATTTCTCGGGGCCAAGCCCCATGACGGTCTGGACAGTCCCTTTGCCGTGCGTGCGGCTGTCGCCCAAAACTATGGCGCGCCCCGTGTCCCTCAGGTGGGCGGCCACGATTTCGCTCGCCGAAGCGCTGGCACGGTCCGTCAAAACGACAATCGGTCCGTCAAAGGCGACCGGATTCCCCGGCGGTATCGCAAGCGGCTGGATGAGGCGATTGTCGCGGATAAGGACGACCGGGCCCGACGGCACGAAAAGCGCCGAAAGCAGGACCGCTTCCTTCAAACTGCCGCCGCCATCGCCGCGCAGGTCGAGAACAAGCCCCTGGATCCCCGAGGCATTGAACTCGGCGACGTATTTCGACACGTCTTCCGCACTGCTGCGGTAGCCTTCGCTCCCGGGATCCTTGTCCATCGTGCCATAGAAACCGGGCAAATAGACGTAGCCCACCTTGTTCGTCACCCCTCCGAGCGAGACGCGTTCCACATGCCCCGTCGCCGCGGCATCGTCCAGTTTGATTTCGTCGCGCGTCAATTCAATGCGCTTTTTCGTGGCGCCGCTCGTATCCTTTCGGGGGATGATCTCGAGCGTGACTTTCGTGCCTTTCTTGCCGCGGATCTTGCGGATGGTCTTGTTCATCGGCTTCCAAAGGACGTTTTCCATCTTGCCGGGCTCGTTCTGGACGCCCACGATCTTGTCGCCCTCCTTGATGCGGCCATCCACGTCCATGGGGCCGCCCGGCATGATTTCCACAATCTTCAACGCGCCATTGTCCATGGACAGCACCGCTCCCACGCCGCAAAGCGTGAGATTCATGTCCATGTCGAAGTCTTCCTTCGAAAGCGGCGACATGTAGTCGGAATGCGGATCGTACGCGTGGGTAATGGCGGAAAGGAAGTTCTGCAGGATGGTTTCCGATTCCGGCTCGGTCAGGGCGATGAAATATTGGCGGTAGCGCGTAATGAGATTCTGCCGCGGATCCGTGATTTCCTCTTCCAGATCGTCTTCCGCGTCCGCGTCGTTCTTCGCCGATTCGTCTTGGACGCCGTTTTTCTTTTCCGCGTCTTTTTTGGCTGAAGCGACCGTATTTGTGACCGAAAGAAGCTTGTTCGTCTTTTCTTCCGCGTCCAGTTCGCGGGAAATGAGCTGCACAAGCATCTCGTTTTTCATCTTCAGCGTCCAGCGAACTTCCGCTTCTTCCTTCGTCTCGGGCCAAGGCGCATTTTCCCGTTTCAGTTCGTAGACTTCGTTCGTGCCGTCGAACGCAAAAGAGGCCGTCGCCAGAAGATTGGTCGCGAAATCGATCCGTTCCTTGAGCCGTTGGCAGAAAAGCCGGTGCACATCGTAGCCGAACGAGACGTCTCCGGACTGGACTTCATCGTCCAACGTCGTTTCATGCGCGGCCAGGCGGTCCAAATCCTCCTTCAAAAAGACGGAATGGTCGTAATCGTAGAACGTCACGAGATTCGTCCACGCCTTGCGTGAAATCGCATCGTCCAACGGACTTTGCAAAACATGGCACCGCGTCAACGTATTGGCCATGCGCACGGCGATTTTACCGTAATAATCCTTCGGCTGGGGCGATTCCGCCTCGTCCGCACAGGCGAAATAGGACAGTCCTGCGGCGAACAAAACAGCGAAAAGGGACAGAATTGCGATCTTTTTCATTTCAAATTCTCCAATAGACCAATCAACCGTGCGAGTTCGGCCGGTTGCAGAATGACTTGGGACGTCTGAAAACACGTGTCGATTTCGGCCGCATTCATGACGACGACACCTTCCACTTCCGCGATATGCGCGGCGAAGGTGTCGCTCGCGAAGGCCAAAACCGGCGTGACAGGCCCGTCATAGCCCAGTTTCGCGAGCACTTTCCGGACACTTGCCGCTTCCCGCGCCGCCTGCGCAAGCGGGGAATGGTCGGGAAGTTGACCGTCCAAAAGAATATGGTTTTCTTCGACCGTGACGCGTCCGCGCCAACATTTGGTCTCGATCGCGAATACGCCCGCCGGGCCTATCACGACATGATCCACGCGATAATTCCCCGCCTTGAAGTCATTGTAGACGTGATAGGTATCCGGAATCTTCCGCAGAAGTCCGGCGACATGCTCCTCGCCGCGTGCGCCGATAAAATAGCGTTCGATACGCTGAAGTCCCCTAAGGAGACTCAATCCCAGGAAAACAAGCGCACCCACAAAAAGGATGACACCCGCCAAAATGGACGCGAAAATCGCAAGCGCAAACGCGAATCCGAGGAGCATAACCGCGGCAAACACCGGCCAAAGCCCCAAAACCGTGCCTTTCACGCGGGCCCATTCACCCGGAATACCATGTATTTTCGCCATAACCCACTCACTTTCCTTTACTTAGCGCGGCGGCAATCGTCGGCTCGTCCAATCCATAACGCGCCTCCAATTCCGCCGGCTTGCCCTGGGCAATATACACATCCGGCCAGCCAAACCGGCGGTCCGCCCCAATCGCCTCGCCCAGGCCGCCTAACAGGCATCCATTCTCCAAACTCACGATCTCCATTCCCTTTGCGCGCTGTCGGGCCAGGCGTTCCGCGTCCAAAGGCTTCAGCATGCGTACCGGGACGACTTCCACATCCCCCAGTTCTTTCGCTATCGTATTCGCTTTCGCGAGCCAGTCCGGCGTAACCCAAAGGGCGATCCGCGGCGTTTTCGCCGGCTTTACGGGATCCAAATGCGCCGGCGCGGAACCGCGCGGATAGCGGATAACCGTGGGGCCCGGCCGTTTCAGGGCTTCGTCCAGCATAATCCGCAAATCTTCCGCATCTTTCGGCTCGACGATGGTGAGCCCGGGCAGCATGCGCAACATCGCGTAGTCATAGAGACCCTGGTGCGTGACCCCGTCTGCCCCCACGATTCCGGCGCGGTCCACGCAGAAAACGACCGGCAAGCGCGCGATACAGACATCGTGCATGACCTGGTCTATCGCCCGTTGGAGGAATGTGGAGTAAATGGCGACAACCGGACGCAGCCCGCCTGCCGCCAACCCGGCCGCGAAGGCGACCATATGCCCTTCGGCGATACCCACGTCGAAGAACCGCCTGGGGAATTCCCGGGCGAACGGCACAAGCCCCGTTCCCGTCATCATGCCCGCCGTCAAGGCGACTATCCGACCATCCTTCCGCGCCGCGGCGCAAACCGCCCTTCCAAACACGTCGCTCCAGGTATCTTCCCGCCCCGCTTCGAGGGGCACGCCCTTCTCCAGGTCGAACGGCCCTACGCCATGCCAACGCGTAGGATAGTGTTCCGCCGGCGGATAGCCCTTGCCCTTCTTTGTGACGACGTGCACAACGACACTGCGCTTGTCCTCCTTCGCCACGATAAACGCCGCCTTGAGCGCCGCCAAATCGTGTCCATCCACCGGCCCGATATAGCGGATGCCAAAGTTTTCGAAGTAGGAATTGGCCAAAAAGAGCGATTTGACGCGGCTTTCGAGCAAATGATAGAGTCCGCGCAGGAACGTCAATTTGAGCGCGTGCCCCGCTTTTTCGGCGGCGGCCTTCACGCGATTGTAGCGCACGCCCGAAATGAGATGCCCCAAAAAGCGCGCAAAACTCCCGGCGGGCTTGGATATGCTCATTTCGTTGTCGTTCAGAACAACGATAACCTTGTTCGTCGCCGCGGCACAATTGTTGAGCGCCTCGAAACTGGTTCCGTTGACGATGGAAGAATCGCCAATGACGGCAATTACATGCTCGTGCGTACCCTTCCGGTCGCGCGCCGCGGCATATCCTTCCGCAACCGACAAGGCAACCCCGGCATGTCCGGCAACCGCGGCGTCATAGGGGGATTCAAGCGGATTGGGAAAGCCCGAAATCCCGTCCAGCTGGCGCAGAGTCCCGAAACGTTCCGCGCGATCCGTCAGAATCTTCCAGGCGTACGCCTGGTGGCCCACATCAAAGACGACCTTGTCGACTTTCGGATCGAACACGTCCGCCAGCGCGAGGCAAATCTCCACCGCGCCCAAGGACGAGGCGAGATGCCCCCCGTTCCGGGATACCGTCTCCAAAATCTGACTGCGTATCTCCTGCGCCGTCTTCATTCCGCATCCTTCCGTTTCAGAAGAAGAAGCGTCGTGGCATTCTGTCCGAAATCTTCCATTTCCATCGCCAAATCGTAGTTTTCGCGCAAAATCCGGCAGAACTCCGCCTGTTGCGCCCACGGACGTTCCGTGCAGGCCGGCGGAACGATCGCGAACGAATAGCCCGAAAGCGCCGCGACTTTGCAGGGAGCGGACGCCAAAAGCGCACGCCATTCGTCATCCGAAAGTTGGCTGAAAGGCCCCATTTCGAGCCCGCGCGGCACTTTCCGTCCGGCTTCCACGGCGAGATAGAGGTCCTGCGTAAGGATGTCCGCCCCGCCCGGATCCAGCTTTTCGACTTCCTTGGCCGCCTCTTTGAGCTGCGCCAATTCGGATTTCGCCTTCTTGCGCGTCCAGAAACGGTCCTGTCCGTTCGTGGTCCACTCCTGCAGGAGAGGCGAACCGAAGGAACCGGCCCAGGCGAGGCCCAAAGCCAGCCAAACCCACAAACGCGACTGGGCGGCGTCGGTTGTGCGGTTCATCAAAACGGAAACGATCCCCACGGCCAGAAGCGGCATGATCGGCACTTGATAGTCCTCATAGGGGAATGGCGCGGCGATTTGCACGAGAAAAACTGCGGCGAATCCCGCAAAACACAGAATCTGCCCCAAGGAAGCCGCCTGCATGCCGGACTCTTCCGCCGGAGCGGCAACGGATTTCTGCCAAAACAGGGTGATTCCGCCGAAAATGAAGACAGGCGCGTACCACCGGACCAGTCGGCTCAAACTGCCGATTGTGAAAACCGGGTCGAATCCGCCCCGTGCGGCATGGTAGGCCTGCGCGGCGAAAAATCCTTCCCGTGCGCCCGGGTCGAGAAGGAAAGGACCAAAAACGAGCGCGGACGAAACGAGTCCGCCCAGACCGAACCAGAAGAACGCCCACTTTTGCCCACGGAAAGAAAACAAAAGTCCCACGGAGACGACGACCAAAAGACTGCCGAGACTTATCCGCGTCCCCGCGGCGAAAAGAAGCGAAACTCCCGACAAGAACATCAGGATGTTCTTGCCAAATGAAAAGTCTTTCTTGAGCCCGAGAACCAGGAAAAGGTAGCCGATCAGGACGAAAAGCCCGGCGAGCGCATAGGTCTTCGGAAGAACCGTGTAATAGACATGATAGAGGTTAGAACCGAGCAGAAACGCGACAATAAGCCCCGAAACGCCGCGTTTTTCGCGTGGAACAAGCTCCTGCACAAGGCGAACGGACGTCAGAATGCCCAGAAGCCCGAATGCCGCGGTCAGAAGGCGGCCGCCCAGAATGCCCTTGAACAGACCCGTGAAAGCCGAATACACGATTGGCAAAAGCGGGGCTTGCGTAAAGAAGAAGTCGCGGTAGGGCATCTCCCCTTCCCGCACCAAGCGCGCGGCATAGAGATACCACCCCTCGTCCTGGTTGAGCGCCCCCATCCACAGGGCTGCGCCCGCCAGGGCGAGATAGGCGAACAAGGCGGCTAACGCGAACTTCCTCATATTTTGGCGTCTTTTCTCCTTAAATGCGTTCGGCGTTGCGCAACTCGAGTTCCGCCTTGTATTCCGCGAGATCCACTTTCTTGCGGGCCACGCCGGACTTCACCGCCGCTTCGGCAACCGCGTACGAAACCGCGACAAACAGACGGCGGTCGAACGGCTTCGGGATGATGTAATCCTTGCCGAACTCCAGATTTTCGCCCGGATACAACGCCTTGACTTCCTCCGGAACCGGCTTTTGGGCGAGTTGGGCGAGCGCATGCGCCGCGGCGACCTTCATTTCCTTGTTGATCGTCGTCGCCTGCACGTCCAAAGCGCCGCGGAAGAGGTAAGGAAAGCCCAAAACGTTGTTGATCTGGTTCGGATAATCGCTCCGCCCCGTCACCATGACATAGGGCTTGTCGCCAAACGCCCGGGCGACTTCCTCCGGACGGATCTCCGGGTCGGGGTTCGCCATGGCGAAAATGGCCGGGAAGTCCGCCATCTTCTTCACGTCCTCGCCCGCCAGCACATTCGCCGCGGATACGCCGATAAAGACATCCGCCCCGACGAGCGCCTCTTTCAGGGTTTTGGGTCCGGGCGCAATGGCATGGACGCGTTTATAGGGGTTCAGATCGGCGCGGTCGGTCGAAATGACGCCCTTCGAGTCGCACATCGTCACGTTTTTCACGCCGGCGGCCTTGCACATCTCGCAAATCCGGATGCCCGCGGCGCCCGCGCCGTTCATCACAATCTTGAGATCGGCGAGTTCCTTGCCCTTCAACGCGGCATAGTTCATGACGCCGGCGAGCGAAATGACCGCCGTCCCCCATTGATCGTCGTGGAAAACGGGAATGTCCAGCTCGGCGTCCAGGCGGTTTTCAATCTCGAAACACGCCGGCGCGGCAATATCCTCGAGGTTGATGCCGCCATATTGCGGCGCAATCGCCTTGACGGCGGCAATCACGCGCTCGGGATCGGTCTTCCCGGTATCCGCACCGCCCTGCCGGCAATGCGCGACCGGCACCGGCCAGGCGTCCACATCGCCGAAACTCTTGAAAAGGACGGCTTTTCCTTCCATTACCGGAATCGACGCGGCCGCGCCGAGGTCGCCCAGCCCCAAAATCGCCGTGCCGTCCGAAACGACGGCCACGAGATTCGGTTTGGCCGTGACGGAATAGACCGCTTCCGGATTCGCCGCGATTTCCTTTACCGCGAGGGCCACCCCCGGGGTGTAGGCGAGGCACAAATCCTCTTTCGTCTTCAAGGGACGCGGCAGACGCACGCCCACTTTGCCGCCTTTGTGATAGGCGAGGACATCTTCTTTCGTAAAGTCGCTCATTTCTTGCTTCCTTTCATGAATTCTGTTTCAGTAAACGCAAAGTATGTCACCGGAACCCCCGTGGGCGCCAGGATCTCCCGCACGATCTTCTCCCATTCCGGCGACATCCGGCAGGTGATGACCACGGCGTCCGCCTTTGTCTCGGCAATGATCCGCGGCGCCTCGTTGAGGGTGCCGAAAACCTTCAGTCCGCCGATGTACTTTCCGCGCAAATAGACATTGTCGTCGATAAAGCCGACCACATAGCGGTTTTCCGTCAGATATTGCCTGACCAGTTCGCGTCGGAACGACCGGTAGCGGAGTCCCGCGCCATACACGAGAATGCGCGTGGCGCCGGGACGCGTCTTCATGCGCGAAAAGTTGACGGAATAGAAGACGTCGCGCGCAAGTCCCCTCAAGAAACGCACCAGCACCGTGCCGCTGAAGGTCAGGACAAAGAAGAGCAGACTGAAGGCCAGACCGTTCGCGGGCGGATGCGCAAAGCACGTCAACAGGCTCGCCCCCGTCGCCACGCCCAAAAGGCACACGCCCATCAACACGACATAGTTGATGATCATCGCGCGCGCCCAAACCGTGCGATAGACGCCGAAAACGATCAGCGCGAACAAAATGCAGACAAGCCGCGTGGGCAGGTCGCAGGAGAACATTTCCCGGGTCATCGGCAGGCGAAGCGCCCAGCAGCAGAAGACGAAGCTCCCGATGATGGACAACACGTCGCAAATCAGATAGAACGGCACGGCAAACCGCGTCCACTTCCGCTTCTTGGCCGTTCCGCGCGCATGCACGACTTCGTTCAAGAGCCGCCCCGCGTCGTAGAGTTCGATTTGGGACATCTCCCGGACGGCGACGGCCCCCACGACCACGACCGCCACGACCCAGATGAACGCGTTTTGCGCCTCGAAAAGGAGGTTCAACAGCCCGACGACCACGAGAAAGAGCGCAATCAGATACAGAATCCAAGCCGCCTTGCGCTGGTTGGACCCGACCATGCGCAAGATCCGGTGGTGCAAGTGGTCCGCATCCGCCGTCATCATCTTCCCGTTGCCCACGTTCGTCGCATCCCGCCGGTTGATCATGCCGCGAATCGTCCGGCGCACAATCGCCAAAAGCGTGTCGAAGACCGGCACGCCCATCGCCAGAAGCGGCACGCCGATCGAGACGAGGAAGGAGTCGCCCGTCTGCGAGACGAGCGGCAAGACGGACAGGATGAACCCGACGAACATCGACCCGCAATCCCCCAGGAACACGCTCGCCGGATTGTAGTTGTAGCGCAAAAAGCCCAGCAATCCGCCGGCGAACGCGAGATGGAAGAGGATGGCCTGCGGATTGTGCACGATCGCCGTCGCCGCCCCCATGCCCAGCGTGGCGATAAGCGCCAACCCCGAAGCGAGTCCGTCAAGGCCGTCGATGAGATTGAAGGCGTTGATCGCCCCGGTGATCCAAAAGACCGTCAGCGCGCAATCGATCCACGCCGGCAGGTGCGGCCAAAGGCGCCGAAAACCCAAATCTCCCCATGCCCAGACGAGCGCGGCGATGAGGATCTGTCCGGCCAGCTTGACTTTCGGCGGCAGGGAAAACTTGTCGTCCATGTATCCGATCGCCGCGAGCGCGCTGCCGAGGACGACGATTTTCCAGTAAAGCGCGTCCGAAGCCGTGGCGACCGTCTGCAACGCCGGACGTCCCGTGAAAAGGACGAAGAGCGAATAGGAGACGAACACGCCCAAGACGACGGCGAGCCCTCCGCCGCGCGGAATCGGCACCTTGTTGATCCGCCGCGGGTCGGGCTTGTCCACCATGCCCAGGCGGCGGTTCATCTCGCGCACCAAGGGCGTGAGGACCAACGTCAAGGCAAACGCCCCCCCGAACGCGACCAGAAAGGGTTGGAGTTTGAGTGCGAGCGCAACCATGTGTGGCCTTACTCCTTCATCAGTTCGGCAAGGAACGCTTGCCAGCGTGTTTCGTTTTTGCAGTCTCCGAACACCGTAATCATGACCCAGCGGTCGATGCGATTAAGGATGGAGCGATCCCAGATGTCGCGCCAGATGCGCGAAACGTGGGAAGATGTCCGGTAGCCTTCCTGATTGTAGAAGGTGTAGGAAAAGCGCCGCGCGATGGTGCCCTGCGTCTCCAGGAAAATCTCGCGCCACGCCGTCCCGTCGACCGTAATCGTGTGGGGGGACATCATCTGGAAGCCCTGCGAGGGCAGGCAGAGTTCCGGACGGTGGATGGAGCTCTTGCTCGCCCCGCCGATGACCCACGAAACCGCGAAACTCTCGCCCAGCGGCGAAACGTACAGGCGCTTCACGAACTGCGTATCCTTCGGGAGGACCGTCAATTCCGCCTCGCTCACCTCAAGCGGCAGAATCCGGTAGCCCGCCAGCGCGGGCGGCACGACGGCCGGCGCCTCTTCCAGCCGCGGACGCGGCGTTTGGGCCTGCCAGACAAACGCCGGCACGAGAACGGCAAGCGCCGCGCCGAGGACAAGGTAGCCGAAAAGCGCTTTCCGTCCGGTCGGCGCGGCGGGGCGGGATTCCGCCGCGGCAGGTCCTGGCTCCGTAGCCTGCTCCGGCGCGTCCGCCTTCGCCCCCTTCTTGCGCCCGACACGGGCGATGAGTTCGCTCAGGAGCGGAATGCACAAAAGCGGCACCGCGTACACCGGTATCCACGAGAAGTCGTGGTAGTAGCCCGTCGCGAATTCGCTCGAGGCGATGTGCGCGACGAAACAAATGGAAAATATCCGCATCACGTTGCCGAAGATCGCGAGCGGAATCGAGAAGAGGAAGAGTATGCCGCGGCGGATCCATGTCTTCTGCACGAAATACGCGTACCCGGCCGTGATCGCCATCAGTGCGAAGATGGACCGCAATCCCCCGCACGGATCGGCCACGTCGATCGCGAACGACCCGTCTTCCGCCGCGAGCATCGTGCCCGTGCGGACGATGTCCGCGCCGAAACCGTGCATGATGCCATAGGCGACCGCTGTCGCCAACAGGCGCAAATGCACCGTTATGACGTCCAGGAACGTCGCGAGCGGAATGCAGAAGCAAAGGAAAAGCGCCGGGAAGACGAACCGCTTGGCCGCCCGGGCCCCGTACACCGTCCAGGGAATGGCGATGAGCAGCCCGACGAAACCGAGAATCTCGAAGCGAACCTGCAGACCGCGCGCACCGAAGAACCCGAGCGCCAGGCACGGCAGCGCGAGCACAAGCCCCCACAGGCTCGGTCGGCCCGCATCCAGTTCCGTGCGCGTCCGCTCACGTTCCCGCCAGAGGACATACAGCGAGTAGACCGGTACGAACCAGGCGAAGGACATATCCTCTTCCTTCGCGCGGAAGACATCCGGGGCATGGTGCAGCAGCAACTCCTGAAAGCCCCACAAAAGGCCCGCCAAGAGAAGAATCCAAACGCCAAATTGAATTCGCTTAAAATGGTCCGTCATAATGGTGTATAGTATATCATATTTTGCCCTAAAAGACCATACGTTTCCTGTTCGCGTAATTATGCGGAAAGTGTATCCTATCGCGAGACACCCGAACGGGACGTTCCGACGCGTGGAGAGCGAAAGCGAAAAGAAGAAGGTTCGGTTGTGGAAGCGAAAGGAAAGGATGCGCAAGGCCCCCCCAGGAGGATGCCGCGCCGGCCCCATCCCCCTCCATCATCCTTCCAACTGCCCACCCCCCTCTCTCTTCTTATATATAGCAAATTCAAGTCCGGCAGTGGGTCGCCTTCTTTCTGCACCGCACGGCCGTTCCGGCGCAACGGGGTGGCCGTTCCGGCGCAAC
>DBKW01000010.1:0-163 GCA_002298665.1 Verrucomicrobia bacterium UBA740 | reverse complement strand
CAACGGCATCGCCGTTCCGGCGAGACAGGATGCCCGTTCCGGCGAGACAGGATGCCCGTTCCCATTCTCGACACGATTAATAAACTCCGAGGGACGACAAAGGCTTCCCTAACATCCCGCCACGCGCTTCGCACGAGCCGCCCCCAAGGCCATCGCGCTGACA
>DBKW01000055.1 GCA_002298665.1 Verrucomicrobia bacterium UBA740 | reverse complement strand
TTTGCGGGTTTAACCGTGCAGAGAATTCAGAATGGTGGGGGCGTCCTACCTGTTCCGTTCTGCCGCCCGCACGGGAATCGCCGCGTGCGCGCGCCCTCCCCCCGGAACGGTCTGTCCGGGCGTCTCGGGCAGGGTGCGCTTTCGATAAACTTTTCGGCCTTCGGGGGCTTGCGGAAGAGCAACATAAAAGATATAATATAGTGAAAGTTTTGAAAGGATACTGATATGTCGCGTGCGTACAATTTTTCGGCCGGTCCGGCCACGTTGCCTCTTGAAGTGCTTCAGCAGGTGCAGAACGACCTGGTGGACTACAAGGGGACGGGGATGTCCGTCATGGAGATGTCCCACCGGGGCAAGGACTATGACAAGATCCACGAGGAAGCCATTGCCGATTTCAAAGAGTTGACGGGAATCGGCGACGATTACCAGGTCTGCTTCATCCAGGGCGGCGGCTCGATGCAGTTCGCGATGATTCCGATGAACTTCCTGGGCGCGGGCCAGACGGCGGACTACGCCAACGAAGGCACGTGGTCCGGCAAGGCGATGAAGGAGGCCGTGAAGGTCGCCGCTTGCCGCGGCGCGGCGGTCAACGTCGTCGCCGATTGCGCCAAGGACATCCCCACGCGTATGCCACGCGAGGGCGAGTGGAAGTTTTCGCCGGACGCCGTCTACACGCACATCTGCACGAACGAGACGATTTCGGGTGCGCAACTCAAGAAGATCCCGACGGTGAAAGGTCCGCTTTTCGCCGACATGTCGTCCGACATCCTGAGCTGCCCGCGCGACTATACGCAGTTCGACCTCTTCTACGCGGGCGCCCAGAAGAACCTGGGTCCGGCGGGCATGGCGGTCGTCGCCATCAAGAAGGAGCTGGCCGCGAAGGGCGACGAGAAGATTCCGACGCTGCTGCAGTACCGCACGCACGTGGACAACAATTCGCTCTACAACACGCCGCCGACGTTCACGATCTATGTGTTCGGGCTCGTGATGAAGTGGGTGAAGAAGATGGGCAAGGAGAACCTCTTCAAGCTGAACGACGAAAAGGCGAAGAAGATCTACGACGTCGTCGACGCGAGCGGGTTCTACAAAGGCACGGCGCTCCCGGAGTTCCGTTCCAACATGAACGTGACGTTCACGACGCCGAACGCGGATTTGGACAAGCGCTTCGTGGAGGAGGCCAAGGCGCTCGGCATGAGCTCGCTCAAGGGGCATCGCTCGGTCGGCGGCATCCGCGCGACGATCTACAACGCCTTCCCGATGGCCGGCGTGGACGCCCTCGTCGCTTTCATGAAGGACTTCGAGAAGAAGAACGGCTAATCGTACGGTGGGCGTTTAAGGGAGATGGTGCACATGGAACTCAAAGGCACGATTACGGCGCTTGTGACGCCGTTCACCGCGCAGGGGGCGGTGGACTATGGTGCGTTGCAGGCGCTTGTCGCGCGGCAGACCGCCGCGGGCGTCGAGGGCATCTGTTCGGTCGGCACGAGCGGCGAATCGCCGACCTTGACGCATGAGGAACACCACAAGGTCATCGAAAAGACGATTGAATTCGCCGCCGGCAAATGCCGCATCGTGGCGGGGACGGGCGCCAATTCCACGGCGGAAGCCGTCTCGTTGACGGAAGCCGTCATCGCGATGGGCGGTGCGGACGCGTGTCTGCAGGTGACGCCCTACTACAACAAGCCCAATTCGGAAGGTCTCTACCGCCATTTCATGACGGTCGCCGATCTCGGTCTGCCCGTCGTCCTCTACAACGTGCCGGGGCGCGCGGGGAAGGAAATTCCCCTGGACGTCGTGGCGCGTCTGGCCAAGCACCCCAACATCGTGGCGATAAAGGAAGCGGCGGGTTCCGTCGAACGCGTGTCGGCCATCAAGAACCTGGTTCCGGATTTCGCCGTCCTGTCGGGCGACGATTCCCTTACGCTTCCCATGATCTCGGTGGGCGCGCAGGGCGTCATTTCGGTGGCGTCGAACATCATCCCGAAGGAAATGGGCGACCTGGTGCGTCTGGCGCTGGCCGGAGACTTCGCCTCGGCCCGGGATCTGCATCGGCGCTATTATCCGCTTTTCCACAACCTGTTCATAGACACGAATCCGGTCATGGTGAAAGAGGCGCTTGCGCTGACGGGACGGATCACGCGTGCGTTCCGTCTGCCCTTGTGCGAAACGACGGACGCCAATCTCGCGATCCTGCGGGCCACGCTTGCGGATCTCGCTCTTGTCTGATGCGCATCGGGTACGGATACGATTCGCATGTTTTCGACGCCGCCAAGCCTTTGGTGCTGGGCGGCGTCCTTATTCCGGACGCGCCGGGGCTCAAGGCGCATTCGGACGGGGACGTTCTTCTGCACGCGCTCATAGACGCGCTGTTCGGCGCTATCGCCCACGGCGATATCGGGTCCCATTTCCCCGATGCCGATCCGCGGTGGGCGGGGGCGGATTCGACCGTCCTTCTCGCCGCGGCCCTGGCGGAAGTCCGGTCGACGGGACATGAACTGGAGAATCTGGACTGCACCGTCATCTGTGAAAAGCCGCGCCTGAGACCGCATGTCGACGCGATCCGGGCGCGCCTGTCGCAGTTGCTTTCCATTCCCCTCGACTGCGTTTCCGTCAAGGGGAAGACAAACGAGAAAATGGACGATGTCGGCGCGGGCCGTGGGATCATTGCGCACGCGATTGTGCTTTTGCGCTGAGGGGAGAGGTTGGACGTGGAACGGCGGGTCCAGAACCGGCTTTGCCTCGCGCGGGGATTGGCGCTTCTCGCGCTTTTCGCCGCGTCCGCGGCGCAGGCGATAGACGCCTCCAACCGCTACGCGAGCCCGCGCAACCCCGAGCGCGCCATCCGTTCCTCGACCGAACTGATCGTCCTTCACACGACGGAAGGCGGCGCGCGCGGGTCGCTCAACAAACTCTCCGAGCGCGGCGAATGTCATTTCTGCGTCACGGAAGAGGGGACGGTTTACCGAATCGTCGACCGCGACCGCGAAGCGTTTCATGCGGGACGTTCCATGTGGCGGGGCAAGGAAGACGTGGACAAGTTTTCCATCGGCATCGAATGCGTGGGCAACCACGACAAAGCGATGCCCCTCGTCCAACTGCGGGCCGTCGCCAAGCTCGTCTCCGAACTGCAGAACATGTACCATTTGAGCGATGACAAGGTGGTTTGCCACAGCCATGTCGCCTATGGTGCCCCCAACAAATGGCAGAAGCGCAAGCATCGCGGACGCAAGCGGTGCGGCATGCTGTTCGCCATGCCGAGCGTGCGGCGCGTCCTGGGGCTTTCGTCGCGCCCCGCCTACGATCCGGATACGCGCGCCAAGCGTCTTGTCGTCGGCGACGCTTACCTGGCGAAAGTCCTGTACGGGAATGTGGATACGTGGCGGTCGGTTTATCCGGCTTCCGTTGCGCGTCCGAAGACGCCGCCTCGGAGAGTCTACGTGCAGTCCAAGAAGAAAACGAAAACGCAAGCCCAGCCCGCGCGCGCGTCTACGTTGCGCCTGCCGCCCAAAAACATCGCCGAATTGAAGGCGCGCGGCTACAAGGCGCGGGGGCGCGTGTCGAAGAAAATGACCGCCTCCCAATTGGTCGGCAAGAAGTGGAACGATCCGGATACGTACTACACCATACGGAACAAGGTCATTCCCGGCAATATCATCAACCCCGCGCGCATCGAAGTCGGCATGTGCGTGTGGACGCGCTGAGAGTCCGGTTCTCAGCGCGAAAGGTAAACTCCCAGCGCGGCGCAGCCGATCGCGAGCGCGCAGGATGTCGCCGTGTAAAGGGCGAAGAGCGCATAGTTGCCCTCCGCGAGAAGAAGGACGTTTTCCTTCGCAAACGTCGAGAATGTCGTGAACCCGCCGCAAAACCCCGCCATCAGAAAGAGCCGTGCCGTCGGCGCGTGTACGAACCCGCCGAAGAACCCGATCAGGAAGGACCCCAAGGCGTTTACGGACAGGGTCGCCCACATGTTGCCGTTCGCCAGCAGGGAAAGGGCGTAGCGCAAAGCCGCCCCGAGGCCGCCCCCGGCAAAGACGGCGAGAAAATCGACGAGCACGTTCATGAAAGGCTTCTTTCGTATTTCTCTTCGCAGTCGCGGATGACCAGGCTCGCGAGAACAAGGCCGAACATGGCCGTCGCATGCATGACCGTGCCGTTGACGCGCGCTTTCTTGGCGTTCCAATCGCGGGGATTGTCGGCGGACGGCTTCTCGGCGCGTTCTTCGCCGCGGTTGGTGCGCTGCTCCGCGCTCCACACGCACAGGAAATCGCGCGCGGGGATGCCGCCGGTCTTGCGGAATTTGGTGCGCAGGGCGCGCGCAAGCCCGTCTCCTTCGACTTTGCGGAAACGCCCCGTCTTGATCTGCCCGGGGTCCATTTTGAGCGCCGCGCCCATGGAAGCAAAAAGCGTGACGGACGGAATGGACAGGGCGTGGCGGATCAGCGCGGCTTTTTCGGCGAGCGAGTCGATTGCGTCGAGGACATAGTCGAATTCCTCCAGATGGAAACTCGCCGCCGTCGCTTCCTCGTAGACCGCGCGCCGCACGTCCAGTTCGACTTCCGGATTGATCGTGCGCAGGCGTTCGGCGAGAACCTCCACCTTGGGCCTGCCCAGCGTCTGCATGGTGGCCATTGATTGCCGGTTGATGTTGGACGGTGCGACGCAGTCGGAATCCACGAGCATGAGATGCCCGATGCCGGTGCGCACAAGAGCTTCAGCGCACCAGCTGCCCACGCCGCCCGTGCCGAAAAGGGCCACGCGCGTCGATGCGAGCCGCTTCATCAGCCCCGGCCCCAGCATCCGCTCGGTGCGCGAAAAGAACGGTGAAATTTCCATGTCTTAGATTATACCAAAACACGCCTGGTTTTGCTATAATATTAGACGATGAACGCAGAAAAAGAATGGTATGTCCGTTCAGCGGATGGTAAGGTGTATGGTCCGGCGGACCGCGAGACCTTGAAAGAGTGGTCGCGAGAAGGGCGTGTCGACCCGTCCGGTTTCGTGTCGCGCGACAGGCGCCAGTGGATTCCCGCGCAGTTGATGCCCGAGCTGGAGATGCATTGGGTCGTCGAGGCGGAACCGGGCAAGTTCTTCGGTCCCTTCAACCGCGCCGTCGTGTCGCGTCTCGCCGCGGCCGGCGAAATCCCCCCGCAGGCGAATATCTATCGCCGCCACTTCCTGCCGATAGACAAAGACCCCGAGCCAATCGTCGTCGAGAAGGTGGTCGAGAAGATAGTGGAGAAGCGCGTAGAAGTCCCGGTCGAGAAGGTGGTGGAGCGCATCATCGAGGTTGAACCCCCGCCGCGTGCGGCGCTCGTCGAGGACGAAAGTCCCGCCACGGATGCCGAATTCCCGCCGCCTTCCGGCGCCCTTTTCCCCTCCGTGGACCGCGCACGTCTCGCGGCGCTTGAAGCGGCCGCGGCGCGCGAATTGGCGCAAGTCGTGCGCCGGCAGGATCCCTCGGGGCTCGCGAACATCTTCAGCAGGAGAAAAAAATGAACGATCAAGCCTGGTATTTGCGGACGCAAGATGAAACTTTCGGGCCCGAACCCCGCGAACGCCTTGTCGAGTGGGCGCAGATGGGGCGCATCCAGCCGGGACAAGAGATCTCGAGCGACCAGATCGTCTGGCGGCGCGTGGAAGACGTCCCTTTTCTGGACATGCGCTTTTCTATAGATCTCGGGGACGGTCTGCCGCGCGGTCCCTTCAACAGGAAAGCGGCGGAAGCGCTCTTGGCCTCGGGACGCCTCCCGGCGTCGGCTACGCTCATTGAAACGCGCCCGCCCTTCGAGGAGGCTGTCGCCGCGCCTGCGCCCGAGATGGCGGCCGCGCCCGGACAGAATGGCGCGCCCGCGGACCCGTCGGCTGAAGCGGCGCCCGCCGAGCCGCCTGCGTCGGTCGAGCGCGTCGTCGAGCGCATTGTGGAGAAGAAGGTCGTGGACGAAACGCGCGTCAAGGAGCTTGAGGGGCTCCTGGCCGAAGAGCGCCGGCACACGATGGATTTGCAGCAGCGCCTGGACAACGCCGCCCAGGCGTCCGCGGCGCGCGAAAAGGAGCAGGCGGAGCGCATGCAGGCGCTGGCGCGCGAAGCCAATTCCCGCGAAGCGAAAATGCACGAGCAGATCGTCGCGCTGGAAGCCGAACTGCGCCGCCTGCCCGAAACCGCCGCGGAAATCGCGGATATACAGGCAGCCGTTTACGGACTCATGACCGCCGAGGTGAACGAAATCGACGCGGTCGTCGAGGCGGAAAAGAAGGAACTGGCGGAATTCAAGCGGCGTGCGGAAGAGCGCATCGACCGGCTGGGCCAGCGACGGCGGGAATTGCTCAAGTGCGCCGGGGCGGATATCGAGGAAATGACCCGGCGCGCACTCGCGAACCGTCCGGAAGACCCGCGTACGGCGCAGTTGCGCGAAGAACTCAAGACGCTCCGCCAGACGAGCGAGAAATCGGCGCGCCTTTACGAGATGAAGGTCCAGGAACTGACGAATGATTTCAACCGGCGCGTGAACGAACTCCAGCGCCAGGCCGAAGGCGCCAAGGATGTCGCCCAGTTGCGCGCCGAGGCGCAGGAATTGCGCGAAAAACTGCAACTGCGCGAACAGGAACTGCTGTCCGAGCGGCAGCGCAACGAGGCCATGCGCCAGCAGCAGGCTTTGCGCCAGCAGACGCTCATGACGCGTCTGGCGGCGCTCGAGTCGCCATCCATCGGCACGACCGAGACGCTCGCCACGAACCAGAGCCGCGAAGCCCGCATGGTGAAGCTCCCCAACTGGATGAGGTTCGGCAAATGAATATTCTGTGTGCGCTTTTCCTCGGTCTGCTGACCGTCTGGGACTATCCCGCGCGCCAGCCCGTGCACGAGGCCCTGTGCAAGCGGTTTCGTTCGGCCTTGCTCACGAACGACATTGAAACGCGCGTGGAAACCTGCAAGAAGGGCATCGCGCTCCTGCCCGACGACCCTATCTGGCACTACAACCTCGCCTGTTCGCTCGCCTACGCCAAAGACCCGGCCCCCGCGCTGGACGAACTTGAAAAGGCGATCGACCTCGGGTTCCGCGACGTCGAAAAGATGCGCAAGGATGCGGACTTCAAGAAGATCGCGCAATTGCCCCGCTTCAAGGAACTGCTCGATTATGCCGATTCCATCCGCGACCGACCCATCTTCACGGGTCCGCTCGCGGTGGCCCCGGCGATCGGCGTGGCGGGCAAGCCGCTCGTGCTGGGCGCCCCCAATCTGGCGTGGGACTTCGAGCGAGGCTGCTTCAATGCGCTCGTGCAATGGGCGGAACCTTCGTCCCTCCCCTACGCGGGGCTCCTCTATGTGAATCGCGACGGCGGCCACTCCACGCTCGTGATGACAAACTGGCCGGGTCTGACCCCGATTGGCTTCGACTTGGACGGCCGCCAGCGCGGCATGGATCTGGACTTCCCCAACACGGCCTATCCCTACCCGGTGATCGGCAACGCGAGCCGTGCGATGACGGTGGGGCCCCTCTGGCGGTCCCTGCCGCGCGCGATGATGACGGGCGAGACGCGGCGCTTGCCGCTGATGCAGGCGTTCTATCTCTCCAACCAGTTCTGGGTCTACCCCGCGGCGTTCGACTATCCGCCGCTGGGCACGAACGGCAACGTCTTCGCCTCGACAACCCCCTATTGGCTCGTCTCACAGGGCCGCAGTTGGTCTGATCAATATTATTTGCGGGCGGCGCTTCTCGTTTGGCGTTCCCTCAAGCCGGCGGTCCGCGCGGAAATCGTTCGCCGCGGCCTGTGGGCGCCGGTCCTGCAGATGTTGATGCGCGGTGCGCTGAAGACGGCCCCGCGGCCGGAGGACTACTTCACCGCCAAGGCCAATCCCTCCGCTTTCCCGCCGAACGGACTCGACACCGCCCGCCTGGCGGCTTCCGCCGCGGCGCTGACCGTCGAGGCGCTCCCGCCCGTCGCCCTCGTCGCGAACGTCTCGGGCCTGGACACGGGCGGCGAAGGCGAATGGCCCGAGCTCACTTACGCCACTCCCTGCGCATGGGCCGCCGTCCTGCGCATCGATTCACCCCAGCGGACGTTCATCATCACCGCCGCGGGCGGCGAGGAGTATCGCTTCGCGGTCGTGCAGGACGACCGGCGCGCCGCGCAACTGACGCACCTCGGGACGGATACGGCGCGCGTTGTGCTCCGGCGCGACCTGATGACGCCGACAAACCACGTGGACATCGCCGTCTACACGCGCGGGAAGGGCACGCGCTGGAGCGCGCCGAGTTTCGTGAGCTTCGCCGTCGTGGACGCCGCCGCACCGTACTCCGACCCCGTATTGACCCCCGAGCTCCTTTCCAGGCTGTTCGCGAAACCGCCCGCGCCGGCGCAGACCCCCGCGTCCGGGAAAACCGCCGAATGAACTACCTTCTCGCGCCCTTGGCGGACTTTACCGACGCGCCGTTTCGACTCCTCTGCCGGCAGGGCGGGGCGGACGCGACCTATACCGAGATGGTGAGCGCCGCGGCGCTCGCCCACGGCCACGCCCCCACGCGGCGCCTGCTCGAGCTCCTCCCGGGCGAAGGCCCCGTCGCGTGCCAGATCTTCGGCGCCGACGCGCACGACGTCGCCTACGCGACGAAGTACATTACGGACCTCGGGCGCTTCACCGAAATCAATCTGAACGCGGGCTGTCCCATGCGGACGGTGACGCGCGCAGGCGCAGGCTCCAAACTGATGGAAGACCCGCCGAAGATTGCGCGTCTCCTCGAGGCCATGGTTTCGAACACGACCTTGCCCGTCACGCTGAAGACACGCCTGGGGCCGCATCCCGGCGACACGAGCATCTTCGAGATCCTCTCGCTCGCCGAAAAGGCCGGCGCCCGCGGACTTCTCCTGCACGCGCGCTACACGAGCCAGTGCCACGGCGGGCCCGTCCACCTCGATACCCTGGCGCGCGTCGTTGAGGCCGCGTCCATCCCCGTCGTCGGCAACGGCTCGGTCGTCGACGCCGCCACCGCGAAGGCGATGGCCCAGACGGGCGTCGCCGGCATCCTGATCGGACGCGCCGCCTTGCCCGACCCCGACATCTTCGCGCGCCTGAAGGGACTCCCCGTCGCCCCGCCGGACCCGGCGACGCGCGCCCGGCGCCACCTCGAGCTCATTCTCGCCTTCCACCGGCAGCTCGTGGAGCATTTCCCCGCGGAACCCCTGCCGCGCCTCGACGGTTACGCCGCGATCAAGATGCATACCCATCTTTTCCGCTATTTCAACGGCCGCCCCGGTGCGGCGAAATTGCGCGCGCGCCTCAACGCGGTGCGCACGCTCGACGAAATCTACTCCATCCTGAAGGAATTCGAACAGACATGATCTGCAACGTCATGGCCATTGTGAACGTCACGCCCGACTCGTTCTCGGACGGTGGACTCTACTATCGCCCCGAAGAAGCCCTCCGCCGTGCGCACAACGCGGTCGCCGAAGGCGCGGCGATCCTGGACTTCGGCGCGGAATCCACCCGCCCCGGCGCGACGCCCCTGACGGCGGAACGCGAAATCGAGCGCCTGCGCCCCGTTCTCGAGCCCTTCGCGTCCACGTCGCCGGTGCCCGTTTCGGTGGATACCTACCACCCCGAGACCGCGGCGTTCGCGCTCGACTGCGGTGCCACGATCCTGAATTGCGTCTACCCGGAGCCGGTGCCCGCGATGCTTGCGCTCCTCGATCGCCATCCCCGGGCCGAACTCGTCCTGCCGTGGACCTGCCTCGACGATGCGCGGCTCGATCTCGCGCCCTACAGGGACCGCCTCTACCTCGACCCCATGATCGGCTTCGGCACAACGCGCGAGGAGGATGTGGCGCTCCTGCACCGGATTCCGGCCTTCGCGCGCCGCGGACGCGTCCTCGTGGGCGCCAGCCGCAAGCGCCTCGTCAAGAAACTCACCGGCGAGAAGCGGACCGGCAAGAACCTCGGCGGCAATCTGGGCCTCGCCGTCTGGTGCGCCTTCCACGGCGCGCAGGTCGTGCGCGTGCACGACGTGGCCGAGACCGTCCAGGCCCTCAAGGTCGTCGCGGCCCTGGAGGCGAATCCTCTTTCGTCGCAAGCGATTGAAATCTGAATATTGAAATCCAAATAACACAAAGGACATTCCATGAGCTGGTTTATTGGCGGACTGATCTTTCTGATCCTCGGCTATTTCATCTACGGCCGTTTCGTCGAGCGCATCCTGCGCCCGGACGACCGTCCCACCCCGGCCCTCGCCCAGGCCGACGGCGTCGATTACGTCCCGCTGCCGAAGTGGAAGAACATGCTCATCCAGCTGCTGAACATCGCCGGCGTCGGGCCGGTCATCGGCGTGATCGCGGGCATCAAGTTCGGCAAGGTCGCCCTGCTGATCATCCCCGTCGGTTGCGTCTTCATGGGCGCGGTGCACGATTTCGTCAGCGGGTTCATCTCTCTGCGCATGAAGGGCGCGAACCTGCCGACGATTGTCGCTACCTTGCTGGGCAAGGTCTATGCGGCGGTGTTCTCCGTGGCGCTCATCTTCCTTCTGATCCTGATGGTGGCCGTCTTCATCAACATCCCCGCCAGTCTCATCGACCGCACGGTGTTCCCGTCGGTGCCGCTTTTCACCGCCATGGCGGTCGCCATCTTCGTCTACTACATCGTCGCCACGCTCTTCCCCGTCGACAAGATCATCGGCGCAATCTACCCCTACTTCGGCGGACTTCTCATCGTCGGTTCGCTTGCCATGTGTGTGGCCCTGGTCGTCGTGGGCGTCCAGTCGCCCGAACTCCTCCAGGAAAGCCCCGCCTTCCTGAAGTACCGCGCGGAAGTCTTCGACGCCGGCGGACGCAGCCCGCTCTTCCCGCTCCTCTTCGTCACCATCGCCTGCGGCATCATCAGCGGCTTCCACGCGACCCAGAGCCCCATCGTGGCGCGCACCATGCGCAGCGAACGCGAGGCGCGCACGACCTACTACGGCATGATGATCGCCGAAGGCGTCATCGCCATGATCTGGGCCGCCGCGGCGCTGGCCATGTACAACAAGGACCCCGCCACCCTCTACCTCGCCCCGGCGGACGTCCTCGGGCGCGTCACGACCTGGCTGCTCGGACCCTGGATGGGCGGCGTGACGGTCTTCGCCATCGTGGTCCTCGCCGTCACGAGCGGCGACACCGGCCTGCGCAGCGCCCGGATGAGCCTGGCGGAAATCCTCGGCATTCCCCAGAAGAAAATTCTGCCGCGCATCCTTGTCTGCCTGCCCCTGATCGCCCTCGTCTCCCTCTGCCTCCACTGGAGCGACAAGAGCGCCGAGACCTTCGCCCACATCTGGAACTACTTCGCCTGGGGCAACCAGGTGATGTCCGCCACCACCCTCATGGCCTGCACCGTCTGGCTCCTGCGCGGCGGACGCAAATGCGCCGCGCTCGTGACGCTCATCCCCGGCATGTTCATGACAAGCGTCGTGACCACCTTCATCCTCTGGACCTCGGCGGACAAGGGCCAGCCCCACGGCCTCATCCCGGGTGGACTTCCCCTCTCCGTCTCGATCGGACTCTCCCTCCTCGTCGCGCTCGTCTTCGCGGCCTACGTCATCCGCCGCGGCCGCATGCCTAACCCGGAGGCCTGACCTCCGGTCTGAAACTCCCCAGTCTCCACGCCCGTGCGGCGGGACGACCGGGACAGGAGGACCGGGTAGAACGCGCCTCTCTCCATGTTCTCCCCGGCCAATACCGTGCGGGCGGCAGGGGACTGCCGCCCCTACCGTTGGAGGGGGGATGTTGCGCGGCGGAACACGCCTACGCCCCACACGCACCGGACCATGCCCCCCCAACCCACGGTAGGGGCCGCAGTCCCCTGC
>DBKW01000076.1:4340-11722 GCA_002298665.1 Verrucomicrobia bacterium UBA740 | reverse complement strand
GGAGATCAGGAGATCGTGGAGAGGGGCGGGGTAATTAACCGTGTAGAGAATGTAGAAAATGCAGAGGCGGGCGTCAAGGGGCATTTTCGGGCTACCGCGCATATTCCCCCTTGTCCCCAAAACAAAAATATGATATACTATCTTTCGTTCGTTTGGCTGGCGGGCGTAGCTCAATGGCAGAGCGTCGGCCTTCCAAGCCGATGACGAGGGTTCGATTCCCTTCGCCCGCTCCAACAACGGGCCAGAGTGGCGTAATGGCAGCCGCAGCAGACTCAAAATCTGCCGTACGCAAGTACGTGAGGGTTCGAGTCCCTCCTCTGGCACCAAGCGCAAGCTGGGCGCATGACAATGGAGAGATGTCCGAGTGGTCGATGGTGCAACCTTGGAAAGGTTGTGTGGGCGCAAGTCCACCGAGGGTTCGAATCCCTCTCTCTCCGCCAATAATTCTCCAAAATGAGAGTAAACCGTTCAATTTTGCCGTCTGGACGCATAGGACTCGCCGTTTCGGGCGGGGCCGACTCGGTTGCGCTCGCTTTTCTGCTCACCAAGGGCGGCAAGAAGAAGAATGCCGCCCAGCGCTTCGTCGTCTTGCATGTGGATCACGGCCTGCGGGAGGAATCCAAGGAAGAATACCGCTTTGTGCGCAATTTGGCGAAGCGGCTGGGAATCCCGTTCAAGGGCATCCATGCCCACGTCTGCCGCAACCGCGGCGAATCGCTTGAGATGGCCGCGCGGCGCGTGCGGCTCGACTTCTTCTCGGACTGCGTGCGGAAGCTCGGCCTCGAGGCCATCGCGACCGGACATCACATGGACGACGTGGCGGAAACGTTCCTCATGCGCATTCGCCGCGCCTCGGGTCCGGAAGGCCTCGCCGGAATAAAGGAAACCTCTTCCGTCGGACCCGTCCGCTTCGTGCGCCCCCTTCTTGGCTGCCGCGACCGCGAACTCAAGGACTATTTGCGCAAATACGGCGAGGAATGGCGCGAGGACGCCTCGAACGGGGATATTTCGATTGAGCGCAACAAAGTGCGCCACAAGGTCGTGCCGTATCTGGAAAAAGTGCTCGACCCTAAGCTGGTCGAGCACATATTCAAAATCTCCGTTCTGTTGAACGCCGCGTCCAAGAGCTAAGAATGGCCTCGCGCGGCAGGTGTCGTCAGAACAACTTCGCGCCCTTGCGCACAAAGTAGGGCAGGCGGCCGATGGGGGTCGGCACCTCGATCTTGGCGGGGCCGGAGACGGTCCGCCCTTCGTCGCTCACCCACTCGCCGGGGGGGACGGCCACCGTGCGCGACTGCGCACCCTTGACCGTCTGCGGCGCGACCAGCAAATCGTCGCCCATCATGAACTGGTCCGTCACGGTCTCCCAGCCGTTCCCGGGGAACGCATACTCCATCGCCCGCAGCATCGGCTCGCCCGTCTTCGCCGATTCCTCGGCCACGCGCAGGATGTAGGGCGTGAACTTCATGCGCAGCCACGCCGCGTCCCGCACCGCCTTCAGATGCTCGCCCTTCAGCAGGCGCCACGGTGCGGCGGAGAACTGCATCATCGGCGCGAGGGCGTGCACCTGGGCGCTGCGGACGAATATCTCGGGATCGTAGGGGAACGGCGCCGCCGGCGTGAATGCGGTCCACTGGCCCGAACCGATCATGTCCGGACAGACGAACGGATAGCCCATCAGCCCCGCCTGGATCATGTCCGGGACGAGCGCCTGGACGGCCGCCCAGCTGTGGTCCTTGTCGCAGAGGCGCTGCACGAGGGGCTGTCCGCCCATCTTGAAGCATGCGCGATACTCGTTGAGGGGGAACTGGAGGCCGATTTTGGCGTACGCCTCGCAGAGTTCGGAAGGCGACGCCTTCTCGTGGGTCGTGTAGGGCGCCGGATATTCATCCATGTCGCCGGCGTCCAGCTTGAAGCCGTCCACCCCGTAATCGGTCTGCAGGCGCTTCAGTTCGCGCGCGAACCAGGCCGCGCCGCGCGGACTCGTAAAGTCGATGATGGCGCTCTTGCCGTTCCACCACGAAACAGGCTTCGGGTCGCCGGGCTTTTCGCAGAGCAGACCGCCGCGTTCCGTGCGCACGCCGGCGTCCAGCAGGCCGAAGGCCATCTCGCGGTAGCCGGGGGAGTCCATCGAGACGAAGGGGCAGACCCACAGCATGACCTTCCAATCCGCCGCGTGGAGCTTGTCGATCATCCCTTTCGGGTCGTTGAACCGCCGCGGGTCGAACTGCCAGACGCCGTAGCCGAACTGCCACGTGTCGTCGATCATCAGCACGCCGCCCGTGGGGAAGCCGTTCTCGCCGATCGCGCGCGCATAGGCGAGAATATCCTTCTCGTTCTGGTTGTAGGTCAGCTCGACCCACGTGTTCCACTGGGGCTTGGCGAAAAGCGCACGGTCGGGAAGCTTGCCGGAAGCCGGGAAGTGCCGCGTCGCCGCGTCGCGGAACGCCGCGCGCAAAGTCGTCCCCGCCTGCACGAGCCGGATGGGCGCCTCGCCCGTCAGGCGGATCTCGCCGTTCGTCACCTCGCAGGAAAACGCTTTGTCGCTCCAAATATAGCGTCCTTTCGTGGACAGGAGGAACGGCACGGCCTGGTTCTGGTAATTGTTCGCGCGGATGTCGAATTTGAGCTCCGCCGTGCGCAATCCGTAGGGAGCCTTCGCGCCAAACGTCGTGGCGCCGCCGAACCAGCCTTCGCCTTCCCGCATGGGCACCGTCAGGGTTTCGGCCCGCGCGGCGCAGCCTAGCGCCAGACAAGCCGCAAACAGTGTCAAGTTCTTCATTGTTCAACCTTTCAGTTTCGAGTTTACACAAGAGTTCATTTGCCGATCGCCAGCCGTTGCGCCAAGCTCTCGGGCAGGCCGACGGCGCGGATGCGACTCTGCGCCGTCGCCACATCATAGGGCAAACGACGGAATCGGATATCTTTCGTCTTCGGATAGTACAGCGCGTACGACGCGCGCGGATCGCCGTCCCGAGGCTGCCCGACGGACCCGACGTTGATGAAGTACTTGCGTCCCGGCACAAGACGCATATCCTGCGGATCTATGCGGTACACGCCATCCATCTGCTTTTCGTAGATCATGGGGCAATGCGTATGCCCGTGAAAACAAAGCGGGGTTTTCTGGTTTTCGAAATTCGCCGCGGCTTCGTAATTGTCGAAGACATAGCCGAAGTTCTCGGGCCGGTCCATCGTCGCGTGCACGAGCGTCATGCCCATGAACGCGACGGAGAACGGCAAGCTCTTCAGCCAAGCCAAATCCTCGTCCGAAAGCTGTCCGCGCGACCAGCGGATGACGGCGGCGGCATTCGGCTGGAAGTCGTTCAGATTCTGCGCCGAGGTGATGTAGTGGTCGTGGTTGCCTTTCACGACCAGACAACCCAGATCGCGGATTATCTTGACGCACTCCTTCGGACAGGCGTTGTAGCCGACGACGTCGCCCGTGCACAGAAAGTCCGTCACGCCCTGCTTTCGGCAATCGTCGAGCACGACGTCGAGCGCGTCGAGATTGGCGTGGATGTCGCCAAGGATAGCAATGCACTTGTCCATGTCACTTGAGGAGCGCCGCGGCCAATTGCAAATCTTCGGGTGTCGTTATCTTGAAGTTGGGACGGTTGCTCTCCACCACGCGCACTTGTTCGCCCGCCAGTTCGACCGCCTGGCAGTCGTCCGAGACCTCGTCCTTGAGCGCCGCATACGCCTTGCGCAGGACGCCGATCTGGAAAGCCTGCGGCGTCTGCGCGGCCCACAGCTTGCTCCGGTCCTCCGTCCCGGTCACGATCGTGCCTTTGGGGACGATCTTCAGGGTGTCCGTCACGCGATGCGCCAACGTCACCGCCGGCGTGCGCTTGACCGCCGCGACGACTTCCGAGATCGCCTCCGGCGTGATGCACGGCCGCGCGCCGTCGTGCACGAGCACGAAGCGCGTATCCAATTCGCACGCCTCAAGGCCGGCTTTGACGGAATCCTGCCGGCGCGCGCCGCCCGCCACGATCTTGTCCATCTTGGAGATGCCGAACATCTTGACCACGGCTTTGGACGCCATGACCTGGTCCTTGCGCACGACGAGAACGATGCGGTCGATATCCGCGCAGCGTTCGAACGCCAAAAGAGACCACGCCAGCACCGGCTTGTTCACGAGCGAGAGGAAAGCCTTGTCGATCCCCGTGCCCATGCGCGTAGAGCGTCCCGCCGCGACTATGATTGCAGTTGTCATATCTGATTCCTTCCACAGCACTTTTTATACTTCTTCCCCGAGCCGCACGGACACGGATCGTTCCGTCCGACCGCATGCGACGCCGCGCCGCCCGTCTGAGCCGGACGGATCTGCACCGGCGTGGACATCATGGAGGCGAACACTTCCGCCACGGCCTTCTTGTTGTCGACGGGGCGCGTCTCGCGGGGCGGCGTCGGTTCGGCGGGCGCGGTCTCGCGCGGCGCTTCTTCCTTCGCTTCTTCCGCCGCGCGCGGCGCTTCTGCCGGCGCGTCCAGCGAAATCGCCTCCTCGTTCGTCCGGGCGCGCGCCTTCGCCGCTTCCATCTCCGCGAGCATCCGCCGCAGGTTCGTCACCGTCGTGGAACGGAATTCGCTCGAGACGACTTTCGTCTTGATGGACGCCATCAGGCGCTCGAACATGGCGAAAGCCTCTTTCTTGTACTCGATGAGCGGATCGCGCTGGCCATAGGCGCGCAGGTTGACGCCCTGGCGCAGGTCGTCCATCGCCCGCAGGTAGTCCTGCCATTCGCGGTCGATGACGCTCAGGAAAACGCCGCGCTCCATGAGCGGCAGAATCTCGGGGTCCTCGCCCGCGCACTTCGTCTCGTACGCCTCCTTGATCCGCCCGAAGACGAGATCGCCCGCGGCGGTAGGATTGCCCAGAAGCGGCTTCAGTTCCTCTTCCGTCACCGTCACGGGGAACGTCACGCCAAGCCAATTCAGGAAGTCCAGCGGCTGGGCATCCTTCTCGCTCGCCAGATACCGTTCGCACTGCGTCCGCACGAGGTCGTTCATGACGTCCAGGATCGTGCCGTGCACCGTCTCGGCGTCGCCCGTCAGGATCGTGCCGCGCAGTTCGTAGACGATCGTGCGCTGCTTGTTCATGACGTCGTCATACTCCAGCGTGCGCTTGCGCACGGCGTAATGCTGCTGTTCGACGCGGCGCTGGGCGGTTTCGACGGACCGGTTGAGCCACTTGTGCTCCATGACCTCGCCTTCCTGCAGTCCGAGCCGTTGCATGATGCCCGAGATGCGCTGCGAGCCGAAGAGGCGCATGAGCTGGTCTTCGAGCGAAATGAAGAACTGCGACGAGCCGGGGTCGCCCTGGCGCGAGCAGCGTCCGCGCAGCTGGCGGTCGATGCGCCGCGATTCGTGCCGTTCGGACCCGATGACGTGCAGGCCGCCCAGTTCGCGCACGCCCTCGCCCAGCTTGATGTCCGTGCCGCGGCCGGCCATGTTCGTCGCGATCGTCACGGCGCCCTTCTGGCCCGCGAGCGCCACGATTTCCGCTTCGCGGGCGTGGTTTTTCGCGTTGAGCACTTCGTGGGGGATGTGCGCCATCTTGAGCATGCGCGAAAGGATTTCGCTCGTGTCGACCGTCACCGTGCCGAGCAGCACGGGCTGCCCCTTCGCATGGCGCCGGGAGACGTCGGCGATGATCGCCTTGAACTTCTCGCGCTGCGTGCGGTAGATCTGGTCGTTGCCGTCGATGCGGTTGACGGGCTTGTTGGTCGGAATCGACACGACGTCCAGCTTGTAGATGTCCTTGAATTCGCGCGCCTCCGTCTCGGCCGTGCCCGTCATGCCCGAGAGCTTCTTGTAGAGGCGAAAGTAGTTCTGGATGGTGATGGTCGCGAGCGTCTGCGATTCCTTCTCGATTTCCACGCCTTCCTTGGCCTCGACCGCCTGGTGCAGGCCGTCGCTCCAACGGCGTCCCGGCAGCACGCGCCCCGTGAATTCGTCGACGATGTAGACGTGGTTGTCCTGGACGACGTAGTCCACGTCCTTCTCGTAGAGGCAGTACGCCCGCAAAAGCTGGTTCACGACGTGCACCCGGTCGCTCTTTTCCATGAACGCCGTCTGTATCGCGCGGCGCTTTTCGACCCGCTCGGCCTCCGTCAGGGACGCGTCGCCGTCCACCGCGCTCATCTGCGCGGCCAGGTCGGGCAACACGAACAGCGTCGGGTCCTGCGGGCAGATTTTCTCGCATCCCTTGTCCGTCAGCGACACTTCGCGCGTGCGCTCGTCGATCGTGAAATAGAGCCGCCCCTTCAGTTCGTGCGCGTAGTCGCGGCGCATCTCGGAGAGCATCTGCATCTCGCCGTCCTCGTGGATCTTGCGGATTTCCGGATTCTCAAGGAGGTGCAGGAGCTGCTTGTGCTTCGGCATGGAGTGGTACACCATGTAGAGGCGGTCGCGCACCTTGTCCAGATCCTTCGCCTCCCACGCTTTCTTCGCCTCCTGCACGAGTTCGTTGCACTGCGCCGTCTGCACCCGCACGATCGAGTCCACCAGCGGACGCAGCTGCTGGTACACGTGGCTCGTGGACATCGTCGCCGGACCCGAAATGATCAGCGGCGTGCGCGCCTCGTCGATGAGGATGGAGTCCACTTCGTCCACGATCGCGAAATAATGCCCGTTCTGCACGACCTGGGACGGCTCCTGCGCCATGCCGTTGTCGCGCAGGTAGTCGAAGCCGAATTCGCTGTTCGTGCCGTAGGTTATGTCGCAGGCGTACTGCGCGCGGCGTTCGGCGGAGTCCATCGAATTCTGGATGCACCCGACCGTCAGGCCGAGGTACCGGTACAGGTGACCCATCCATGTCGCGTCGCGCTTGGCCAGGTAATCGTTCACCGTCACGAGCTGGACGTTTTTACCGGTGAGCGCGTTCAGGTAGAGCGGCAGGGTCGCCACCAGCGTCTTGCCTTCGCCCGTCTGCATCTCGGCGATCTTGCCCTGGTGCAGGACGATGCCGCCCAGAAGCTGCACGTCGAACGGCACCATGTTCCACGTCAGCGTGTGGCCGCAGACTTCCTCCGTCGTGCCGACCAGGTGCCGGCACGCGTTCTTCACGAGCGCGAACGCCTCCGGCAGGAGATCGTCCAGCGACTCGCCTTTCGCAATCCGTTCACGGAACGCCGCGGTCATCTTGGGGAAGTCTTCGTCGGAAAAGTTCTTCTTCTGATATTCTTCCTCGATGCGGTTGATCTGACGCACCACGGGCCACAATTTCTTGAGCTCGCGTTCGTTCTTCGTTCCAAACAATACTTTCAACAGGTTCATATGACTACTATTATACCATAAAATATCCGAAAGCGAAATAGAAAATGCACAATTTGTCCGGATAAAGCGCACGTCTGCCCGTAGCCGCCTGCCAGATGCCCGAA
>DBKW01000076.1:0-4303 GCA_002298665.1 Verrucomicrobia bacterium UBA740 | reverse complement strand
CGGGGTTTTAGGGAAAACACTACGAGGTTTTGGAAAGACCCCCTTCCAAGCCGTCCCGAAGTCCTACCCGATTAGCGCCTCCGCCGCAGAAGCGTCCGTACGCGTGTCCCGAAGCAGGCAAGCGAAAAAACCGCATAGGTGGCGATACCTGCCAGCACGAGCGCCGCCAAAGCGCCGATTTCGCCGATTTCAGCCCCCAGGGGCGCAAAAAGCGAATTTATCGTCGGCCGCAAGAAATACAGCGCGACCGCCATGCCGAGCGCGGCGGACAGCATACGGAAGATGTCCGGCAGGTCGTGCACGAGCCCCAGCGTCCCGTTTCGCCGGTGCGCCGCGCCAATCAGGAGCGCGCACCCCGCCGCCGCGCAGACGACCGTGGACGCCGCCAGCCCCACATGCCGCCATTCGACCGGCAGCAGGAAGACCGCGAGGATATTCAGCGTCGCATTCAGCAAAACCGTCGCCACGGAGACGCGCAAGGGCGTGCGCATGTCGTTTTGGGCCTGAAACCAGGGCACGAGCGACTTCTGGCAGCCGAAGAATCCGAGTCCGAGCGCATAAACGGCCAGCGCCCGGGATACCCGCACCGTCGCCTGCGCGTCAAACGCGTTTCCTTCGTAGATGACGCGCACGATTTCCGGCGCGAGGACGCACAGTCCGGCCGCGGCGGGCAGCATGACAAAGAGGAGCGAGCGGAGCGATTGGCGCAGGATGGTCTGGGCGCCCCCCAGATCGCCGCGCGCGAAATGTCCTGCAAATGTGGGCAAGAGAACCGTGCCGAACGCCACACCAATCACCCCGAGCGGAAGGTCCATCAGCCGTTCGGCATACCCGATTACGCCCGCCGCCCAGGGCGCGGCAATCTGTCCGAGAACCTGGTCTAGCATGTAGTTGATCTGGACCGCCCCCGCGCCGAACGCCGCGATGCAGGTGTTGCGCCAGACAAGACGCACCGGCGGCGTGCGCCAGCCCGCGAAGGTGAAGCGCGGCGATATGCCGCGGCGGCGCATGCAGACGAACATGAAGGCCATTTGCGCCGCGCCCGCCGCCAAAATCGCCCAACAGACGAAAACGACGCGCTGCGAAAGGGACCAGTCCCCCAGAAAGAGCAGAAAGACAAGCGCGGCGATCCAAAAGATGTTGAGCATGCTGGGCATGAACGCCGCGGCCTTGAACTTTCCCATCGCGTTCAGGACGCCCATGCCGAACGCCGCCCCGCAGATAAATAGCATATAGGGGAGCAAAAGGCGCGTCAACCGCAGGATAAGCGCGGTGCGCCGACAGGCTTCCGAGTCCGGCGCGAACCCCCACGGCGTGCAGTCCAGCGCAATGGTAAGGCCCAAAACCGCCAGCAGAACCGCCGCGCCCAGCATGAGGAAGGCCATCGTCAGGACGGCCCGCGCCAGGGCACGCGCCTTCTCCAGCCCCTCTTTCTCCAGTTCGCCCTTGAAAACGGGCACGAACGCCGCGGTCAGCGCCCCTTCGCCGAAAAGTTTGCGCGCCATGTTCGGGATGGCGAAAGCGAGCGTGAAGGCGCTCTGTTCCACTCCGGCGCCAATCAGGCGGGACTGCAGCATTTCGCGCACGAGCCCCAAGACGCGGGAAAGCGAGGTCAAGGCCCCGACCGCGAATGTACTGCGAAGAAAACTCATTTTCTGTGCGCGGACTCTTTCTTCGCCTCCGCCGCCGCTTTCGCCTGTTCCTTGGCCTTCGCGTTCCATTCCGGAATCTTCGCCTTCATTTCCGCAGCCTCTTCAGGGAATGAAACGCAATACTGCTTGGCCAATTTGACGGACCGCGCGGCATGATAGTCGGCAAGCGACTCAATCTCCTCCTTTATCGCGGTCTTTGCGCCGTCCAGCGCCGAAAGAATGGCCTCCGCGTCCGAAGCCTGCTCCTTAATGGCGTCGGTCGCCGATTTCGCTTCCGCTTTTTTGATGTCGGCGCGCAGTTTCTTGGCGATATTCTTCACGGGCTTGCCGAGCACAAGGGATTTCTCGAGGCTGCGGTACTTGCTTTTCTTTCCCAGCTCGACGGAACCCAAAAGAGAAAAAGGTTTCCCGGCTTCCCCCAACGCGTCCACAAGCGCCTCCGTTGCCTCCCGGTCACTTTTGTTGCCGTAAAGGACCTTTCCGTGCACATTCAGGACGCGGAATCCAAAGCGGGTCGGGGACTGTGCATCCGCCGTATCGAGCTTTTCATAGACGGGGAACGAGAGTTTGTGCTCGTTGATCAGCTTCTTCGCATCCTCCAGATTGCCCGAGACGGAGCTGACAAACGCGCAATGTTTGGCTTTGTAGGCGTCCCAAAGCGCTTCGACGCGCGGCAGTATCGCGTCCAGGTTCTCGTGGTCGGGCTGCCAATAGAAGACAAAGACCACGCTCCCGACCAGATCGGCTTCGCGGCATTTGGGCCCCGAGACCCATGCCTTGTCCGTGAGATTCTTCCAACGGGGCGACGCGAACGCGACGCCTGTCAACGCACATAAAAGTGTCAAAGCGATTGCCTTTTTCATTCTTTCTCCTGGCTCGGATATCTTCGGGAAATACAATAAAAGTGGCGGAGGGAGAGGGATTCGAACCCTCGATACGGAGATTAGTCCGTATGGCGATTTAGCAAACCGCTGCCTTCAGCCACTCGGCCATCCCTCCGCTCAGGGAATCGTCAGCGATCCACACATTGGCGTATATTATATCATACTCTTTGCGCGCCGTCAACGAAGACCTTTGCAGGTTTCCAGGTTTTTGGATCTATTACCACCAAATCGGCGGCAAACCCCTTCTCGACCTTGCCCAGACGATCGCCCCAGCCTTGTTCGAGCGCTTGGTTCCAGGACGTCGTGCGGACGAGATCCTTGAGCGGAATGCCCGTCACATCATGCACATTCTTGAGTCCCGTGCCCATCCAAAGCGTGGATCCCGCCAAATTGCCGCCCTTCACAAGGCGCGCTTCGCCGTTCTCGAGCCGCACGTCCAGTCCTCCCATGTTGAAGGAGTAGCCGTCGGGACAGTGCGAGCAACGGAGGGAGTCGGTTATCATCTGGATGGACGCGAGCGGCCGCTTCGTGAAAATCAGCTTCAGCATGTCCGGACAAAGGTGGATTTTGTCGCAAATCACTTCCGTCACCAGGTCGTCCAGCAGGAACCCGGCGCCCACCATGCCGATTTCGCGGTGATGGAGCGGCGTCATCTGGTTGCAGAAATGCGTCAAATGGCGAAGCCCGTTCTTGTAGGCGGGCATCAAATCGGCCAGTTTCGCGGCGGTGTGACCGCAACTGGGGACGATTCCATTCTCCAGGCACTCCCTGGCGAACGTGGCGCCGCCCTCCATTTCAACTGCATAGGAAATGAGCCGGACGGGGAAGACATTCGCGATTTCCTCGACTTCCTTGAAGGAAGGCTTGCGCACAAATTCCGGATTCTGCGCTCCGCAACACTTGACGTTGATGAACGGACCCTCCAGATGGATACCCGGGACCTTGCAGAACGGCGAACCCGCCGCGACATACGCTTTTGCATTCGCCGCGGAACGCATCAACTCTTCGTGCGAAACCGTCAACGTCGTCGGCAGCAGCGTCGTCACGCCCTCATGCAGTTTCGCTTCGGCGAACTTGAAAACAGCCTCCGGGGCGGCATCGCAGAAATCATAGGTCGCCGAACCGTGCGTATGGACGTCGATGAAGCCCGGCATGACGTACATGCCTTGAACGTCCACGCGCGTATCCGCGCCCTTTTCGGACACTTCACCCGCCGTTACGGCGCTAATCTCGCCATTTTCAAGGACGATTGTCGCGCCTTCCATGTCAATCCCTGGGGAAACGACATGCGCATTCGTTATTATTGTTTTTTGCATCCCACTCTCTTTTTTGCCAATCGCGTTGGAACATATAAACGAAATGCCGCGGAACTTTCGCACCGCGGCACTCCGTTTCAGAGCCCGTTCGTCAGACGACGATGTCCCAGCCGTTGCGGTAGACGTCGCGCTTGATGGACATGCCGCGGCAGTTGCCGCCCGCGAAATCCATCTTGCACGGATCCCAGTCGAAGGACGCGTCGTACTTGTAGCTCATGTTGCACAGGAGACACAGCGTCGCGCCGCGCCCGCCGACTTCCGCCGGCGAAATCGTGCACTTGCGCGTGGCCAGGCATTCGCAGAAGTTCTGCACCTGGTTCGCGCTCTTGTAGAGCTGGACCTTCGCGTGGGCGAGGTCGTACGTCTTTTCGAGCTTGTCCAGCGCGGCGGCGAGGGCGTCGTCCTTCTTGACCGTCGCGTCCGTGCCGTAGTCCTTGCCGATCGAGGCGGC
>DBKW01000073.1:8962-11907 GCA_002298665.1 Verrucomicrobia bacterium UBA740 | reverse complement strand
CCGGCGCAGGCAGACGGCCTTTCCCGGGCCTTCACCGCGTTTTTCAAAGGATGAAATCCCCCCGTTATCTTTTCCTGACGCCGCCGCTCGTGCAGACCAATACGCCGTACCCTACGACGATGCACCTCGTCGGCTTCCTGCAGGCGCACGGCATCGCGGCGGAACAGCGCGATCTTTCCATCGGCGTGGTCCGGGACGTCCTTGTCGAATACGGCGGGGACGAGGCGGAACAGTTGCTGGAGTTCCTTTCCGGCGACGCCCCGGCGGACGCGAAAGTGGAGGCGAGTGCCTGGATCGAGGACCTGGCGCGGCGCATTCGCGACGAGATAGACCCGGCGTTCGGCTTTTCCCGCTACGCCGCGCGCATCAGCACGAACGCAGCGGACTTCGGGCAGGTTGAACGCCAGATCCGCCGCCGCGGCGTGATGGACGGCTTCCTCGAACGGCGCCTGGAGCAGGCAATCGCCGAGACGCGTCCGACCGCGATTGGCGTGACGTGTCCGTTCCCCGGGACGCTGGTGGGCGCCTTCAAGATAGCCGCCTGGGTCAAGGCGCACCATCCGGGCATCCGCCTCCTCCTGGGCGGCGGGTTCGTCTCGACCGAACTGCGCGAAATGACCGATCCGCGTCCGCGGCGGTATTTCGATGACTTCATCCTGGACGAGGGATACCGCTATTTCGTCCCCGAGGGGACCCCGATACCCGTCTTTGTCGAGCCGAGCTACGCAGGCGTGGAATGGGACGACTACTTCGATGTCGTCGAGACGGAGAATCCCATGCACCGGCTGTGGAGCGTCGGACGCTGGATCAAGCTCCAGATGGCGCGCGGATGCTACTGGCACAAGTGCGCCTTCTGCGACGTGCATCTGCCCTACATCAAGTGCTTCGAAATGCCCGATGCCGTCCGGATCGTGGACGCGATGGAGCGGCTCGGCCGGCATGCCCGGGGGCGGGCGGGCTTCCATTTCGTCGACGAAGCCATGCCGCCCGCGCTGATTCGCCGCGTCTCGGAGGAGATCGTCCGCCGCAGACTCGCCGTCTCCTGGTGGGGGAACGTGCGTTTCGACGCATCCTTCACCCCCGAACTCTGCCGTCTCATGGCGCGCGCCGGGTGCATCGCGGTGACGGGCGGGCTCGAATGCGCCAACGATCGCCTGCTCGCGCTCATGAACAAGGGCATTACGCTCAAATCCGCCCGGCAGGCGCTGGAGGCGTTCCATGCCGCGGGCATCATGGTGCACGCCTATCTGATGTACGGCTTCCCGACCGAAACGGAGGCGGAAGCCTTCGGCGCACTCGGCTACGTCCGCGACCTCTTCCGGGCGGACCTCGTGCAGAGCGCCTTCTGGCACCGCTTCGCCTTGACGGTGCATTCGCCCATCGCGCGCGAGACGGACCGCTTCGGCATCAAGCCCGTCCGGCAGCGTCCGCGCAAGCGCCTCTTCTGCCGGAACGAAATCCCCTTTACGGAACCTTCCGCGCCGGATTGGACGACAATCGGCCGCGCCCTCGACCTGGCGCTTGCGAACTACCTGGAAGGGCGGGGCCTGTCGAAGAGCATGGCCTTCTGGAAGCGCGCCGTCCAAACGCCGCGCTGACGGACGGAAACCACCCGCCGGGCACCCCGAAACAAAAACCCCACGGGGACGGAAACAAAACCCCGTAGTGTTTTGTTTCCGTCCCCGCGGGAGTGGGGTTGATGGGGTCTTTTCAAAATCCGGTACACCTGTCAGGGCAAACTGCGGCGCACACTAGAGGTCACCTGATGGGCATTTACTTTGACAATTCACAATTCAAACGGGTGCTCTTTACAAACGACAGGCTATATGGTACCATATGCGCATGATGAACAATGAAGTCGATTCGGAAGTCGCCAAGATGTCCGGGTGCGGCATGAAACGTCCTGCCGCCACCCCGGGCTTCAGCGCACGCCACCTTTTCGATTCGTTGTGGCGGTTTGTGAAAGAAGCGCCGCGCGCCTCTGCGCATGACAATTTCTCCACGCTCTACGGCGCCGTGAAAGACTCCTATTTCAACCACGAGCGGGCCCCGTCCAGCATCCTCGGGCGCGTAAACAAGTCCGGAAACGCCGCCGCCGCCGAAGAGGAAGCGCCGTCGCGGTAGCCTAGCCCCCGCGGACTAGAGGTGGACTTCCACGAGTCCGCGGACGGAATTGACGCAGAAAACGCGCGTGGCGCGGCGCAAATCGTCCCTTGTCAGTACGCGTTCCGTGCAAATGCCGCGGGCGAGCAGATCGGCGCGGCCGACCCCGCCCAAAAGTCCACAGGAGACGGGCGGCGTATAGAGGCGTCCGTCCAGCTCCAAGACGATGTTGCTGCGGGCGCCTTCCGTGAGCTCTCCCCGGGTGTTGACGTGGAGGACGTCGAATATGTCCCCTTGGGCAATACGGGCGCGGTCCACCGTATACCACGGGCACCAGGTGGTTTTGAAGTAAAGGAACGTGTTCGCCGGGTCCACCGGTGTCTCGGAAAGGACTGCGCGCGTGGGCAGGGGGTTTGCGGCGAGCGGACGCGATTCGATTGTGTAGCGTCCCTCGGCGTCCAGCAAGATGCGCAGCATCCCGTCCGGCGGCGTGCCGATTTCGGGCGTCTCATAGGGGAAGCCGAAGTGCCGCGCCGCCGTTTCCAGCCGCGCCAAATGCTCCCTCAGGAAAAGGATGCGTCCGTTTTCGACCTTGAGCGTCTCCAGAAGCCGGAAGTTGGGACGCAGGAAGGCGGTCTTGAGGTGCATTTCGTCCCATTCGCCGCGCGCGTCCGAATCCCACACGACCGCCCCGCCGGCCCGGTACGTCCAGCAGGGGGCCCCGGCGCGGCACTGCAAGGTGCGGATGGGGACGCTGAAGAGGGCGCGTCCGCCCGGTTCCAGTACCCCGATTGCCCCGCAGTAGACGCCGCGGTCGCCTTTTTCCGTCTCGCGGATGATTT
>DBKW01000073.1:0-8909 GCA_002298665.1 Verrucomicrobia bacterium UBA740 | reverse complement strand
GAGAAAAGTTCGTATAATGAGGTGTTCGGACGCAAATCCGCCTCGATTGTGGAGGTCATCTGGTGCAGGGTCGGGTGCGTTTCGACGGCGAAGAGGGTGGTCGCTTTCACGGACCCGGTCCGGGCTACCCGTCCCAAATCGTGGCGCACGAGGTCCACGATCATGGCGTTTTCCGCACGGTTTTTGGGGTCGTTGCGCAGAAAGTCCTTCAGTTCGGCGTCTTCCGTGGGGGTGGTCCCGCGCCGGATGGTGCCTTTCATCGGGCGCATGGTCACATGGTCCGCCTCCTTCGAAAAGAAGAGTTCCGGCGAGAGGGAAAGGATGGTCTCGTATTCGTTCGCGCAGTAGAATTGATAGGGGACGGGCTGGCGCGCCGCGAGCGCGGCGAAAAGTTCCCGGGGGTCGCCGGCGAAGGGGAAGGTGAAGTCGCAGGTATAGTTGACTTCGTAGGTGTCGCCCGCGGCGATGGCGCGCTTGATGGCGTCGATGGCGCGGGCGTATTCCGCGAAGGAAAGGGCGGGCTGGGGGCGCAGAACGGGCGGATTCGCCGGGGGCGGGGCGTAGGGCGTGCGCGCGGCGAAGACCTGGAACCAGACGAGGGGCTGCGCCGAGGGGCGGGACAGGTCGTAGCGCACATACCCGACGGCGTAGTGCTCCCGGGCAGATTCCTCCAGAAGCGCAAAAACGCGCGGCACTTCCTCCGGGGAAAATGCCGCGAGCGTTTTCTGACAGTCGCTATAGCGCCAAGAGCCGAATATCATCGGATGCGGTCGCTTTCGCGCCTAGAGCCGCACCGTTCCCGCGGCGCATTCCGCGCGATAGTCGGCGACCGTGCGGGCGAGTCCCTCCTTCAGGTCGATCTTGGGCGCCCAGCCCAGCGAGCGGATGAGCGTGGTGTCGCAGAGTTTGCGGGGGGTGCCGTCCGGCTTGGACGCGTCCCAGCGGATTTCCGCGCGGGACCCCGTCGCCTCTTTCACGGCTTCCGCCAGCTGGCGGATGGTCACTTCCTCGCCGCTGCCCACATTCATGAGATCGGGCGGATTGGCCAGATTCAGCGCGAAAAGCGAGGCGGAAGCGAGATCGTCCACGTGCAGGAATTCGCGGATGGCGCTGCCGGTCCCCCACAGGTCGACGTGGTCCTTCGCCGTTTCGAACTTGCGGATCAGCGTGGGCAGGACGTGGCCGTGCACGATGTCGTAGTTGTCGCCCGGACCGTAGAGGTTCGTGGGCATGAGCGAGTGGTAGACGAGGCCGCGTTCGCGGCGCAGGAATTCGCACAGTTTGAGGCCGGAGATCTTGGCGAGCGCGTAGCCCTCGTTCGTCTTCTCGAGCGCACCCGTCAGGAGCGCGCTTTCGGGGATCGGCTGGGGCGCCAGGCGGGGGTAGATGCACGTCGAGCCGAGGAAAAGCAGCCTTTTCACTCCGGCTTCCGCCGCGCTCCACACGGTATTGAGCGCAATCAGCTCGTTTTCGTACAGAAAGCGCGCATTCGCCGCGCTGTTCGCGCCGATTCCCCCGACGCGCGCCGCGGCGATTATCGCGACGTCCGGACGTTCCGCGGCGTAGAAGTTGCGCACGGCCTTCTGGTCGAGGAGGTCCAGTTCGGCGTGGGTGCGCGTGACGATGTTCGTGAAGCCCGCCGCGCGCAGGGCGCGGCAGATGGCGCTTCCGACCATGCCGCGGTGGCCCGCGACGTAGATCTTGTCTTCCTTCTTCATCATTTCACCACTCCCTTTTCCAGATATTCCGCCAGATTCAGGCGCAGACGCTCGTTGGCGCGCTCCACGGCGACCTTCTTCATGTCGTGCTCCATCATGATGCGCACGAGATCCTCGAAGGAGGTTTTCTGGGGATTCCAGCCGAGTTCGCGCTTGGCCTTGGAGGGGTCGCCCCAGAGGTTGACGACGTCCGTCGGACGGTAGAAGTCGGGGCTGACCTCGATGAGGCATTTGCCCGTCTTGCGGTCATAGCCTTTCTCGTCCGCACCTTCGCCGCGGAATTCGAGTTCGATGCCGGCATAGTGGAAGGCGAGCAGGGCGAATTCGCGCACGCTGTGCTGGACGCCGGTGGCGATGACGAAGTCCTCGGGCTTGTCCTGCTGGAGGATGAGCCACATGCACTCGACATAGTCCTTCGCGTAGCCCCAGTCGCGCAGGGAGGAGAGGTTGCCGAGGAGGAGCTTTTCCTGCAGGCCGTGCGCGATGCGCGCGGCGGCGAGGGTGATCTTGCGCGTCACGAAGGTCTCGCCGCGGCGTTCGCTCTCGTGGTTGAACAGGATGCCCGAGCAGGCGTACATGTTGTAGGCCTCGCGGTACTCGCGCACAATCCAGTAGCCGTAGAGCTTGGCCACGGCGTAGGGCGAGTAGGGGTGGAAGGGCGTGTTTTCGTTCTGGGGAACTTCCTCCACCTTGCCGTAAAGCTCGCTCGTGGACGCCTGATAGACGCGGCAGGTCTGGGCGAGACCGCACAGGCGCACCGCCTCGAGCACGCGCAGGACGCCCGTCGCGTCCACGTCGGCCGTGAACTCCGGCGCGTCGAAGGAGACTTGCACGTGGCTCTGGGCCGCCAGATTGTAGATTTCGTCCGGCTGGACCTTGGCCACGAGCGCGACGAGCGAGGACGAATCGCCCAGATCGCCGTAGTGGAGGTGGAACCCGGGATGCCCCTCCAAATGCGCGATCCGTTCGCGGAAATCGACGGAACTGCGGCGGATGACGCCGTAGACTTCATAGCCCTTTGCAAGCAGGAATTCGGACAGATAGGAGCCGTCCTGACCTGTGACACCAGTTATGATTGCTTTTTTCATGGCGTATATTATAGCATATTTTGCGCGTCGAAGGAACAGAAAACAGGTCCGCGCGGGATAGAAGGGCGCGTTTTGCACGGGCGGCGGACCCAATCGGCCCGCACGCCGTCGTCCGTTGCCCGGATACCCGAACCCCGTCTGCTTGGGACGCCGACAAGAGACCGTGGTCTCCGGACCAAAAGACCGCGGTCTCTTGCCCCGGGCAGACTGGAAGAGCCGAAAGTCGCCGGCATTCCGGATGCGTGGTTCCGAATTCAGGCCGAAACGGGGACGGTAGTCCGGCGCCCGCCTCGTCGTCCCGGGTGCGCCGTGGCGGATTCAGTCCGCGAACAAGGGGAAAGGAAATAAAAAACGCCGCGCGAGGCGGCGTAAAGGAATAATAACCACAAAAACAATGGTCGGACTGGCGGGGCTCGGACCCGCGACCCCCTCATTAAAAGTGAGATGCTCTACCAACTGAGCTACAGTCCGTCACGTGGAGATATAGTATACCAAATCTCGGGCTTAAAGTAAACCCAAAACATTGCGCATGGTGTACGCGCCCGGTTTCCGGTCTTGGGCCCATTCGAGGGCGGTCAGGGCGCCGGCGGCGAACGCCTCGCGGCTTTGGGCCTTGTGGGTGAGTTCCACGCGCTCGACGTCGCCGGCGAAGACGACGGTGTGGTCCCCGACGACGCTGCCCCCGCGCAGGGCGTGGATGGCGATCTGGTCGGCCGGACGTTCGCCCACCTCTCCTTCGCGTCCGAATATCACGTTCGCGTCGAAATCCACGCCGCGCCCGGCCGCGGCGCTTTTGGCGAGCATGAGGGCGGTGCCGGACGGCGCGTCCTTCTTGTGGCGGTGGTGCATTTCGACGACTTCGATGTCGTAGCCGCGCCCGAGTGCCTTGGCGGCCTTGTGGGCGAGTTCGAGCAGCAGGTTGACGCCGAGCGAGTAGTTTCCGCTCTGCACGATCGGGATGCGGGCCGTGCAGGCGTCCACGCGCGCCTGTTCCTCGGGGGTGAGGCCCGTCGTGCCGATGACGTAGGGGATTCCTTCCGCGGCGGCCTTTTCGACGTGGGCGGGCACGGCCGTGTGGTAGGAGAAGTCGACCACGCCTTCCGTGCCGGCTCCCCAGGCCGTGTCGTAGCCGGGGGCGATGTCGACCTTCGCGACGACGTCCATTCCCCTTTTCGCGGCCAGGTCGACCAGGATGTGTCCCATGCGCCCGGCGGCGCCCAATATGGCGATTTTCATTGTTTTTCCTCTTGTTTTAGGTGAAAAGAGCGAGCGCGAGAGCGCCCAACACGAGAATAAACGCGGCGATCCGCCGTCCGGTGGAGGCGGTGGGCGCGGGGGCGGCGCCGGAATCGGCGGGCAGTCCCCGGTCGCGGCGCAGAAGCTTGTTCAGTCCGCGCAAGGCGAGCGGCAGGCGCCCCGGCGGCGTCGCAAGCGCCGCGGCGACGACAAGCAGCGCGAGAACGGCCAGGACTTTGCAAAGCGGCATCCACATGGTCCGGCTTCCTTATGTGTAGCGCAGGACTTCGTCCACCGTCGTGTAGCCGTCCAAAATGGCGCGGACGCCGTCCTCGCGCATGGTCCGCATGCCCAGTTCGCGCGCCTTTTCGCGGATGATCAGGGTGGGGGCCTTGTTGTTCACGAGTTCCCGCAGGGGGCCGGACATGCGCAAGTACTCGAAGACGCCCCGGCGGCCCTTGTAGCCCGTGCCGTTGCACGTCTTGCAGCCCTTGCCGAAGTAGAAGGGGCGCCCGCCGATTTCCTCGCGCTTCATGTCCAGACGCTCCAGCGTCTCGTCGTCCGGCTCGTAGGCCTGCTTGCAGTCGGGGCAGCAGGTGCGCACGAGACGCTGGCCGAGTACGCCCTCGAGCGTGGAGGACAGCAGGTAGGGCGCGACGTTCATGTCCACAAGACGCATCACGGCGCCCGCCGCGTCGTTCGTGTGCAGCGTCGAGAAGACGAGGTGGCCCGTCAGCGCGGCCTGCACGGCGATTTCGGCCGTCTCCAGGTCGCGGATTTCGCCGATCATCATGACGTCGGGGTCCTGGCGCAGGAACGCGCGCAGCACTTTCGCGAAGGTGTTGCCCGCCTGCGCGTCGATCGGAACCTGCACGATGCCGTCCACGTTGTATTCGACCGGCTCCTCCGCCGTCAGCAGCTTCGTGTCGATCTGGTTGATCCGGCGCAGGATGGAGTAGAGCGTCGTCGTCTTGCCCGACCCGGTCGGACCCGTCACGATGAAGATGCCGTTGGGCTTCTCGACGTCCATCGTGATCTGCTCGTAGACGTCCTCCGGCAGACCCACGTTCTCCAGGTCGAGCGAGGTGGTCGTCTGGTCCAGAATACGCATGACGACGGACTCGCCGAACGCCGTCGGCAGGCACGAGACGCGCAGGTCGACCGGACGCCCGGCCACCGTCAGCGCGATGCGCCCGTCCTGCGGGATGCGCCGCTCGGAGATGTTGAGGTTCGCCAGGATCTTGACGCGCGAGATGATGGCCGGGGCCATCTTCACGTCCGGCGCCTTCATCTCGTAGAGCGCCCCGTCCACGCGGTAGCGGATCTTGAAGTCCTTCTCGAACGGCTCGATGTGGATGTCGGAGGCGTGGTCCACGACGCCCTGGTAGAGGATCAGGTTGACGAAGCGGACGATGGCGGACGAGTTGGCCGCGTTCTCCATGGAGGCGATGTCGTTGACGTTGCCGCCCGCCGCCGCCTCGTCGTCGTCCAGCCCCTCGCCCAGGCTCTTGATCATGTCCGCCACGGACTCGTTGGCGTCGCCGTAGTACTGGGCGATGCGGTCCATGACGTCCTTTTCGCGCGCGAAGACGAACTTCACCTCCTTGGAGAGGGTGAAGAGGATTTCGTCCGAGATGCGCGGGTCGACGAGGTCGAAGGTCGCGAGCGTGACGGAGGTGTCGTCCGCGGCAATCGGGAAGACGTTGTACATGCGCGCCGTCGAGGCGGGGATCGCCTCGGTGACCTCCGTGTCGATGGTCATGGCGCCGAGGTCGACCGCCTCCGTGTTCTGGTCGGCGGCCATGCACGCGAGCAGGTCGTCTTCGGAGATGATGCCGTCGTCGATCACCTGCTGGCGGATCGTCTTGGACTCCGTCTTGGCGAGGTCGGCGACGTCTTTGGCGCCCTGCTCGTCGAGGTAGCCGTTGTTGATGAGGATTTGAAGGATCGGGTCAAACATGGTTTAGCGCCCCATTTCTTCCTTGAGTTTCGCCACGACGCTGTCCGGATCCTGGCTCTTCGTGATGAGGTCCTCGTACGAGATGAGGCCGTTGGCGTAGTGCTGCGTCAGGCAGGCGTCGAGCGTCATCATGCCGAACTTCGCGCCGGTCTGCAGGTCGCTCTTGATCATGTTCGTCTTGTTGTCGCGGATGCGGCTGCGGATGGCGTCCGTCGAGGTCATGATCTCGAAGGCGGCGATGCGCCCGGCCACTTCGCCGTTCTCGTTGAGGCGCGGCAGGAGGATCTGGGAGATGACGGCCTGCAGGCCCGCCGCCAGCTGGGTACGTATCTGCGCCTGCTGGTTCGTCGGGAAGGCGTCCACGATGCGGTCCACCGTCTCCGCGGCGCCCGTGGTGTGGAGCGTGCCGAAGACGAGGTGGCCGGTTTCCGCCGCGGTGATCGCCGCGCCGATCGTCTCCAGGTCGCGCATTTCGCCCACGAGGATGACGTCCGGGTCCTGGCGCAGGGCGCGGCGGATCGCCTCCGCGAAGCTGGGCACGTCGTCGCCGACCTCGCGCTGGGTGACGAGGGACTTGGCCGAAGTGTGGTAGAATTCGATCGGATCCTCGATCGTGACGATGTGCACCGAGCGCTCGTGGTTGATGACGTCGATCATCGAGGCGAGCGTCGTCGACTTGCCCGAGCCGGTCGGACCCGTCACGAGGATGAGGCCGCGCGGCTTGTAGAGGAGTTCCTTCACGACCGGCGGCAGCCCGAGCTGCTCCATCGTCAGCAGCTTGGACGGAATCTGCCGCAGGACCATGCCGTAGCGGTGGCGCTCCTTGAGGACGGATACGCGGAAGCGCGTCCCGTCGGGGTGCGCCAGGGCGAAGTCCGAGCCGCCGTTGTTTTCCACTTCGGCCATCTGGCGTTCGTTGGCCGCCTCGCGGCAGAGGCGCAGGGTGTCCTCCTCGGTCAGCTGTTCGTCCGCGATCGGGCAGAGGTCGCCGTTGACGCGCAGGAGGGGGGGCATGTAGGCGCGGATGTGCAGGTCGCTCGCGCCCTCGTCGATCGTGGCCTGCAGAAGTTCTTCGAGCGTGATTTCCATCTTGAAACGTTCCTTTCCTCTTTGCCTAGTCCGCGTCGCCCATGGTGACGCGCAGGATTTCCTGCAGGCTCGTCATGCCGCTGGCGACCTTGAGCATGCCGTCCTCGCGCAGGGTGCGCATGCCCAGTTCGCGCGCCCGTTCGCGCAGAAGGGTGGCGGGCGCGTGGTCGAAGATGAGCCGCTGGATGGTGTCGTCCACCTTGAAGATCTCGAAGATGCCCTTGCGTCCCTTGTAGCCGGTGTGGCCGCACTTGTCGCAGCCCCGGCCGCGGTAGACGTGCTCGGGCATCGTCTTGGAGATCGCCCCCAGCATCTTCAGGTCGCGCTCCGTGGGCGCGTACTCCTCGCGGCAGTTCTCGCAGATCGCGCGCACGAGTCGCTGGGCCATGGCCGCCCGCAGCGCACTCGCCACCAGGAACGGCTTCACGCCGATGTCCAGCAGACGCGTGATGGCCGAAGGCGCGTCGTTCGTGTGCAGCGTCGAGAACACCAAGTGGCCCGTCAGCGCCGCCTCCATGGCGATGTCCGCCGTCTCGTTGTCGCGGATTTCGCCGATCATCACGATGTTCGGCGCCTGGCGCAGGATGGACCGCAGCGCCGCGGAGAAGTCGAGCCCCACGTCCTTGTTGACCTGCACCTGGTTGATGCCGCTCATCTGGTATTCGACCGGATCCTCCACCGTGATGATCTTCTTGTCCGGCGTGTTGATCTGCCCGAGGCAGGCGTACAGCGTCGTCGTCTTGCCCGAGCCGGTCGGACCCGTCACCAGCACCACGCCGTCCGGCAGCTTGATGAGCCGCTCGAACGTCGTCTGGTCGTCGGAAAGGAAGCCGAGCTGCGGCAGGCCGAGCGCGAGGTTCGTCTTGTCGAGAATACGCATGACGATCGACTCGCCGTGGTTCGTCGGCACCGAGCTCACGCGCAAGTCGAGGTCCTTGCCGTTGACCGTGATCTGGATGCGCCCGTCCTGCGGAATGCGCTTTTCGGAGATCTTCATCTTCGACATGATCTTGAAGCGCGAGATGATGGCGGACTGCAGCCGTTTCGGCGGCGAGTCCATCTTGCGCAGCGCCCCGTCGATGCGGTAGCGCACGCGGAACTCCTTCTCCATCGGCTCGATGTGGATGTCGGACGCCTTCATGCGGATGGCGTTGGTGATGATGAGCGTGGCGAGCTTGATGACGGGCGCGTCGTCGCCGTTCGCGTCCTCGCCCACGTCGATCTCGTCGCGCGTCTGCACGTCTGCCGACTCTTCCGACGCGGCGTACAGCTTGGCCTGCGCGGCCTGCACCTCCGCGCGCGGGGCGACCACCGCCTCCACGTCCCGTCCGTGCAGGACGTAGCGCAGGGAGTCGAGCACATCGTAGCTCATGGGGTCCGAAAGCGCGACGGTGACGGACTCGTCGCTGGCCACCACCGGGACGATGCCGTATTTCTTCGCAATCTCCGCCGGGATGATGTTGACGATGTCGTGGTCGATAACGTCCGCGTTGATATGGCAGTACTTCAGGCCGAACTGGTCGGCCAGCGTGCCCAGGACTTCGTCCGCGCCGATGACGCCGCTGGCGACGAGCGCGTCCAGCGTCGTTTCGTTTTCGGCCTTCATGGAGTGGGCCGCGGCGTCTACTTGTTCGCGGGAGAGGAACCCCCGTTCGACAAGCAGCTGCAGTACATATTCGTCATTACTAGTCATTGTTAATAATGATTATACCGAAAATTTGTTGGCAATGCAACCCCCCTTGCCTGAATAGCCCCTTCTTCATTAATAAACTCCGAGGGACGACAAAAGCTTCCCTAACGTTCCGCCGCTTGCTTCGC
>DBKW01000022.1 GCA_002298665.1 Verrucomicrobia bacterium UBA740 | reverse complement strand
AACCGTGTAGAAAATGTAGAGGCGGCAAGGGAGGCTACCGTCCGGGCGAAGAATATGGTATAATGGTGGCGTAAGATAAATAGTCCAGACAAGAACAAGGAGGGTAGAATGATAGGCGAATACATCAAGACGGCGGATTGGAAGGCCGAGAAACACGTGCCGGTGATCGAGTGTCCGGGCCAGGTGCACGCGGGCGCGCCCTTTGTGGTGACGGTCGCGGTCGGACGCGAGATTCCGCATCCGAACGAACCTGGGCACCATATCGCCTGGGCGGCGCTCTACTTCATTCCGGAAGGCACGTCCGCGGCGGTGGAAGTCGCGCGGACCGATTTCGCGGCGCATGGCGAGACGGTGCGGACGACACCGACGTTTTCCGCGACGATCGCCATTGCGCGTCCGGGCACGCTGTACGCGACGGCCTACTGCAATCTGCACGGACTGTGGACGTCCGAGCATCCGGTGACGCTCGGGGCGTGAGAGGCGGTTTCATGCGGCAGGCGGTTTTGTTCGTCGCGTGCGGACTTGTTCTGGCGGGGTGCCTCGGGGGGCGTGCGCCGGAGCCGCGCCGGTGGCTGGTCGAGGCGCCGGGGACCGTGCCCGCGGCGGCGGCGCGTCCGGTCTGGGGGTCGGTGCGCGTGGCGCGTCTTGCGGTCTCGGCGCCGTACGACGGGCAGCGGCTCGCGGTGCGGCGGGCGGACGGGACGCTCGCGCTGGACGGGCGGAACGTTTTCGCGGCCACGCCGGGGGCGCTGTTGCGGCTGCCGACGCGGGAGATTGTGCGGGCGAGCGGGCTGGCGCGCGAGGTCCTGCTAGAGGGTTCGTCCGCGCGGGCGGACGCTACACTGGAGATCGAAGTGGACATTCTGGCGCTCGATTGCACGCAGGCGGGGACGGTGCGCGCGCAGGTCGCGCTCGAGGCGACGCTCCTCGCGGACCGGCGGTTCGTGCGGACGGCGCGCGGGTCGGCGTCCGTCCCGGCGGACGGGAATTTCACGGCGGCGTTTTCGTCCGCCTACGCGCAGGCGCTGACGGGCGCGCTGAAGGAGTTGGGCGCATGCGCAATCCCTTCGAGGGAATAGGGCGCGGGTTCTTTCGGCGCGTGGCGGCGTGCGAGGAGCGTTTGGCGTTCCTCGGGGAGGCGTTTGCGGACTTCGTCCTCCTTCTGGTGCATCCGCGGCAGTTCCGCTTCCGGGACGGCGTGCGGACGTTTGCGCGCGCGGCGTTCGACGGGCTGCCGGTGACGGTCGGGATCGGGTTTCTGCTCGGGGTGATTCTCGCCTTCGAAAGCGCCGCGGCGCTGCGCACGTTCGGGGCGGAGGTCTATGTGGCGGACTTGCTGACGATCGCGCTTTTCCGGGAGCTGGGTCCGCTCGTGACGGCGATCGTGCTGGCGGGGCGGTCGGGGAGCGCGTTCGCCGCGGAGATCGGGACGATGAAGGTGGACGAGGAGCTGGACGCGCTGACGACGATGGGGCTGCCGCCCGTGCGGTTTCTCGTGGCGCCGCGCGTGCTGGCGGCGATTCTGGCCATGCCGATATTGACGGTGCTGGCGGAGCTGGCCGGGCTCGTGGGCGGGGCGCTCGTGCTGGGGCCGATGAACGTGCCGAATGTGGTCTTCTGGAACCGGGCGAGCGACGCGGCGACGCTTTTCCCGGTCGTTTTCGGGCTCGGCAAAGCGTGTTTCTTCGGCCTTCTCATCGGGCTCGTCGGTTGCGGGGCGGGGCTGCGCACGCGGACGACGGCGGATGGCGTGGGCGAGGCGGCCACCGCGGCGGTCGTGGGCAGCATCGTCGCGATCGCCGTCGCGGACGGGCTTTTCGCGGTCGTCTGCTACGTGTGGGGGGTGTAGGCGATGGGCGCGGAGACGGTTATCGAGCTGGCGCACGTGGACGCGGGGTATCCCGGGAACGTCATTCTGCGGGATTTGACCTTCTCCATCCAGCGCGGCGAAATCTTCATCCTGCTCGGCGGCTCGGGGTGCGGCAAGTCGACGGTCCTGAAGCACATGATCGGGCTCAACCCCGTGCTGGGCGGACGCCTCGCGGTATGCGGTTCGGAATGGACACCCCAGACCGCCGCGGCGCTCTACCGGCGCATCGGGGTCATGTACCAGAGCGGCGCACTGTTCGGGTCCATGACGTGCCTGGAGAACGTCATGCTGCCGATGGAGTCCTTTCTGCGCCTGGCGCGCAAGGAGCGGGAGGCGCGCGCCCGGGGCCTTTTGGCGGAAGTCGAACTGGCGGACGCGGCGGACAAGATGCCGGCGGAAATCTCGGGCGGGATGCGCAAGCGCGTCGCCATCGCCCGGGCGCTGGCGCTGGACCCGGAAATTCTCTTTCTGGACGAACCGAGCGCGGGGCTGGATCCGATAACCGCGTTCGCGCTCGACCAGCTGATTTTGCGCCTGCGCCGGGAGAAGGGGGCGACATTCGTCATCGTGACGCACGAGCTGGCGAGCCTCTTTCGCATAGGCGACCGGTGCGCGATGTTCGACAAGGCGCGGCAGGGGCTTGTGGCGCTGGGGGATCCGCGGAAGCTGCGCACGGAATCGACGGACCTTTTCACGCGGCGTTTCTTGAACGGAGGGGAGGAAATCCATGGCTAGCGAAACGAACAAGACGGGGTATGCACGCGCGGGTTTCGCGCTTGTCCTGGGGGCCTGTGCGCTGGTCGCCACGCTCATTTACGTCGGGGGCGCCGGCAACCGGCGGAACGAATTCGCCGCCGAGACGTATTCGGACCTCCCGGTTTCGGGTTTGAGCGTCGGGAGCGAGGTGAACTTCCGCGGCGTGAAGGTGGGGACGGTGAAGAGCATTTCGTTCATCGGCGGCACCTATCCCGAAGCTTCGCCGGAAGACCGCCTGAAGATCCTGATCTGCCTCGGGCTCGACCGCCGCATGTTTTCCGGCCCCGATTCGGGCGATCCGGAGGGGCTGTTCGCGCGGCTCGTCCAGCAGGGGTTGCGGGCGACGGTCACGGCGAGCGGGATTACGGGGCTTTCGCGCATCGAGATCAACTTCCCCAAGACGCCGGTGGCGGCGTCGGAACTCTCGTGGAAGCCGCGGACGCTGTGCATTCCGCCGGCCCCGTCCATGCTGGAGAGCTTTTCCGATTCGGCCACGCGCGTCATGAACCAGATCGACCACATGGATTTCGTGGGGTTCTGGACGAATCTCTCGTCCGTCGTGGGCAATTCCGCCGCGGTGCTGGACAGTCTCAACGCGTTTCTGTCGGACGAACGGGGGCGCATCGGCCGCATTCTGGGCGATTTGGAGTCCGCGAGCGGCAGTCTGCGGGAGTTTTCGGCGGAAATACGCGACGATCCGTCACTTTTGCTGCGGTCGGCGGTTCCGGAGGCGCTGCCCGAGACGTCCCGGTAGGTTTTGGTTTATTGGCGCACGAGGTCGCGCACGGTAAAGGCGAAACGGATCGCGGCGCCGGCGAGGAGCCAGCCGAGGATGGCGGGGAGGGAGTCCGCCGAAAGGGGGGTCCCTTGCGGCCAAAGGTAAAGCGCCGCGGCGTAGAGCAGATTGGCGGGAATGTACCACTTCAAAAAGGCGAAACGTCCGGCGGCAATCTCGGTGTTGATGTGGAAGCCGAGGACGGCGTTCAGGAAGGCGAGGGCGACGAGTCCGGGGATGACGGGGGCGTAGGGTGCGTAGAGGTCGCCGTGGGGCAGCAGGCGCAGGATGGGGGCACCGGCGAAAGCAAAGACGAGGGCCAGCAGGGCGGAAACCGCGAACGTGGCGCCGGCGGCTTTCAGGACGAGGGGTTTCGTGGCGCGTCCCTGCGCGGCGGATTCGGCCGTAAAGGGGAAGAGCGTGACGCCCAGGGTGCAGGAGAAGAAGCTCGCGATATCCGCAAAACGCGAGGTCATGTAATAGGCGGCGGACTCCACGTCCGGCAGACGTTGGCGGATGATGAACTGTTCGATGAAACCCGCCGCGGAGGCCGCCGCATACAGGGCGCCGACGGCCAGCAGGAGACGGCTAAAGCGCTTGAGGGCGGGGCGCGTCCAATACGGTTCGGCCGGGTGGCGCAATTCGCGGCGCAAGCCGAAGACGCTGGCGAAGATCTGGAAGGCGGGCGCGGCGCACTGTGCCAGAAAGTAGCCGGAAAGCGCACGAAAAGGCATGGCGACCAGAAGGACGGTCAGGCGCAAGGGGGCCCCCACGAGATTGACGAGGGAGAGTTCCTTGAAGCGTTTGAGTCCCTGCAGGGCGTTCGTGTAGACGGGGGCGGCCGCGCCGAGGAAGGCCGAGGCCAGAATCACCAGCCCGAGCGAACCTTCGGCGATGCGGATTTGCCTGAGGAAGACCGGCAGGAACAGACGCGAAACCCCCAGCGCCACCACAAGGAAGACGCCCGTCGCCCAGAAAACGCCGCGCAAAAGGGATTTGAGCCGTCCGAATTCCTTCTTGGACGCGAGAACGGCGACTTCACGGGCGAAAACGAGGGCGAAGACGGAGACGGGCAGGGCCAGGAGGGTGGAGAACTGCGTCAGGGGCTGAACCGCACCGAGTTCGGCGGGAGAGACGCGCGAGGGGACGAGCCACAGACCGATGAAGGCGTTCAGGGCGTCCGCCGCGCGGCAGGCGCAGAAAAGCATAAGCGAATACCACCAGAAATCGCCGAGTTTCGCGTGAATTCGATGAAATATGGCGGTTCGCTTCTGCATGTTGCCGGGTATCAGCGCAGTTGATGGTTGCGCTTATTCCACTTGAACGCCGGGTCGAGGGAATCCTGGATGTTGTAGCGCTGTTCCGGATGCTTCTTGCCGTCGCCCACGCCCTTCGTCATGAGGGCTTTGAGTTCGTCCAGGTAGTCCGTATAGACCGCGCGCGGGTCGCAGCCGTGTTTCGCGCAAATCGCCGCGGCCATGCCGACGACTTCGCCCATCATGCCGTGGGTGCGCATGAGGCGGGTGGTGCCGAGGGCGATGTGGGTGACGGAGATGTCGCGTCCCGCCATGAACAGGTTCGGCACATTGCGCGAATAGTAGCAGCGGTAGGGAATCGCCATGGGCCAGATGGTCTTGTTGAGCGAGTCGCTCCGGAAGGGTTCGCCGTCGAACTTGGAGTCTTTGGCGGATTTCGGCCAGTGCAGGTCGATCGTCCAGGTCGCCGCGCAGGTCGCGTCCGGGAAGACGGTGCGCGCGTCGATGTCGTTTTCGCTCAGGATCCAGTCGCCCATCAAACGCCGCGATTCGCGCCGTCCGGCGTTGTAGGCGACCCATTTCAGCTCCTTGTTGGCGTATTCCGTGCGGTTGGACGCCAGATTCTTCACATATCCCCAGTTGGAGAAGGCGACGAGCAGGCCATAGTCGCGGATGTATTCCGCCTCGGCGATCTGTTCGCGGCCGAGCCCGGCTTCCCAGTCCCAGTCGCCGTGCACGCCCTGGTGTCCGTTGGCGTCCGTCAAGCGGATCATCCACGGCTGCTGGGGGAAGGCGACCGGCTTGCCGTCCTTCGTGGTCCCGGCGTACCACTGCACGCTCGCGCCCATCGTGAGCATATCCGCCTTTTCGGGCGCCCAGGCCTCGCCGGTTTCGCTTTTCGCCTCGCGTCCCTCGCGCCAATCGGCGCCGGCGAGATAGCCGACCGTGCCGTCGCCGGTCGCGTCCACGAACCACCGTCCCGAAAAGACGGTGCGGTTGCCCGTGCGGGTATCCCGTCCCGAGACGGAGAGGATGCGGCCGACGCCGTTCGTGGACACGGCGTCCACGCGCGTATTGAGGAAGAGGGAGATGTTCTTCTCGGCTTTTACGACGGCGAGCTTGCGGTCGTCCTCGTAGATCGCCTTGGGCTGGGCGTTTCCGCCGCGCGCGGGGGCGATTTCAGCCAGGACGTCCCCGAGCCGCGGATAGGGCGGCATGTTCTGCCAGGCGCCGAGGTGGACGCGAATTTCGCTGGAGTTGTTGCCGCCGAGGACGGGGCGGTCCTGCACGAGCGCAACGGAAAGCCCGAGGCGCGCGGCGGAAATCGCCGCGGTGGTGCCGGCGATGCCGCCGCCGACGACCACGAGGTCGAACGCGCGCTTCTCGACTTTGACCGGCGCGGCGGGAATGGGTGCGGCGATGTCGGACTTGACTTCCACCCAATCGCAGCGTCCGTCAAAGCCGGTCAGATCGACGAGTTCCAGGGTGTGGACGCCCTTGGAAAGCGGAACGACCCCCGCGGTTTCCGTCAGCCACTCGCCCTGGCCTTCCGCGCCGAGCACCTTGGGCTGGAGCACGCCGTCCACTTTGATCTGGAACGTGCCCGCGGCGGATTTCGACCAGGGCGCGGTCCAGTTTTTGGTGCGCACGAGGAGGGTGTGGGGTCCGGGCGCGGCGATTTCGAAGGTTGTTTTCGCGTTCGCGACGGGCTTCCCGAGGCCGTGCGCCAGCAAATAGGAGGAGTGGTCCGCGTCCATGAACTGGGTGTCGTTGACCCAGCCGCCCCAGGTCTCGAAGGCTTCCGCCTCGAGATGGAGGTTGTCCGCCGGAGCGGCAAGCGCCGCGAACGCGGCGGCGAAAATCGTCCATTTAGTCGGTTTTTTCATCGTTTGTCATCCTTTCATCTTCTTTTTGTGGACGAGAACGCCGCAGCAAAGCGTACGGCGGACGCGCTTTTTCGTGTACGTAAACCAGAAAAATCCCTTGATATGCCCCCAGACAAACGCCGCGGCG
>DBKW01000020.1 GCA_002298665.1 Verrucomicrobia bacterium UBA740 | reverse complement strand
ATAATGTAGAAAAAGGGGCGCGGATTTCGCACGCGGAGATACGCGGAGAACGCAGAGGATACACCTCTCTGCGCTCTCTGCGTGAGATATTTCCCGACCCCTCCACGGTGCGTTCGTGCGCATGCGCGGCTCTTCTCCTGACGGGCGGAATATGGTATAATAGGCGGCATGAAAATTTTGACGGGCATCCAGCCTTCGGGCAAGCTCCATTGGGGCAACTACTTCGGCGCGATGAAGTCCATGGTCGACCTCCAGAACAAGGGCGACCACCAGATGTTCATGTTCATCGCCAATTTCCATGCGATGACGACGGTGCGCGACGGCGCGGCGCTTCGCGCGAGCACGCGCGACGTGGCGCTCGACTATCTGGCGTGCGGGGTGGATCCGGCGAAGACGATCCTCTACCGCCAAAGCGACGTGCCCGAAGTGCAGGAACTGGCCTGGTACCTGTCGTGCCTGTGCCCGATGGGGCTTCTGGAGCGGTGCCACAGCTACAAGGACAAGCTCGCGCACGGACTGGACGCGACGCACGGCCTTTTCGCCTACCCGGTCCTCATGGCGGCGGACATCCTCATCATGAACGCCGACCTCGTCCCCGTCGGCAAGGACCAGAAGCAGCACTTGGAAGTGACGCGCGACCTGGCGCAGAAGTTCAACAACGCCTATGGCGAGATCTTCCACCTGCCCGAGGGGTACATTCCGGACACCGTCGCGACGATTCCCGGGCTGGACGGACAGAAGATGTCCAAGTCCTACCACAACACGATCGAACTCTTCGAGGACGCGAAGTCCATCAAGAAGAAAGTGATGTCCATCGTGACGGACTCGAAGGGCCTGGAGGAGCCGAAAACGCCGGAAGGCAACGCCATCTACGAACTCTACAAGCTCTTCGCCACGAAGGAAGAGGCGGACGAAATGGCGGCGAACTTCCGCAAGGGCGGCTACGGCTACGGACACGCCAAGAAGGCGCTTCTGGAGGCGTACCACCGCCTGTTCGACCCCTACCGCGCGAAACGCGAGGAGTTGGCGCGCGATCCGGCGACGGTCGAGGACATTCTGCGTGAAGGCGCGAAGAAGGCGCATGCGGCGAGCGGTCCGATAATGGAAAAGGTCCGCCACGCCGTCGGGCTGTGAACGGACTGCCGCGGCTGATTCTGGCGCCTCTGCGGGGGGTGACGGTGCGGGCGTTCCGCGAGACGTTCGCCGCACCCCTGCGGGAAGCCGGCTTCGAAGAGGCGATCACGCCCTTTATCGCGGCGAATGCGGGCTACGACCCGTTGCGCGACGCCGAATTGCGGGGCGGGCGGGAGCGGGCGGGGCTCGCGCTGACGCCCCAGTTCATCGGCAAGGACCCGGGAGCCCTGCGCGCGGCGCTTCTGCGCATAAAGTCCGCCGGATACGAAACGGCGGATCTCAACTGCGGGTGCCCATATCCGATGGTGCGGAACAAGGGGCGCGGCAGCGGGCTTTTGCGCACGCCGGAGGTTCTGCGGCGGATGCTGGAGGCGGGGTGCGAAGCGATGGGGCCGGGCCGATTTTCGGTGAAGACGCGCCTGGGGGTGGAGCGTACGGACGAATTGCTCGCGCTGATGCCGGTTTTCAACGAATTTCCCCTGCGTTTTCTGACGGTGCACGCCCGCACGGCACGGCAGATGTACGAGGGCGCCTGCGATTGGGCGGCGTTCGAGGCGGTCCGAAAGGTCGCGAAGATGCCGGTCGTCCGCAACGGGGACGTCGCCGGGGCGGTCCCGGGGGAGCCGGTCATGGTCGGGCGGGCGTTCGTCCGCGCGCTGGGGGAGCGGCCCGACATCGGCGGGTTTCTGGACGCCTATGTGGAGAATTCCCGACGGGAACTTTCGGGCGACCACGCCGTCATCGGACGCGTCAAGGAGCTGCTGGCCTACTGGAAGGATTTGCCGCGCTGGCGCCGCCTGTGGCACGTCGCCAAGCTCGCCCGCACCTGCGCCGAAATCCGCGTGTGGGGGAGCGGGAATTATGGTATAATAGAGGCATAGGATTGAAAATCAGCCAAGGAGAACAGAATGAATAGAAAAGAAGTTGTATCCGCCCTCGCCTTGGGCGCCTGTCTGACCGCCGCGTGGGCCGACCCGTTCGGTGCGCCGCCGGACGCGAAACACGCCTGGGGCGTGCATGACGATAACCGTCCGCCGGTGAAGAAGATCACCGCGCTCCCGGGCCAGGTTCCGTCCGACGCGAAGGTTCTTTTCGACGGCACGCCCGCGTCCATCGCGGCGAACTGGTGCGATTCGGCGGGCCAGCCGACGAAGTGGATCGTGGACGAAGCGGGCGATTTGATTTCCGTCCGCGGCGCGGGCTATATCTTCACGAAGGACAAGTTCTCGGACTTCCAGCTCCATGTCGAATGGGCGGCGCCGAAGAAGGTGAAGGGTTTCGGACAGGGTCGCGGCAATTCGGGCGTCTTCCTGATGGGCAACTACGAGATCCAGGTTCTGGATTCGTACGAGACGGACGCCGACGCGCCGGGCGGGAACAAGAACCCGAACTACTCGGACGGACAGGCGGGCGCGGTGTACGGACAGAATCCGCCGCTCGTCAACCCGTGCCGCGCGCCGGGCGAGTTCAACACCTACGACATCGTCTTCCACGCGCCGATCGAAGACGCGCAGGGGAACGTGACGCGTCCGGCGACGGTGACCGTGCTCTTCAACGGCGTGGTCGTGCAGGACCACTGGCTTTTCGACGGTCCCACCGGCTGGCGCGGACGCTCTTCCTACGCCCGCAAGAGCGGGGATACGGGCCTCGCGCGCACGGCCAAGATGCCGATCGCGTTCCAGGACCACGGCAACCCCGTCCATTACCGCAACATCTGGCTGCGCGAACTGCCGCGTCCGGAAGACAACGTGACGCACGGCACGTACTACGCCAAGGAGGCGGACGTGGCGGCTTTGCGCGAGAAGACGGCCGAGAAGCTCGACGCGGCGTTTGACGCGGCCTTGGGACAGGCGCCCGTCGCGCGCCAGTACATCGAGGCGCTGCGCGTCGTCTCCTACGCCGCCAATCCGGAGCGCCTGGCGCGCGCCGCCAAGCTGGAGAAGGCGTATTTGAAGCAACTCGAACCGCTCACGAAGAAAAGCGAAATGGACGCGCTCGGCTTGTGGTCGCGCGATGTAGAGATGTACCTGGACGAACTGGCCCAGGCCGGGACGATTCCGGCGGACAACGCCGTTCTCGCCAAAGTCCGCTCCCTGAAGTAAGGAACTTGGACGAGGCGCGCCCGACGCCGCGGCGGATCATCCCTTGAGGACGTCCCACGCGGCATTGAGGCGCGCCATCGTTTTTGTGGCGCGCGCCACGGTCTCGGCGTCCGCCCCGGCGGCGCGGAGGGCGTCCGGGTGGTATTGGCGGGCGAGGGCACGGTAGGCGGCGTGGGCCTGCTCGCGCGTGGCCGTGGGGGGCAGCCCGAGCGTGCGCAGGGCCTTCGTCCGCGGCGTTTCGGCAAAGCGCCGCGGCTGCGGACGCGCCGAAGCGGAGGCGCCCGCCCGGGGCGCGGCGAATTTGCCGGCGACGAGCCCGCCCAGCCAGGCGCCCAGCCACGCGTAGAAGAAGACGTTCCAGAGGGAGCCTCCGCGAAAGCCGATGATCGCGCCGACGAGCGCGCCGATGAACTTTGCTTTTTGCATATTCAAAGTATACCATATTATTGCGCCGAAAAAAATGGTATACTTGTAGCAATGAAGAAATCTCTTTTGGTTTTCGGCTTGCTGGCCTTCTTTTCGGCTTTCGCCGCGCCCGCCCCCAAAGTGGCGGTCGTCGCGCAGGAGCCCGGCTACTATACGGCGCTTTCGAAGCACATCGTCCGCTGGCTGGGCGGACAGAAAATCGCCGCCGCGCTGGCGACGCCCGCCACGCTCGGGAAGTCCCTGGCGAACGCCAAGCTCGCCTTCCTCGTCGGGTGCGACGACCCCGGCGAAAGTGAAATGCGCACGCTCGCGGACTACTGCCGGCGGGGCGGCAAGCTCGTCGTCTTCTATTCCGCTTCCCCGAAACTGGCCGCGCTCATGGGCGTGAAGGTTCTCGGGTACAAGGCGGCGGACTATCCCGGACAGTGGAGCCGCATGGACTTCCGGGTGACGTTCCCCGAAGGGACGCCGGCGGCGATCCGGCAGACGTCCACCGTCCTGAAGCGCGCCGTGCCGCTGAAGGGGAAAGGGCGGATCATGGCGACGTGGTCCGACCGGACGGGACGCAACACGGGCGATGCGGCCTGGATCTCGACGGCGCACGGCTATTGGATGACGCACATCCTGACGGCGGACGGCGACGAGGACCTCAAGGCGCGCTTTCTGGGGGCGCTCACGGGGGCGGTCGCGCCGGAACTCTGGTCCTACGCGGCGTACAAGGCGCGCCAGGCGAAGGAAGTCGCCGAGACGCGGCGTCTGGCTCTCGCCCAAAAGCCCCGGGCCGGCGAAATACACGCCGTGTGGGACCATTCGGGCTGCGGACTCTATCCGGGCGACTGGCCGCGCACGATCCGCCTCTTGAAGGAGTCGCATGTGACGGACCTCTTCGTCAACGTGGGCGGCGCCGGCTTCGCCCACTACGCCTCGGACGTCTTGCCGCGCTCGAAGACGTTCGACCAGGAAGGCGACCAGCTCAAGGCCTGCCTCGCCGCGGCGAAGGGTTCGGGCATCCGCGTGCACGCCTGGCTCCTGTGCTTCAACGCGACGCGCGCGACGCCTGCCCGGCTCGAGATTTTCCGCAAAAAAGGATGGCGGCTCAAGACGGCGGACGGCAAGCTTTCGGAGTATCTCGACCCGTCCAACGAGGAGGTGCGCAAGTATCTGCTGCGGGCGATAAGCGAGATCCGGGGACGCTACGCCGTGCAGGGCATCCACCTCGATTTCGTGCGGTGGTACGAGCGCAGCGCGCGCCCGGCGAATGCCGCGCTGTACATTTCGAAGTTCGTGGCGGAAGCGCGGCTCATGGTGCGGCGTCCGGTCTGGCTGACGACGGCGGTCCTGGGGAAGTATCCTTCCTGCGTGGCGGCGGTGGGGCAGGATTGGGACGCGTGGCTTCGGGCGAATCTGGTGGATTACGCCGTGCCGATGGACTATGCCGAGTCCACGTCGCAGTTCGTCTCGTATCTGCGCCAGCACGCCGCCAACAGGAGCCACGCCCGCAAGATACTCGTGGGCATCGGCGTGACGGCGAACGAATCGCGTCTTTCGGCGCGGCAGGTCATCGAGCAGCTGTCGCTCGTGCGGCGGTACGGACTCCCCGGCGCGGCGCTTTTCGATCTGGACACGACGCTCGAGAAGAACATCCTGCCGTACCTGAAGATGGGGATCTGGTGACATGAAAACACGCAACGAAACCGCGCGCCGGGACGCGCCGCTGACGCACAAACCCGTGGAACTCGCCATCGTGGGCGGGGGCGCGGCGGGACTTTTCGCCGCATCCGTAGCCGCCGCGCGGCGCGTGCCTTGCATTCTGATCGAGCGCAAGGCGCGCCCGGGCTCGAAAGTGCTCATGACCGCCAACGGACGGTGCAACTTCACGAAGGACATCTCGGCGGAACGCTTCCTGGCGGACGTCGGACCGTGCGCGCCTTTCGTGGCGCGCGCCATCCGGGAATGTCCGCCGCGGCGGATCATCGCCGGGTTCGAGTCCCTGCGTGTGCCGGTGCGCCGCATGGCCGACGGACGCGTCTTCCCGGCGGACGGCAAGGCGACGACCATCGTCCACGCCTTCGGGGACCTTCTGCGCGACGAGGGGGTGCCGCTCCTGACGAACTGCCCCGTGACGGGTCTCCAGCCGGTCAAGAATGGCTTCATCGTCGCCACGCCCAATTTCACGCTTTGGGCGAAAAACGTGCTTTTGGCGACGGGCGGGCTGAGCTACCCCAAGCTGGGCAGCGTCGGGGACGGACAGAACTTCGCGCGTGCGCTGGGGCACGCCATCGTCCCGTGCCGTCCGGGTCTGATCGGACTCGAGACGGACGATCCCCGCATCGTCCGCCGCGCCGGGCGCCGCTACGAGGAGGGACGCGCCCGGGTCTGTTCGAAGGAGGGCAAGCTCCTGTACGAGTACCGCGGCGAGGTGGACTGCGAGAGTTTCGGACTCTCCGGCGCGGCTGTCTACAATGCGGAACGCTTCATCGTCCATGAGAACCTGCGGGATTATACGCTGGAAGTGTGGTTCGAACACGAGCGGCTGACGTTCGCGAATCTCAAGCCGCGTCCGCTCAAGGAGGCTATCGTCACGGTCGGCGGCGTCGATCTGGCGGACGTCAATCCCGATACGATGGAGTCGCGCCGCGTCCCCGGACTGTATTTCGCCGGCGAGGTCCTGGATATCGACGGACCGACGGGCGGCTACAATCTGACGCTCGCGTTCGCGACGGCACGCCGCGCGGTGGAAAGCGTCCGTGCGCAATTGGACGCGAGAAGTGCCGGCGGGCGGCCGACGGCCCCGCACGAAACGCCGCGGACTCCGCCCGACAACCGTTAAAAACCAAAAGAAGCCATCTTCATGCGCCGCGCGTTTCATTCCCGGCGGCGCAGGCCTCGTTTGTCTGAGGCTTCGGACTCCTTTGTCTGTGACTTCCTGATGGCCGGTCATTGATTTGTTCTGTCCCGTCGACCGGCTCGAAGAGAGACCCGCTCCCGCCGAGAAAGTTCCGCCAGACACGTAGGTTGCAAAACACCCGGTACTTCGAACTGAGACACCCCGTCATTTGCACCTAAACACCGGGTGATTTGCCTATAAACACCCGGTGTTTTACATTAATTCACCCGGTGTTTATATCAAAACACCAGGTGATTCATATCAAAACACCCGGTGTTTGCGCATTCCGCTTGCTTCCAAAGGCCAATTATGGTAGAATACGAGGTGGACGAACCGTCCGGCCTGCGGGTCGAAAGCCGGACGGGGACGCGATGAAAGTCAAAGAACGGCCCGGCGAAGGGAGATTGCAATGGCTAGAAAATATCTGACATTCGATACGGTTCCGTGCCGCGGGGCGGCCGACGGCGGGTACAGGCTGCAGTTGCGCCAGCCGCCCATGCTGGCGGAGCGCGCGGCATACAGGGAGGCCGTCCAGAGTCTTTCGCTCAATCTGAGCGAGGATACGGTTGCATTTCTTGTGGAGGCGGTCCTGCGGTCGTTTGCGAAGAAAGTATCGCAGGACGGGGTGCCGCGGCACATTGGCAATCTGCTCAAGTTTGCGCCCGTCCTGCGCGGCACGGTGCCGGGCGTGAGCAGTCCGTACGATCCCCGGACGGCGAAGACGGGCGTCGCGGTGACGGCGCTCAAGGGGCTTTCCATGGGGCTGGACGAGGAGAATCTCGCGTTCGTGAACAGCCGTCCCGAGAAGCGCATAACGGTGGCGCACTTCCGGTCGCAGCCGTCGACGCCGGGCAGTGACGGCGTGATACGCCGCGGCCTGCCTATCGCGGCGTACGGCACGAACCTCGTCTTCCGCGCGGAGCTGGGGGACCATGCGGAGGTTTCGTGGTGCGGGGAGGACGGCGGCATCCGGACGGCCGCGCTCGTCTCGCCGGTGTCGGACTACTTGAAGCTGGATTTCGACTGGCCGGAAGCGCTGCAGGACGTGCCGTCCGGAACGAAACTGACGTTCACGCTGACGTTGCGCGGCGGCGTGGAAAACGCGGCGCCGCGGCAAAAGCGCATCGTCTGCATTCTCAAGGACGCGTGAAGCCGCCGGTTGGCGGGACGACGAGGACGGCGTCTCTTCCACGGCCCAGTTCGGGAAGATCGGGGCGGCTGGCTATATCCTCACAGGCTATTTCGGCGACATTCATCCGGCGTTCGGCTCTTCCGGGCGAATCGCCTGCCCTGCTCCGTCGCGCTTGCGCACACGACATTCGCGTGCCGTCCGTCTAGGCGTTTTATGCCTGCCCCCCCCTGTCCTCTGCCGGTCACGGTATTGGACAAACGGGTTTACACCTTGATGTGTCATGATGAAAATCAGCTACATTGTTAGGGTAGATTGAGCGGTTGTCCAGATCGGCATGATGGCATTGCTATCTTTATGCGTTTCTGCTATAATCGAGTCTATGGAAATTGAAAATACCAATCAAAAAGATGTCTATGCACACAGTCGCGAAGATGCGAGCCGTGAATCGTGGCAGTCGCTTGCGGATCATGCCATGAAGGTCGCGCGCTTGGCGTCTTCTTTTGCGGATCCTTTCAAGAGCGGGAAGTGGACGGAACTTTTGGGCAGAATCCATGACTGGGGAAAAGCGCGGCGTTCTTTTCAATCCTACCTCGCGCACGCCAATGGTTTGACGGATGTGGACTATGACGCTTCGGACCATTCGCATTCGGGGGCGGGAGCGAGTTGGGCCGTCCAGAAGTTTGGTCCTCCGGGACGCATACTTGCTTATTGCGTGGCGGGCCATCATGCTGGTCTTCCGGACTGGATTGGCGGCGCAACTCCCAATGGTGCGCTGGCCGTGCGCCTTGAGACGGAAAAGGGCGTCTTGGAAGAACGAAGCGTGCAAGAGTGGATTTCCGCGCACGGAAAGGATTGTGTCCTGCCAGGTCCGCCATTCCGGTTCCCACCGAACGGGATAGGTCTTTCGTTGTGGATTCGAATGCTTTATTCGTGCCTTGTCGATGCGGATTTTCTTGACACCGAGGCTTTTATGGATGCCAAACGAGGCGAACAACGCGGAATCTATCCGCAACTCGGCGAATTGGAGAAAGCGTTTTTTGCAAAGTTGGACTCCAAACAGGCGGAGGCGCCGGATACGGAGGTGAATCGCATTCGGGCGGAAATCCGTGCGGCCTGCGAACATGTTGCGGAGGAGACGCCCGGTCTTTTCTCGCTAACCGTGCCAACGGGGGGCGGCAAGACGCTGTCGGCCATGGCGTTCGCCTTTCGCCATGCGCGGAAGTTCGGCAAAAAGCGCATTATCTATGTCATACCCTATACATCCATCATCGAGCAGACGGCGGACACGTTGCGGCGCTTTCTTGGCACGGAAAACGTTCTGGAGCACCATTCCAACTTCGATCCGGCGAAAGAAACCCAGCAGTCGCGCCTCGCATCGGAGAATTGGGATGCACCGGTCATCGTGACGACGACGGTCCAGTTCTTCGAGTCCCTCTACGCCTGCAAGTCGAGCCGGTGCCGCAAGCTGCACAACATCGCCGAGAGCGTCGTCATACTGGACGAGGTGCAACTGTTGCCGACGAAACTCCTGAAACCCTGCACCGCGGCGATTGGCGAACTGGCGGCGCACTACGGCACGACGTTTGTGCTCTCGACGGCGACGCAGCCGAGCCTGCCGGGATTGGAAGGCATCCGGGAAATCATTCCGCCTTCGTTCGATCTCTATGCGCGGCTGAAGCGTACGGAATACGAATGGCCGCGCGATCGCACCGTACGGAAGACGTGGGAGCAGGTGGCGGCGGAATTGGCGGGGTACGACCAAGTCCTGTGCGTCGTGAATACGCGCAAGGACTGCCGCGAACTGTACAATTTCATGCCGGCGGGGACGGTGCATCTTTCGGCGAGCATGTGCGGTGAGCACCGCTCGCGCGTCATTTCATCCATCAAGAAGAAGTTGGCGCGCGGCGAACCCGTCCGCGTCGTCAGTACGCAGCTGGTCGAGGCGGGGGTTGATATTGATTTCCCGGTCGTCTACAGGGCGTTTGCGGGACTTGCTTCCATCGCCCAGTCGGCGGGGCGATGCAATCGAGAGGGGAAGCTCGCCGCGCCGGGGCGCGTCGTTGTCTTCATGCCGCCGAAGGAAAGTCCGCGCGGCGAATTGCGCAGCGGCGAGTATGCGACGGGGGATCTTTTGAACATGAAAGACGCCCCTGCGCTTGAGTCGGCGGAGGTGTTCCCGCTTTATTTCCAGAAACTGCAGAGCAGGGCGCACACCCTGGGCGAGGAGTTTGGTGATTGGCTGGTGAAGGACGCACCGTCGTGCCAGTTCCAGTTCCGCGAGGCGGCAGAGGCGTTCAAGATGATAGACGCCGGCTCCGTTCCGGTCCTTGTGCGTTACGGGGGCGACGGTCCTTTGATAGAAGAATTGCGCAAGGCTGGTCCAAAGCGGATGATTATGCGCAAGCTTCAGCGGTACACGGTGACGGTTCCGCAGGGATTGATACACGATCTGCTTCAGAAAGGGTTTATAGAGGAGATGCACCCCGGCGTTTATGTGCAAACGCTGGAGAGTTTGTATTCGGACGCTTTCGGGTTGGATATTTACCGCGAGAGTCTGACGGCGGAAGAGTCTGTGGTTTGACAACGCGCTATGCATTTTGTATAATGATAGACAGAAAGGAAAGAACAAGGAATATGAGAGGATTTTGTTTGGATGTTACTGGCGATTTCGCCTGCTTTACGCGACCGGAGATGAAGGTTGAGCGCGTAAGCTACGATGTTATCACGCCGTCTGCCGCGCGCGGCGTTTTTTCGGCTATTTTCTGGAAGCCGGCCATTAACTGGCGCGTCACGCGAATCGAAGTGATGAATCCGATCCGCTGGGTGAATATTCGGCGCAACGAGGTAAGCGAAGTGGCGAGTACGCGAAGCGACGGGATTCTTATAGAAGAGAAGCGGCAGCAGCGCGCCGGGCTTCTGCTTCGGGACGTACGCTATCGATTGTATGCCGAATTTGACTTCATCCCGCCGGCGAAACGATCGAAGGTTCTCAACCCGGCGCCCGACTGGCTTACGGAGGCGGAAGAGAACGAGTTGTATCGACAGGCGGAGGCGCGCCCGGACGAGAAGGACGCGAAATACGCCGCGATGTTCGATCGCCGCGCGACGAAGGGCCAGTACTTCATGCATCCGTATCTCGGATGCCGCGAGTTCGCCTGCAAAGAGGTTCGGCTGATCAAACGCCCCGAGCTGGAAACGGACAAACCGATTGCAGAGACGCGCGACTTGGGGTTCATGCTTTTCGATATGGACTACTCCGATCCGAAGGACA
>DBKW01000039.1:20122-33919 GCA_002298665.1 Verrucomicrobia bacterium UBA740 | reverse complement strand
ACGTTAGGGAAGCCTTTGTCGTCCGTCGGAGTTTGTTGACCGTGTAGAGAATGTAGAAAATGTAGAGGGGGGGGCGTGAGGCGTCCAACGGTAGGGGGCGAGGGGCAGATGGAAAGCGGTCTTTCGGCGAAGAGAATGGCGCTCCAGTGCGGAGGAAAACGGTCCTCCAGTGCGCAGGTACGGCGTGCTTCACCGGGAAGGAAAAGGGCGGCTCGAAATATTTTGTCCGACTTGCTGTTCGAACGGGCTTATTTTTCGGCAATTTGATTTTTCCGGCGGGGATGATTCGCAAATCTCCTCTTGCAAAAGCGGCGGTAAAATGATAAACTCTTGTATCTAAACTTGCGCGGACTGTAACGACTGCAGTCGGGCGGTTTGGAACAACACGCCGGCGGGAGACGCCGGCAAGAAAGAAGGTTGGAAAATGAGATATGAGCAATGGGAGGGCTTTGTGCCCGGCGGCTGGGAAACGGATATCGACGTAGCCGATTTCATCCAGCGCAACTACACGCCGTATGAAGGCGACGAGAAGTTCCTCGTCGGTCCGACGGAGGCGACGAACAAGCTTTGGGGCAAACTCCAGGAACTCCAGAAGGAAGAGCACGCCAAGGGCGGCGTCCTGGACATGGACACGGACATCGTCTCGGGCATCACCTCGCACAAGCCGGGCTATCTGATCGAGGGTCTGGAGCAGGTCGTCGGCCTGCAGACGGACAAGCCGCTCAAGCGCGCGTTCATGCCTTTCGGCGGCATCAAGATGGCCGAGGAGGCGTGTGCGCAGTACGGCTACAAGCCGAACGCCGAGCTCCACAAGGTCTTCACCGAGTACCACAAGACCCATAACCAGGGCGTGTTCGACGCGTACACGCCGGAGATCCGCGCGGCCCGCAAGGCGCACATCATCACCGGTCTGCCGGATACCTACGGCCGCGGCCGCATCGTGGGCGACTACCGCCGCGTGGCGCTCTACGGCATCGACTACATCATCGCCCAGAAGAAGGACGATTTCGCGAACATCGGCGACGGCACGATGACGGACGACGTCATCCGCCTGCGCGAGGAAGTCGCCGACCAGATCAAGGCGCTCAACCAGATGAAGATCATGGCCGCGTCGTACGGGTTCGACATCTCCAAGCCGGCGGCGACGGCGAAGGAAGCGTTCCAGTGGCTCTACTTCGGGTATCTGGCCGCGATCAAGACGCAGAACGGCGCGGCGATGTCCGTCGGGCGCATCTCGACGTTCCTCGACATCTACATCGAGCGCGACATGAAGAAGGGCACGCTCACCGAGTCGCAGGCGCAGGAGCTCGTCGACCATCTGGTTTTGAAGTTCCGCATGGTGAAGTTCGCGCGCATCGAGAGCTACAACCAGCTCTTCTCGGGCGACCCCGTTTGGGCGACGCTCGAAGTGGGCGGCATGGGCGACGACGGCCGCACGCTCGTGACGAAGAACTGCTTCCGCTTCCTGCACACGCTGGAAGACATGGGTCCTTCGCCGGAGCCGAACCTCACGGTCCTCTACACGCGCCGTCTGCCGAAGGCGTTCCGCAAGTACGCGGCGATGATTTCGGTCAAGACCTCGTCCATCCAGTACGAGAACGACGACGTGATGCGTCCGATCTGGGGCGACGACTACTCGATCTGCTGCTGCGTCTCGGCGACGCAGACGGGCAAGGAGATGCAGTTCTTCGGTGCGCGCGCGAACCTCGCCAAGGCGCTTCTCTACGCCATCAACGGCGGCAAGGACGAAGGCGCGGGGCTGACGCCGTACGTGCAGGTCGGGCCGGAGATTCCGGTCGTCGAGGGCGACTATCTCGACTACAAGCAGGTGATGCACAACTACGACATCATGCTGGAGTGGCTCGCGGGGCTGTACGTGAACGTGCTGAACCTCATCCACTACATGCACGACAAGTACTACTATGAAGCGGCGGAGATGGCGCTCATCAACACGGACGTGCGCCGCACGTTCGCGACGGGCATCGCGGGCTTCTCGCACGTGGTGGACTCGATCTCGGCGATGAAGTACGCCAAGGTCAAGGTCATCCGCGACGAAAAGGGTCTGGCGTGCGACTTCAAGGTCGAGGGCGACTTCCCGAAGTACGGCAACGACGACGACCGCGCGGACCAGATCGGCGTGGAACTCCTCAAGACCTTCATCAAGAAGATCAAACGCCACCACACCTACCGCAACGCGGAACCGACGACCTCGATCCTCACGATCACCTCGAACGTGGTGTACGGCAAGGCGACGGGCGCGCTGCCGGACGGGCGTCCGGCCAAGACGCCGTTCGCGCCGGGCGCGAACCCGTCCTACGGTGCGGAGCAGAACGGTCTTGTCGCGTCGCTGAACTCGGTCGCGAAGATCCCGTACAAGTTCGCGCTGGACGGCATCTCGAACACGCAGACGATGAACCCGGGGGCGCTCGGCTCGACGGACGAAGAGCGTGCGGAGAACCTCGTGACGGTCATGGACGGCTACTTCGCCAAGGGCGCGCATCACCTCAACGTGAACGTGTTCGGCGTCGAGAAGCTCCGCGACTGCCAGGCGCATCCGGAGAAGCCGGAATACGCGCAGTTCACGATCCGCGTCTCGGGCTATGCGGTCAAGTTCATCAACCTGACCAAGGAGCAGCAGGACGACGTGATTGCCCGCACGTGCCACGACCACCTCTAAGGTTCGCGCCATGGCACAGGGAATCATCCATTCCTACGAAACGTTCGGGGCCGCAGACGGCCCCGGCGTTCGTTTTATCCTCTTCCTGCACGGGTGTCCGTTCCGGTGCGCGTACTGCCACAATCCGGACACGTGGGCGGGCAAGCCGATGGGGACGGCCTCGGCGGACGAGGTTCTGGCGCGGGCGCTGCGGTACCGGGAGTACTGGGGCGCGACGGGCGGGATCACCGTCTCGGGCGGCGAACCCCTGCTGCAGGCGGAATTCGTCACGGAGCTTTTCGAGAAGGCGAAGGCGGCGGGCGTGACGACGTGCCTCGACACGGCGGCGGGTCCCTTCACGCGCACAGGCGAGAAGGGCGCGGCGTTCGCGCGGCTCTTCCGGGCGACGGACACGGTCCTTCTGGACATCAAGCACATCGACGACGAGAAGAACCGCGAGCTGACCGGGGCTTCCAATGCGAGCGTCCTGGACTGCGCGCGCTATCTGAACGAGACGGGGCGGACGGTCTGGCTGCGGCACGTGCTCGTGCCGGGCTACACGGACGATCCGGAGGCGCTGAAGCGGCTGGCGGATTTCGTCAACCCGATGGAGAACGTCGTGCGGGTCGACATCCTGCCGTACCACACGCTGGGCGTCGCCAAGTGGCACGCGCTGAAGATTCCGTACCGTCTGGAGAACGTCAAACCGCCGACGGCGGAGAGTCTGGCTTACGCGCGTTCGCTTTTCGCGAAGGCGAGCAAGAAGTGATTGGAGGAAGATGAAGAAGGCATTGGTCACCGGGGCGGCCGGATTCTTGGGTTCGCATCTTTGCGAGCGGCTCCTCTCGGAGGGGTTCCGGGTCGTGGGGGTCGACGACCTCTATACGGGGCGGCGCGCCAACCTGGCCGCCTGCGGGGCCAATCCGTCCTTTTCGTTTGCGGAAGGGGACGTGCGGCATCTGCCGGAGGTTCTGGACGCCGCCGGCGCGGGGCGCGCGTTCGACGAGATCTACAATCTGGCGTGCCCGGCGAGCCCCGTCCACTACCAGGCGCGGCCGCTCTTCACGACCGAGACGAGCATTTTCGGCGTGCTGAACTGCCTGAAACTCGCGGCGGGATGCGGGGCGAAGCTTCTGCACGCCTCGACGAGCGAGGTCTACGGCGACCCGGCGGTGCATCCGCAGGTCGAGACGTACTGGGGCAACGTGAACACGATCGGCATCCGCAGTTGCTACGACGAGGGCAAGCGCGTGGCGGAGACGCTCGTGGCGGACGCCATCCGCCAATATGACACGGACGCGCGCATGGTGCGGATCTTCAACACGTACGGTCCGCGCATGCATCCGCAGGACGGGCGCGTCATTTCCAATTTCATCGTGCAGGCTTTGGCGGGCAAGCCGATCACGATCTACGGCGACGGGTCGCAGACGCGGTCGTTCCAGTACTGCGACGATCTGATCGAGGCGTTCCGGCGGTACATGACGCTCGACAAGGCGACGATTCGCGCGTTCACGGCGCGGCACGGGCTGGGGGCGCCGGTCATCAACACGGGAAATCCGGGCGAGTACACGATCGCGGAGCTGGCGCGGGAAGTCCTGCGGCAGATTCCGGAATCGCCCTCGCGGATCGTGCAGGAACCGCTGCCGGGGGACGACCCGAAGAAGCGCAAGCCCGACATCACGCTCGCGCACGAACTGCTGGGCGGTTGGGAGCCGAAAGTCGCACTGCGGGACGGCCTCGCGCGGACGATCGCCTACTTCCGGGCGCGTTCCTGAGGGGGTGCGCATGGCGGAAGACGCGCGCATTCTGGTCGAGGAGCGGCTGGCCGCGGCGCTTCTGCTGAGTTTCACCGGCGGCTTCACGGACGTCTATTCGTATCTTTTCCGCGGACAGGTCTTCGCGAACGCGGTGACCGGCAACATGGTGCTCATGGGCCTGCATCTGGCGTCCGGGCTGTGGGCCGACTGCCTCAAGTACCTGTTGGCGATCGTCGCCTACGGGTGCGGCGTGTTCGCCGCGGACGCGGTACGTGCCCGGCTGGGCGGAATGCGGCTCGTTTCCTGGCACCAGGCGATCCTCGGGCTGGAGATCGTGCTGCTGACCGCCGCGGCGTTTGTTCCGCAAGGCCGGGCGGACAGTTTCGTGAACGCCACCATTTCTTTCGTGTGCGCGCTGCAGGTGCAGACGTTCCGGCGCGTGAGGGGGTTGCCGTTCGCCTCGACGATGTGCACGGGCAACCTGCGCAGCGGCATGGACGCGCTGTACCAGGGGTTGACGGGCGCGGACGCGGCAGGGTTCGGGAAGGCGCGGCACTATTTTGGCGTGATCGGCGCCTTCATCCTGGGGGCCGGCGGCGGGGCGTTTCTGCTGCGCCAATGGGGGCCGGACGTCTTTCTGCTCGCCCCGCTCGTTTTGGCGGTCGTCTTCGCCTTGTTTGTCGCGGCGCGCTTTACGCGTAGATGATGTCCGGCGGCGGCGGCGCGGCGAACGTGACCGTCTTGCCCGTCGCCGGATGCGGGAAGCTGATTTCCACGGCGTGCAGGAGCAATCTGCCGCGGACGGGCTTCGGACCGTAGAGATCGTCGCCCACAATGGGACACCCCAAATGCGCCGCGTGCACGCGGATCTGGTGCGTGCGGCCGGTCTCGATGACGAATTCGACCAGGCTGCGCCCGTTGTGGTGCCCGAGGACGGTCCAATGCGTCACGGCGCGTTTCCCGTCCGGCACGTCGCAGGCCATCCGCCGCGGATCCCAGGGTTTGCGTCCGATGGTCGTCTCGAGCGTGCCGGCCGGTTGGGGCGGGCGGCCCTGCACGACGGCGAGGTAGGTCTTGCGCAGGCGCGTGTGGGACTCGAAGCAGGCGCGCAACTTCAGGTAGGCGCGGCGGTTCTTGGCGAACACCAGGACGCCGCTCGTGCCGGCGTCCAGCCGGTGGACGACGCCCGGGCGTTCGACCGACCCCACCGTGCGCAGGGCGGGGCGCAGGCGCACGAGTTCCTCGGTCAAGGTGCCGCGCTCGTGGCCGGGGGACGGGTGCACGTAGCGTCCGGCCGGCTTGTTGACGACGATGATGTCGTCATCCTCGTGAATGATTTCCAGCATGGGGGTATTCTACCATTTCCCCGCGCGGGCGTCAATTGGAACGGGAACCAGAAGGGGTGCGCACTTCGCCATTTGAGGGAAAAAGCGGTTTCTGCCCCAAACAGAACTTTAACAATTGGCGAATAAAAGGCTAACACGGAAATGTCATACTATACGGCATTGAAACTGACAAGAAAAGGAACTCATCTAATGAGAACACAAAAAAAGATTGCGGTTTATTTGACGGCTGCGTCCGCGGCGGCCCTAGCGGTAGGATCCGTATTCGCCAAGCCGGCAGACGGGAAAGCCTCGTTTGACGTGGGTGCGGATATCCGCCTGCGCTATGACCTGACGGACCACATGCCTAAGGGGCAGACGGAGGAGAAGCACTCCGACTACGCGCGTGTTCGCGTCCGTCCGTGGATCCGCGCGTCGTATGAAGACGTGGGCATCTTCGTTCGCTTGGCGGATGAATTCCGCTATTATCGTAGCCCGGAGAAGAATGCGCGCAAGCAGACCTTCCCGGACGTGGCGTTCATCGACAACCTGTACTTCACCGTCAAGAACATATTTGACGTCGTCGACTTGAAGGTCGGTCGTCAGGACATGGCGTTCGGCTCGAAGCGCGTAATCGCGGACGGCACGGGCGGCGACGGTTCGCGTTCGGCGTACTTTGACGCGGTTCGCTTGACCTGGCACGCCGACAAGAAGCGCACGCTCGATGCGTTCGCGTTCTACATGGCGCGCGAGGACTGGTTGCCGACTCTGGGCAAGGAGCACTCCAAGAAGGGTGTGAAGGGCACGAACTACGATGCGACGGGCTACAACCAGGATGAACTGGGCGCCGGCCTCTACTGGCAGGATCGCGCCAACAAGTCCTTCGGCTACGATGCGTATGTGATCTACAAGTCGGAATTGCGCGGAGCGAAATCCAAATACCGCAACAAAGCCAAGTATGCGGACGGCGGTGCGCAGTATGACACCGTGACGGTGGGTACGCGTCTTCTGCCGCGCTTCACGGATACGTTGAGCGGCGAATTCGAAGTCGCCGTGCAGGGCGGCTCGGAGGACCTCTTCGCGGGTCAGGGCTATGCGGGTCTCACCTACGCGCCGAAGCTCGGCTTCAAGCCTAAGTTCACGGGCGCCATCTGGGCGCTTTCGGGCGACTCGGACGGCGAGCACGGCAAGCACGCGTGGCACTCCGTCTTCAATCGCGAAACGGGTCTGGGCGAGACGATTGCGCCGATGTACACGAAGTACAACTACAACAACTTGGTCTATCCGCACCTCGCGTTCAAGAGCAATGTCGGCAGCTTCTCGTCCGTCAAGATCCAGGCCGGTCCGCTCTTCACGGCTGTCCAGGAAGATGATGCCGACGGCACCTTCCGCGGTGGCTATGGCCAGATCAAGTACGAAATCAAGCCGGCGAAGCTCCTCGGTGTGGATCTTCTCAAGGGCGGCAAGCTCGCCTTCCAGGGTGAGTACTTCAGCAAGGGCGACTACTTCGAAGACAATGCCCGCCATGGCGCGTTCTTCGGTCGCTTCGAGCTCGCTTGGAACTTCTAATACAAGTTTAACGCGACAAAAACAAAACACTCACACGAAAAGTTCATAATATCTGTCGTAAAACCTACGAAGAAAAGGAACAATACAATGAATACAAAAGACATGAAAGTTGTAAGTTACGCGGCGAGCGCGGCGATTGCGGCCCTCGCGACCTTCGCGACCTTCGCGGCCGAGCGCCTCGAACTCAACGGTGCGGGCGGCAGCTTCCCGGCTCCCCTCTACCAGAAGTGGTGCTATGCGTACACCCAGTCGGGCGAGGGCGCCAAGGTGAACTACCAGTCCGTCGGTTCCTCGGCCGGCATCAGCCAGATCAAGGCGGGCACGGTCGATTTCGGCGGCACGGACGCTCCGCTGACGGAAAAGCAGTGTGAAGAAGCCGGTCTCGAGCAGTTCCACATGGTTTCGGGCGCGGTGGTTCCGGTCGTGAACCTCCCGAGCGTGCCGGATGGCAAGCTCGTTCTCGACGGTGCGACGCTCGCCGACATCTACCTCGGCAAGATTACGCGCTGGAACGATGCACGCCTGGCGGCGCTGAACCCTGGTTTGAAGCTTCCCGACCTCAAGATCACGGTTGTGCACCGCGGCGACGGTTCAGGCACGACGCACATCTTCACGACCTACCTCTCGAAGGTTTCCCCCGAGTGGAAGGAGCGCTATGGCGTCGCGAAGCAGCTGAAGTGGCCGTGCGGCATCGCGGGCCAGAAGAACCCGGGCGTCTGCAACAATGTGGCGCGCATCAAAGGTGCGATCGGCTACACGGAATACACGTTCGCGCTGGAGTCGAAGTTGAATGTCGCCAAGATCAACGTTGGTGGCAAGATTGAGGTCCCGACGGTGCAGAGCTGGCCGATCATCGGCAAGACCTACATCCTCGTCCGCAAGGATACCCCGGCGGTCAAGCGTGCGGCGCTCAACGCCTACTTCGACTGGTGCTTCAAGCACGGCGGCGAGACGGCGAAGAAGCTCTACTACATCCCGGTCGCCAAGTAACGCAAAAAGTCTAAAGCAGTGAAGATTTCAACCGATAGTGCGTTCAAGTCAATCTGCTTTGCAGGCGTATCCGCGGGGCTCGTCCTCGCGGTTGCGCTTGTCGTCGAGCTTGGCTACGCCTCAAGTGACATCTGGAAAGCGGAAGGCTTCCAGTTCATCCTCGCCTCCAACTGGGACCCTGGAGCAGGTTCGTTCGGCGCGGCCGGCGCGATTGTGGGTACGCTCGCAACGACGGTACTCGCACTCATTCTGGCGGTCCCACTCGCATTCGCCGCGGCGCTTTACGTGAACAGCGCGCCGCCCTGGGCTTCCAAGCCTCTGGCGCACGCCCTCGACCTGCTCGCGGCGATCCCGAGCGTCATCTACGGCATGTGGGGATTGTTCGTTCTGTGCCCTCTCTTGCAGGATCTTCTCGCCAAGTGCGGGGTCGAGACGACGGGTTTCGGCCTTCTGCCTTCGGCGCTCGTACTGGCGCTCATGGTGCTGCCCTACATTTCGGCCGTCATGCGCGATGTTCTCGCACAGGCGCCCATCTCCCTGACGGAGTCCGCCATGGGAGTCGGCTGCACCCGGTGGGAAGCGACGTGGAACGTCATCGTGCGCGCACAGCGCCGCGGACTTGTCGGCGGCATCCTGATTGGTCTCGGGCGCGCGTTGGGCGAAACGATGGCCGTCCTCTTCGTGTGCGGCGGAATCAACGCGATACCGACGAGCATATTCGACAGCTGCACGACGATAGCCGCGACGCTCGCAAACGACTTTGCGGAAGCGACCGGCCTTCACAAGAGCGCACTTTTCGGTCTCGGTGCGGTCCTCTTGGCCCTGGAATTCGTCATCCAGATTGTCACCCAGAGACTGTTGCGCGACAAGGACGAGTAAGCTATGCAACCGCGTGCCGCTACATTTCGCAAACTGAACGACGCGCTCATGCGCACGTTCTCGGCGTTCGCCACGTTTCTGGCGCTCGCCCTCATGGCGTGGATCATCTACACCATCGTGAAGGAGGGCGCGCCGGCGCTTTCCTGGACGCTCCTTTCGAACCCGTCGAAGCCCTACGGCGAGCCTGAAAACGGCATCGCCAACGCGCTTCTCGGTACGCTCTACATCACGGGCGGCGCGGCGATTCTCGCGATTCCGCCGGCGATCGCCGCGGGCATCTGGCTGGCGGAGTTCGGCAAGGACGGACGCTACGCCTGCCTGGCGCGCTTCGTCATCAATGTCATGATGGGCATCCCGAGCGTCATCGTCGGTCTGTTCGTCTACGGCATTCTCGTCGTGACGACGGGCACATTCTCGGGCTTCGCCGGTTCGGTCGCGCTGTCCATCCTGATGTTCCCGGTCGTCGTGCGCACGACCGAAGACCAGCTCGCCGGCGTTTCGGATACCTTGCGCGAATCGGGCCTGGCCCTCGGGGCGACCCGGGCGCGCGTCACGCTGGGCATCGTCTGCCGCGCGGCCAAAAGCGGCATGCTGACGGGCATCCTGCTCGCCGTCGCGCGCGTTTCGGGCGAAACGGCTCCGCTGCTCTTCACGGCGCTCTTCGCCGACGCGTGGCCGACGGACTACTTCACGGGCCCGACGCCGTCCGCGCCGGTTCTGATCAACAACGACACGCTCGATTCGCCTTTCGAGGCGATGCACCGTATCGGCTGGGGCGCGGCGCTTGTCGTGGCGGGATTCATCCTCGTGCTGAACATCGTCGTGCGCGCCGTCGCCCTGCGCAAGGAAAGACAGGACTCCTAATCTAAGCAAAAGGACTTCATATGCAAGAAAACCAAGTCAAAACGCCTGCGAAGGAAGAGCGTCCGCCGAAGATCGTGACGCGGAACCTGAACTTCTTCTATGGCGAACATCAGGCGCTTTTCGACAACGATCTCGAGGTGCCGGTCCACAAGATCACCGCGGTCATCGGGCCTTCCGGTTGCGGAAAGTCCACGCATTTGCGCATCTACAACCGCATTTTCGAGCTTCATCGCGGACAGCGCGCGACGGGCGAGGTTCTGCTGGACGGGAAGAACATCCTGGATCCGGACGTGGATCTGCTGGAACTGCGTCGCCGGGTGGGCATGATCTTCCAGAAGCCGACGCCGTTCCCGATGAGCGTCTTCGACAACGTGGCCTACCCGCTGCACCTGCACTTCAAGCTGAGCCGGTCCGAAACGGCCGACCGGGTCGAGCAGGCCCTGCGTGGCGCGGCGCTCTGGGACGAAGTGAAGGACATTCTCGCCAAGCCGGGCACGGCGCTTTCGGGCGGCCAGCAGCAGCGTCTGTGCATCGCCCGCGCCATCGCCGCCGAGCCGGAAGTCCTGCTCATGGACGAGCCGACGAGCGCGATCGACCCCGTGGGCACCCTCAAGATCGAGGAGCTCATGGACCGTCTGCGCAAGAACTTCACCATCGTCATCGTGACCCACAACATGCAGCAGGCCTCGCGCATTTCGGACCGCACGGCGTTCTTCTACAAGGGCAAGATCGTGGAAGTCGGTCCGACGAAGGAAATCTTTACGAATCCCAAAGAAAAGCAGACGGAAGATTACGTTTCCGGGAGGTTTGGTTGATATGACAATGAAAGTACACTTTGAAAAGGCGCTGGCGCGGCTGCAGGGACAGATTTCCGAAAACGCCGCGCGCGCCCAAAACGCCGTTATTTCCGCCGTGCAGGCGATGGAGACGGAAAACGTCGCCCTCGCCGATTCGGTCGTGGAAGGCGACACGGCCATCGATTTGGCGGAGAACGCGATCGAGGAACAGTGCCTGGACATCCTCGCGCTGTACCAGCCCGTGGCGACGGACCTGCGCCGCGTGATCACGATCCTCAAGGCCAACGGCGAAATCGAACGCGCCGGCGACCTCGCCGTCAATATCGCCAACCGCGTAGAGGACGCCAAGCGCTACAAAAAGGCCGTGGCGTGGGACTTCGACAAGATGGGCTCCTACGCGACGACGATGTTCGTGGATTCGCTCGTGGCGCTCGCCAAAAGCGACGTCCCCCTCGCACGCGCCATTCTGGCCCGCGACGACGAACTGGACGCGCTCCACAAGAAAAGCTACGAACGCGCCACGGAAGGCATCCTTTCCACGCCTGCCGCCGCGGGCTACTATCTGGACGCGCTCACGGTTTCGCGCTGCCTGGAACGCCTGGGCGACATCGCGACGAACATCGCCGAAGACGTGATCTACCTCGAAACGGCGGAAATCGTCCGCCACGAACCGCCGCGCTCCTGACCGGACGCCGCGCCCCGAAAGGGTGGGCGGTCGGGAGGGTTCCCGCAGGAGGCTTCAGGCATTGTCCTTTCGACAGGCGTGCCGGGAGCCTCTTTCTTTTTGCCTGCTCTCAACCGAGCCGCTTCAGGCGGAAGGCCGCCAGGCGCCGCAGAAGCGCATGGTAGCCATCGAAAATCCACGCTTCCAACCGCCGCGCAGGTGTCGTCCCGGGCAAAAATTGCCCTTTTTTGACCATTCCCAGCTCCCGCATGGCCCGTTCATACCGCTTGCGTTCGGGGCGGTGGTTCCATTTCCACGGCTTCCATTTGCCCAAATAGTGTATGATCGCCGGCGAAAGAATGGCTTCCAGCACGGATCGCGGTGCGTGTCCGCGCCATTCCCTCTCCTGGGCGCTATATTTAAGTTGCAGTTCGCACCAGCCGTCGCGGTAGTTCCATTTGGGCGGCAACGGGCGGACGCGATTCCAAAGGAGGGCATTGAGCGCATCTTGGTCGGGGCAGGATGACCGGTCGCGATGTTGCGCATACCAATCCACTGCGCGAGAAAGGATGTTTTCGGACCGGAAGACATCCAAATTAAGAACCAAGACGCCCGAATTGAAGTAGTAGCCCGCCCGTGGATCAAGAAGCGCGGCATTGTTCCAGTAACCCGGATTCCGCACAGCGGCTTCCGCGCGCGAATGCTCATAAACCGCCGCAAGCGCGTCCGTTCCCAGGCCCAAATCGTACAGTTCGCCCAAATCGCGGCAAACGAAGGTGTCGATGTCCAAATAGACGATGTTCTCCGTTTCGGACGCGAAAACTTCGCCTATAAAGCACCGTGCCCAAACCAGCGTGCACCATGGGACGGACGGATTGTACAAAACATCATGGTACTTCGCCAGAATGGGACTGACATCCACAATTTCGACCGAAGCGAACGGATATGCCGCGGCAAGCTCCGTCCATTCGTCCCGGTGGACCAGGCTGAGTTTCGTCTCCCCGCCCGTAAAGACCGAAATCCGCAACGGTCGCGCCGGATCCGCCGCCTGCAGCAGGGAATAAGTCGCCACTTTCAGCTGGCTGAACCCCGCATCATCGCTGCAAAAGAGCACATGCCTTTGTTTTTTCATGTCTCGCATACCCTTTTCAATGCGGGACCGTGAAACGGCATTTGCCGGCCGGATAGCCGTCCTCGTTCTCATTGTTTTGGCTCGCATACGCTCTATTATTTCCTGTGCCCGACCCCACGGAAGGCACGCAACCGGGCGCGGAAATAAGGAGTGGCGTGCCTTCACATCATGTTCCATCTGGGGCATCGCCAAACGCCTTAACGAAAACATAGAATAGAAGACACGCCACGCGAGTACCGCGTGACGCATCTTACATATCCGGCTTTCGTTGAAGAATTGGCGATTTTCAGATGAAGCCAAATACGCAAGATTGCGTACGCGCCGCGGCACCTTTGGGGACTCCGCGGCTCCTTTCGTCGACCGTCCATGGAAGGCACGGCCAGTAAAGGTTTGCAGGCTCAAGCCGGAATCCAAACTTTCGTTCTTTTCCAGGCCCTCGCCCCGGACAGAGGATGACTCGCGCCACCCTCCTATATTTTCTGATGGATATTATACCTTATAGAGAGGACCCGCGTCAATGCCTTTTCTGTCGCACGAACAGTCTATATTTGCCGTCCGGGGATTGCGCTGGACGGAATCTTCATACTATGGTATAATGCTCCTGTAAACGAAAGTGCCACAAAGGAGCGTACGCATGAGCAAACAGACCTGGATGTGCGCCGAAATACGGCGTTGGGAGGCGGAGGGGCTCGTATCCCCCGAAACCGCCGCGCGCCTGTTGCCGCGCTATAACGGACCCTCTCCGCTGCGCAAACGCCTGCTGGCGGTGCTTTTCGGCGTAATCGGTGCGTTTTGCGTCGGATTGGGCCTTATCGCGCTTGTCGCGGCGAATTGGGCGGACCTGGGTCGCGGCGTCCGCGCGGCGCTTGCGATGGCCCCGGCCGTCCTGTGCGGACTTTGCGCCTGCGCGGCGGCACGCAAAAACGCGGAATCCGCCGCTTTTTGGGAGCCGGTGGGGGTGGTTTGGCTTCTTTCCTTCATTGCCGGGGCGAGTCTGGTGGCGCAGACTTACCAGCTGGGTGGGGCGCTGCCGGGGTTCATTTTCTTTGTCGCGCTTTGCACCCTGCCGCTCGCCTGGTTTGTGCCGTCCGGCATTCTGCGGATTCTGTGGCTGGGCTTCCCGCTCGTCTGGGCGGTCTCCTACCAGACGAGCCTGTATCTCTCCGA
>DBKW01000039.1:13872-20035 GCA_002298665.1 Verrucomicrobia bacterium UBA740 | reverse complement strand
TGCGGCGGCAGGCGGGGGCTTGGGGCTTCATTCCCGGACAAATCGCCGCCGCGCTTGCCTATTCCGTCGGTTCCGCGACGATTGCCGTGCTGGGACTGGAACGCATGCACATCCTTTCGTCCTCTGAAACCGGCGTACTGCCTTATGTCTTCTGCGCGGCGGTCGTCGGTCTTTTGGGCGTACGCTTCAAGATTCCGGGTTGGGGCCAGACGGGGCTCCTGGTCGGGGCGATCGCCGCGTCCACATGGGGCTACTCGCCTCGTCCCGGATTCTTTGGGGCGGCCGTCGCGGTCGAGAGCGCCATTCTGGTCGCCGGAATCTGCCGATTGAGCCTCCGGACCGTCAATCTGGGCGTCATCCTCCTCCTGTTCGTCATTCTGGACAAATTCTTCATGACGGACGTGAGTTTCACCGCGAAAGGGTGCGCACTGCTGGGGTGCGGGATCGTCCTTTTGGCGGCGAATGCCGTGCTTTCCCGCTTTATCCGCCAAAGGAGGTCCGCATGAACCGCAAGAATAGCCGTTGGACCGCCGCGCTCGCGGCCACCCTGCTCGTGCAAATCGCCGCGTTCGCGTGGCTTATCGTGCGCTACGAACGCGTCGCTTCAGGGGGAACCGTCTGCCGGTTCGCCTGCGAGGCGTACGATCCAAGCGACCCGTTCCGGGGGCGTTACTTGCGTATACGGGTAAGGGAACGCGTGGACTATGACGCGGCGTTTCGCTTGGGAGGCGTCCGTCATCCCTATCGGTTGTTCCCCGCGTCGATCCGCATAGACCCGATCGGGGGCTCGAACGGACTCTCCCGCGTGACGGCGTGCGGACTGGAACCGCAGGGCCCGGGGCTCTGGGCGACGGACGTGAAGGCGCGCGCACGCTACCGGAACTATAGCGGGAAAGACGATCCGCCGGACTATTTCGAGGTTGATTTGCCCGACCAATTCTTCCTCAACGAGCGGCTGGCGGACGAAGAAGGGCGGCTTTTCACGCTTTCCCGCACGAATTCCGTGGCCGTCTACCGTGTGCGGGACGGGCGGATGGTTCTTTCGGACATCGAAATCGACGGCACGCCCCTAAACGAATACATCCGAAAGCGCCGCGCCCATCCCTGAGCGGAACCACCCCTCCCGTGCCGTTCCAGTAGAACGGGGTGGCGGTTCCGGCGCAACGGCATCACCGTTCCGGCGCAACGGCATCGGCGTTCCGGCGCAACGGGGTGGCGGTTCCGGCGCAAGACCCCCCGCGGCATCTCCGCAAACGTCCCACGCGGTCCGGGAATCGGGCGCGCCGAACGGACGGTGGGCATGCGGGGTTTTTGGGCGTTTTCGGGCTTCTTTCGGCTATTTATGGATTAAAGTTGAAAATACCCCCTTGCGCTCAGGGGCTCATTTTCGTATAATATATACTCAACGTTGAACTAAGGAGAAAAATGGCAAAACGTGACATTCCACTCGAAAGAGTGCGTAACTTCGGCATTATGGCCCACATCGACGGCGGCAAGACAACGACGTCCGAGCGAATTCTTTACTATTCCGGCAAGAACTACAAGATCGGCGAAGTGCACGATGGCGCGGCGACGATGGACTTCATGGTCCAGGAGCAGGAGCGCGGCATCACGATCCAGTCCGCCGCGACGTGCGTGACGTGGGGCAAGTACCGCCTTTCGTTGATCGACACCCCCGGACACGTGGACTTCACGGCCGAAGTGGAGCGTTCGCTCCGCGTTTTGGACGGCGCGGTCGCGCTGTACTGTGCGGTCGGCGGCGTGCAGCCCCAGTCCGAGCAGGTGTGGCGCCAGAGCGAGAAGTACAAAGTGCCGAAGATCGCGTTCGTCAACAAGATGGACCGCGTGGGCGCGAACTTCTACAACGTGATGGACCAGATGCGCGCGCAGCTCCACGCCAACCCCGTCCCGATGGTGATCCCGATCGGCGCGGCGGATACGTTCGAGGGCGTGATCGACCTCATCTCGATGAAGGCGCTCTACTATGATATGAAGAGCCTCGGCAAGACGGTCATCGAGAAGGAAATCCCCGAGGAATACAAGATCAAGGCCGAGGAATACCACCAGAAGATGGTCGAAGCCGCCGCCGAGCAGGACGACGCGCTGATGGAGAAGTTCTTCGCGGGCGAAGAGCTCACGACGGACGAAATCAAGAAGGCGATCCGCAAGGGCTGTCTGGCGCGCAAGATCACGCCGGCGTTCTGCGGCAGCGCGTTCAAGGACAAGGGCGTGCAGCAGCTCCTCGACGGCGTCTGCGACTACCTGCCTTCGCCGCTCGACGCGGGTCCGGCCGTTTCGCAGGACAACCCCAATGAAATCCGCCCGGTCAGCGACGATGCGCCGTTCTGCGGCCTCGCGTTCAAGATCATGTCCGACAAGAACATGGGCAAGATCACGTTCGTCCGCGTCTACTCGGGCATCATGAAGCTCGGCGCGGAGATGCTCGACTCGACGATCAACCAGGAACAGCGCATTTCCCGCCTCTTCCGCATGCACGCGAACAAGCACGAGCCGCTCGAAGAAGCGCGCACGGGCGACATCGTGGCGTGCGTCGGCCTGACCCAGACGCGCACGGGCGACACGCTCTGCGATCCGGAACACCCGATCACGCTCGAGTCCATCGACTTCCCGGCGCCGGTCATCTCGGTCGCGGTCAAGCCGAAATCCCGCGGCGACAACGAGAAGCTCGGCGTGGCGCTCCACGCGCTCGCGATGGAAGACCCGACCTTCGTCGTCAGCTTCGACAAGGAAACGAGCGAGACGATCATCGCCGGCATGGGCGAACTCTACCTGGAAGTCATCGTGGACCGCCTGAAACGCGAGTTCAACGTCGACTGCGACGTGGGCGCGCCGCAGGTCGCCTACCGCGAAACGGTCACGACCAAGGTCGAGAACGAGTACAAGCACGTCAAGCAGTCCGGCGGCCGCGGCCAGTACGCGCACGTCTGTCTGCGCGTCGAACCGCAGGAGCCGGGCAAGGGCTTCGAGTTCGTCAACGAGGTCAAGGGCGGCGTGATCCCGACGGAATACATTCCGGCGGTCGAGAAGGGCGTCAAGAAGGCTCTCGAGGCCGGCCCGCTCGGCGGCTTCCCGGTCGTGGACGTCAAGGTGACGGTGTACTTCGGTTCGTACCACGAGGTCGACTCGAACGAATTCGCGTTCATCGAGTGCGCCCGCCAGTGCTTCAAGCAGGCGTTCCTCAAGGCGAAACCGCAGCTCCTCGAGCCGATGATGGATGTCGAAGTCGCGGTTCCCGAGTCGTACATGGGCGCGGCGAACGGCTCCATCAACCAGCGCCGCGGACGCGTCGAGGGCATGGAAGACCGCGCGGGCGTCAAGCTCATCAAGGCGACGGTCCCGCTCGGGGAAATGTTCGGCTACTCGAACGCCATCCGCACGGTCACGCAGGGCCGCGGCACCTTCACGATGATCTTCAAGCAGTACGAGGCCGTGCCGAAGGCCATCGCCGAGCAGGTCATCGCCAAGCGCATCAAGGAAGGCAAGGTCCGCCCGAGCGCGGACTGAGGTCCGCACGTTGTGCGAAAGGGAGCGGCCCGCCACAAGCGAGTCGCTCTTCTTTTTAGGAGTTGGAGAGTACGATGAAGATACGCAATCTGATCGACGACGGCAAACCGGAGATTTCCTTCGAAATCTTCCCGCCCAAGAAGGACGCGCCCGCCGCGCCCGTCAAGGAAGCGGTCCGGCGCCTGGCGGAGTTGAAGCCGAGTTTCATATCGGTCACCTACGGCGCGGGCGGCGGCGCGAACGTCAACACGGCGGACGTCGCCTCGTTCGTGCAGGACTGCGGCGTGCCGGCTCTCGCGCACCTGACCTGTCTTTCCTCCACCCGGGCGCGCGTGGAGGAGGAGGTCGCCAAACTCGCCGCGCGCGGCGTATCCAACATCCTCTGCCTGCGCGGAGACTGTCCGCCCGGGATGACGCCGGCGGACATGCCCGGCGATTTCGCCCATGCCGTCGATCTGGTGCGCTTTCTGGACGGGCGCGGCTTCTGCCTGGGCGGCGCGTGCTACCCCGAGTGCCATCCGGAATGCGCGCACATCGCGGACGACCTCGCGCACATCAAGGAGAAGGTGGACGCGGGGCTGGACTTCCTCGTCTCGCAGATGTTTTTCGACAACAATATCTTCTACGCGTATCTTTCCAAGCTTCTCGGGCGCGGCATCCGTGTGCCGGTCCTGGCGGGCATCATGCCCGTGACGAACGCGAAGCAGATCGCGCGCATCTGCCAGCTCTCGGGCTCCTTCCTGCCGGCGCGCTTCAAGGCGATAGTGGACCGCTTCGGAGACGACCCGGCGTCCATGACGGAGGCGGGAATCGCCTACGCGACGGAGCAGATCATCGACCTTTTCGCCAACGGCGTGAACGGCGTGCATGTCTACACGATGAACAAGCCCGATATCGCCGAGCGCATCATGGGGAATCTGAAGTGCATACTGGGACGCTAGATCTTTTGCCGCCCGCGGGCGAAATACGCGCGGTCACGGGCCCGGACGCGGACGTGCGGTCCGACTGGTGCCGCCGGCTGGCGCAGTCGGACGAGTGGGCGGATTCCGCCGCGCTTCTGAGTTTCGCCGCGCACGCCGGCTTCGCCCAAGCGACCGGCTGGCCGCAGGCGCGTTACTATGAGGAAGGCGGCGAGACCGTCGCGGATTTCCTCTCCTATGAAGAAGTCTACGGCATCAATCCCTACGAAGTCGGGGCGAAACCGCCGGAAACCAAGCGCGCCTTCAAGGAACGTCTGGCGCGGCTTGTTCGCCTGACGGACGTGCGCAAGTTTTGGGAGCGTCCGCTCATTTCCCTTTCCAACGGCGAAACGCGGCGGGTGCTCCTGACGCGGGCGCTCGCGAAGAATCCGAAACTCCTCATCCTGGACGACCCGGCGGCGGGGCTGGATCCGGCGCAACGCGCGAAATTGAAGGACGTCTTGCAGGCGCTCGCCAAGCGTGGGCTGGCCATTCTGATGGCGTGCCGCCATGCGGACGAGTGGCCCGAATGCGTCACACGCGCCGTCCGGCTGGACAAAAAGGGACGGGCGAGCCTCGTGCCGTTTACCCCCACCCCGGACGAGGCGCCCGACGCGTCCCAGGCACCCGCCCGCCGGGCGGGCAGACCGTCCGGCGGCCCGCCGGTGATCGAGATTCGCGATCTTTCCCTGGACTACGGCGGACGCCGGCTCTTCAGCCACTTCAACTGGACCGTGCGTCAGGGCGAACATTGGGTTTTGCGTGGCGAGAACGGCTCCGGCAAGACGACGCTCTTCGCGCTCATCACGGGGGACAGTCCGTGGGCCTATGCCGTGGACATCAAGATTTTCGGCTTGCCGCGCGGGAATGGCGTGGCGCTGTCGGACATCCGCTCGCGCATCGGGGCGGTCAGCCCGGAGATGCAGGCCTACCTCGGACATTCGGCGCGCGAACTGGTGGACGCGGCGCTCGCCAAGAATCCCGAACTTTTGCTTTTGGACGAACCGTTCATGAACCTCGACGCGCGCACCGCGCGGACAGTCGGACGCCAGATCGCCGCGTATTTGCGCAAGCATCCGAAAACGACGGCCGTCCTGATCTGCCACCGGCGGGATGAAGTGCCGCCGCTTTTCGACCATGAGCTCGATCTCAACCATCTAGGGGATTGACATGCTGCATCATCTTCTCGTCGTGGCTTCCCAGGTCGGCATTCTCTTCGCGCTGATGGCGGTCGGCGCCCTGAGCCGCAAGTTCAAAATCATGGACGAGCCGTCCGTCAAGGGCATGGTCAACATCCTTGTCCTCATCGTCACGCCCTGCCTGATCATGGACGTCTTCCAGCGTCCGTTCGAAGTCGCCCTCCTGGGGCAGCTGGCGCTCGCCGCGGCGATTGTCGTCGCCTTGCACGCCGTCCTCATCGCCGCCGCGCACTGGATCGTGCCGGGGAAGAGTCTGCGGCGCACGTCGGTCCTGAAGCTTTCCATGGTGCTTTCCAACGCGGGGTTCATGGGCATTCCGCTCGAGCAGGCCGTGTTCGGCGCGGAGGGCGTCTTCTTCGGCGTCGTCTACGTCGCGGTATTCAATCTCGTCATCTGGAGCTGGGGCTACAGGACCATGCGCGGACACCAGCACGCGGCGGACGGGCGCGGCGGCACGAATTGGCGCGTGATGCTCGTCAA
>DBKW01000039.1:1321-13803 GCA_002298665.1 Verrucomicrobia bacterium UBA740 | reverse complement strand
TTCCGCCAGCCCGTGGCCATGCTGGCGGACCTCAACACGCCGCTCGCCATGCTCATCATCGGCTACTACCTCGCCGGGATGCGCGTGAAGCCCGTGTTGCGCGATCCCGGGGCGTACCTGGCGGCGTTTGTGCGCCTCGTGGCCTCGCCGCTCGTGTTCATGGGCGTCCTCTGGTGCCTGCGGTCGTGGCTGGATCCCCTCATGGCGCTCGCGCTCATAACGGCCGCCTGCGCCCCCTCGGCCGCCATGACGACGATGTTTGCCGCGCAGTACCACCGCGACGTGGACTTGTCCGTCGGGCTGGCGAGCGGCACGACGCTTCTGAGCATTATCACGATGCCCCTTCTGATCGCGCTCGCGATGAGCCTTTTCCCTGTCTGACACAAACGAAAGGAACCGACCTATGCTGATATTCGATCTGAACGACGTCGCGCAGGAACTCGTCCGCCGCGGCTATGCGGCGCAAGTCGTGAAAACGCCCGCCGAAGCCCAGGCCGCAGTCCTGGCCGAGGCCGAGACCGCCGCGTCCGTCGCCTGGGGCGGCAGCGAGACGCTCAAGCAAATCGGCGTGCGCGAGGCGCTCGCCGCCGCCGGGAAGGAAATCCGCGACCACGCCATCGAGGCGGACCTCTTTCTCCTGAGCGCGAACGCCCTCACCGCCGACGGGCGCATCGTCAACATCGACGGGCGCGGAAACCGCGTCGCCGCCTCCATCGGCGGCCCCAAGCGCGTCGTGTACGTCGTCGGACGCAACAAGATCGTCGTGGGCGGCGTGGACGATGCCATCGCGCGCATCAAGCGCGTCGCCTGCCCCGCCAACACGCGCCGGCTCGGCAAGCGCACGCCTTGCGCCCTGACGGGCGTCTGCAGCGACTGCAATTCGCCGGACCGCATCTGCAAGGTGACGGCCGTCTTCGACCGGTGCCCGGGCGGCATGCCCACGAAAGTCATTCTCGTCGATGCCGAACTCGGCTATTGAGACGGTCTGCCGGGCGGACGACGTGCGCCGCGTGGCGGAATTGGTGAAGTCCGCCGGCGGACGTGCGCTTCTCGTCGGCGGGTGCGTGCGGGACGCCCTGCGGGGCGAGACGCCGCAGGACTTTGATTTCGAGGTCTACGGACTCCCCCAGGAGCGGCTCCTCGCCGCCCTGAGTTCCCGCTATGCGCTCGACCTGGTCGGCGCTTCCTTTGGCGTCATCAAGCTCCAGGGCGTGCCGATAGACGTGGCGCTGCCGCGGCGCGAGACGAAACTCGGGCTCGGACACAAGGCTTTCGCGACCGATTTCGACCCCAATCTGCCGCTCGCGGACGCCGCGGCTCGGCGCGATTTCACCGTCAACGCCATTTATCTGGACCCGCTGACGGGGGCGTGCCTCGACCCGTGGAAGGGGCGGGACGATTTGGCGGCGGGGCTGCTCCGGCCGGTCTCGCCCCATTTTGCGGAAGATCCCCTGCGCGTCCTCCGCGCCATGCAGTTCCTGGCGCGCTTCGACCTCGCGCCCACGGACGGCCTGCTTCGCGTCTGCCGCGGCATGACGCCGGAGGGACTTCCCCCGGAACGCCTGTTCGGCGAATGGGAGAAGCTGCTCGTCAAAGGGACCACTCCCTCGAAAGGACTCCAGTTCCTGCGCCAGACGGGGTGGGTGGACTATTATCCCGAGCTCAAAGCGCTCATCGGTTGCCGGCAAGACCCCGAGTGGCATCCCGAGGGCGACGTGTGGGCGCATACGCTCGGCTGCCTGGACGCGTTCGCAGCCTCCCGCGACGGACGCGACACGATGTACGATTTCATCGGGGTCCGGGCGGGGTGGACGCCGCGGGAAAACCTGATTGTCGGCCTCGCCGTCCTGTGCCACGACTTCGGGAAGCCCGCCACCACCTTTTACGATCCGCAGCGCAAGCGCATCCGCAGCATCGGACACGACGAAGAGGGCGTCGCGCCGGCGCGGCGTTTCCTCTCGCGTTTGACGGCGGACCACGAGCTCCTGCGGGCGGTTCCGCCCCTGGTGCGTCTGCACATGCGCCCCATCGCCCTCTGGAAGAGCGCCGCGGGGGACGCGGCGATCCGGCGGCTGTCGGTGGCGGCGGGACGGCTGGACCGCCTTTTGCGCGTCGCCGCGGCGGATGACGCCGGCCGCGGCACGGCTCCCCGCACCCCCGAGGCCCTCCAGTGGCTGACCGCGCAGGCGGAACGGCTTCGCGTCAAGGAGTCCGCGCCCAAACCCCTCGTCATGGGGCGCCACCTCATCGCGCTCGGCTTCAAGCCCGGTCCGCGCTTTTCGGAGATGCTCGCCGCGGCGTTCAATGCGCAGATCGAGGGCAAGTTCGCCACCGTTGCGGACGGACTGGCCTTCATCTCCGCGCATTTCGCCTAGCCGAAAACCGGGAAGTTTAACCGGGATTGGGTGTAAAACAGGCCAATATCCCCTCAAGACCCAAGGGCGAGACGGATCACGCCGTCCACGACCTGGTGTAAAACAGGCCAATATCCCCTCAAGACCCAAGACGGCCCAGGAGGCCGTCTTCGTTTTATCGGCGGCAGATGTTCAAGAGACCACGGTCTCAGGGGCAAAAGACCGCGGTCTCCGGGGCAAGAGACCACGGTCTTCTGGACAAGAGACCACGGTCTCTCGAGCAAAAGACCGTGGTCTCTTGAAGTTCGGTTGGGCACGGGCGACTCGGGCGGTCTGCCGTCGCCCGTGGTCTTATCCTTCGACCCGGCCGTCTGCCGCGGGGGAGTGGCTCCTTCCCGCCTTTGAGGATAACGTCCATTGCCCGAGTAAATGTCCATGCACTAGGAGCATTTGCTTGGGCAATTCACAACACTTCCCGTACTTTGCCGCTACCCTTGCGTGGCGATGGTTTATATGATATAATGAGCATGTAACAAGGGAGGTTGCCGGTATGGTTCATGGAATCGCGCAGGCGGGTGTTGTGTCCCGCGTCTATCGCACCGCTCGTCGGGCGGTGGCGCTTTTCGCCGCGCTGGCCGCCGGATTCTCCTCGGCGGCGGACGGCGTGTCCTTCGCGCACCGGCCGCTTCTCGCCGGGAAGGCGTCTCTCGTCTCGGACGGCTTCGAGATGACGCGGACGCTTGGCGTCGCCGCGTTCGCTCCGGAGTTGCAGCTCCCATCGAGCTCGTCTACGACTCTTCGTCCGCGTCGTCCGGACTCTTCGGTCACGGCTGGCGGTCGCCGCAGCTCGAGAGTTCCGTCCGCCGGGACAGGGATGGTGTCCTTTGGACGACGCCGTGGGGCGAGAAAGTGAAGTTCTTTCCGAAGAAGGTCCAGACGCCGAAGGACGCCGTGAAGCTCGCGCCGATCGAAGAGGCGAAGAAGGGCCGCGGACTCTACGCGCCCTATTCCGACTGGGAGGCGGACGCCAGCTCCGCCGACTGCGCGAAGGCGCGGCGGTTCTCCGTGACGGGCAAGAACGGTCTCGCCGGCTGGCGTTTCGCCTACGAAGACGGACGCCTCGCCCGCATCGAGACGCCGAACGGCACGGCCGCCCTGTTCGAGTACGGGGCTTCGGGCGCGCTTCTCGCCGTCTCGTCGCAGGGAACGCGCTTCATCGAACTTGAGACGTCGGACGGTCTTGTCTCCGCGCTTCGCCTCAACGGCGTACCTGTCGCGTTCAGCTATCGGAACGAGCAGTTGACGATTCTCCCGAAGACGGTCGACGGGCTTGCTTCGAAGAAGTCCGTGAAGTTCCTCTCGTCCGTCCGCGTCGCCTCGCTCGATCCGGAGACCTTCGCCTACGCGAACGGCTACCTCGCCTCGGCGACGCGCGGCAGGCGCGTCGAGAAGTTCGACGTCCAGTTCGAGACATTGAAGGACCGGATCCGGAACCTGAAGAGCAGGGACGGGAAGAACAAGGTCGCCCACACGGGCAAGATCGCGGGACGGCTCCTCGCGGATGCGGACTTCGCCTACTCCTATGCGGGCGGCGTCCAGCTGAAGGACAAGGAGGGACGGACCGCGTCCTATTCCTGCGACATGAAGAACGGCATCTTCCGCACGGTCGACTTCACGGGACGCTCGACGACGACCTACTGCTTCATGCGCTATGACGTCGCCTACCTCGGGAAGGTGCGCAAGGTGGCGGACGGACGCGGACGCGACCTTGTCGCCCTCCGCTACGACAAGAAGTCCGGGAAGCCCGTACGCGTCACCGACCGTCTCGGCAACAAGCGCTTCCTCGAGTACGACGAAAGGGGCAACTGCACGAAGCTCTCCCGCCGCGCGGACTGGTCGCTTTCCGCAGAACCCGTCCGCGCCTTCGCCTACGACCGCAGGGACCGGCTCGTGTCCGTCTCGGAACTCGACGCGGACGGCAACGCCGTGCGGACCACAAAGTTCGCCTACACCCGTTCCGGTCGCGTCGAGCGCGTCGCCGACGGACGCCGCACGGTATCGGTCGCGTACGCGCCGAGCGGCTTCCCGCTTTCGCTGAAGGACGACTTCTCGTCCGCGACCTTCGCCTACGAAAAGTACAACCGTCTCGTCTCGTCGACGGATCCCTATGGCGTCGTGACGACGCGCACCTACGCCGACCATGGCGGCATCGCGAAGGTCGAGCGCAGGGACGGCTCGACGGTCCTCTCGTCGATTTCCGTCGGCTACGACGTGAGCGGGTTCCCCGTGTCCGTCACCGACCATGACGGCCGCACGACCGCCTGCGACCGCGACGAGCTCGGGCGCATCGTGAAGGAGAAGTACGCGAACGGCACCGAGGTCGCCTACGCCTACGACAACCTCGGACGCCGCGCGACGGTCGTGGACGAGAACGGACACGAGATCCGGTTCGGCTGGGACAGGTTCGGGATCTCCTCGCGCCTCACCGCAGCGGGGCAACTCACGGACATGAAGCGCGACGCGAACGGACTCGTCGCGTCCGTCGCCGCCTCGAAGGACGGCAAGACCGACCGGACGATCCGCCGCACATACGACGAATTCGACCGCGTCGCCAAGGTCGACTACGGCAACGGCGAAACCGAGACCTTCGCCTACGATGTCTGGGGGCGCCTTGCGGCGCATGCGCGCGGGAAGCTCAAAGAGACGTACGTCTACGACCACTTCGGACGGCTCGTGAAGAAGGACGAAGGCGGCCTCGTCTACACCTATACCTACGACGCCTATGGGAACCGCACGTCGCGCACGGTGCGTACGGCCGCCGGCGAGGTTGTCGAAGAGAAGCGCGTCTATGATCGGTACGGGCGGCTCGCCAAGATCTCCTCTTTCGGGCGGTCGGTGACGTTCGCCTACGACCGTCGGGGGCGGCTCGCGCGGCAGACGATAGACGGCACGCCCATCGACTTCGTCTACACGAAGTACGGCCAGCTCGCGGGCAAGTACCTCGGCGGCAGGGAAAAGCCTGTCGTCGCGGTCGCGTACGAATATTCCAAGTCTGGGCGGATCGTTGCCCGCACGGCGAACGGGGTACGGCAGGAGTATGCGTACGACGGACGTGGACAGCTCCTCGCGGTGAAGGAGGATGGCGCGGACGTCGAGCGCTACGTCTACGACAAGGCGGGCAATATGCTCAGGAAGACCGTGCGCGGCAAAACGACGACCTTTGCCTTCGACGGCGCGAACCAGCTCGTCTCGTCGACGACCGATGGCGAGACAACCCGCTACGCCTACGATGCGGCAGGGCGACTTGTGAAGGAAGGTAATCACACCTATCGCTACGGCTGGCTCGACAAGGTGCTCGCCGTCACCGAGGGCGAACGGAAATACTCCTACGACTACCATGTCGACGGGCAGCTCGCCCGCGCGGACTACGGGGACGGCCGTGCGGAGGACTTCCTCTGGGACGGACTCGCGCTGATTCGCCGCGGCGACGAACAGTTCGTGAACGAACCGCACATCGGCGGCGGCAACCCCGTCGCATCCTCGAATGGCAAGGCCTACTTCAACGACATTCTCGGCACGACGCTCGGCGTGAAGACGAAGGGCCGCAAGTACGCGGCGGAGGCGCAGACGGCGTTTGGCGAGGGCGACGCGGCATTCTTCACGGGCAAGCCACATGTCTCCGGTCTCGGCCGCGTGTTCCTCTTTCGGAACTACCGCCCCGACCTCGCCAAGTGGCAGACCGCCGACCCGCTCGGGTATCCTGATGGGTGGAATTCGAACATGTACGGATTGAATACTCCAAACGCGGGGATAGACCTTTTAGGGGCATATTGGATAGAACACAATGCTTCTTGTTGGATTCAGAAAGGATGTTCGGATTTGGTTTATATATATAACGGTGGGGCACCTATGAATATCACACTTCCCCGGACTATCCCTGGAGGGGTGTTCTCTGCTATTTGCGCATTGATTAAGATGGGGGGAAAGGCGTATGCCGATAAACATCCCGACATGAAGAAGTTCATAGATGCTTACATTTTTTCAGCCGAAAAGGAAATGTGGTCAAATCCGATCACTCCAACGGAAGACGAATGTCAGGCTGAAATTGACCGCATAATGGGTCCTTTGGGCTATGACTGGGAATATGTCAGAAAAGAGGCGTTTGCCACGGAGTATGATGCGACAGATTTTCAGAATCTGATAAAAGTTCAACAAATGTCTGTCTTGTGGAAAATCTCATATAAATACCGGACATGGGTGGAGGAATAGCGGTGAAATTGCGACTTTTGTTTAGATGCAACTTGAAAACCGTGGCTGCACTGTGCTTTTTGTGCGCTGCCTGCAGTCGAGAGGAAGTCTCAATAAGGGAGTCGGATCTGTCTAGATTCCGAAAGTTTCTGTCTGAGTCTCTGGCGTTCAACTACTGTGGTTGCCATTTTACAAACGGAGATGTGAAAATAGCCTCGGAAAAGTTCTCGAAGGATGACATTATTAGATTCTACTTTGCCGAACACAAATATATGGATCATTTAATCGGCTATCTACATCTATTGGAGTCGTTCGAAAAAAATGTCCTGAGCGGTTCGGAACAAGACGCAATTGAGGATGCCAAGCGAATTGCAAAAGTGTTGCGGAGCCAGAGGAATGCGGTCGTGTCCCCCAAAAAGAAGTTCTCGCTCTTTTCCTACGAACGACATGTTGTGAGCCTTCTGTATTCGATTGTCAGGATAAGGGAGTCGGGACGGTGTCGGAAGAACCTTGCAAGAACGATAGCGCATGATGTTCTGGGCGATGAGTTGATTAATGTGGATGTGTCAAAATGTGACTGGATTCATATTGGGACAGGCCGGTTTTCAAGGCTGCGACGCTTCAGGGATTTTGTGCTACTTTCATTTCACATAGAGGATGCGAAAGATGATCCTTCGGGTGTTGCGGAGTATGTCATCGGAACTGATGAGGATGCGCGGCTGGCAGGAGTGATGAGGAAAAGGACCTTCCGATTCGTGTCGAGTCGGAGCGGCTGGACTCTTCTCTGGTCGAAAGTTGGCTTCACCGGTGATTTTATGGAGCGTTTCTCCTTCGTACCGCAGGTGGACGGCGTCACGAGCATCTCAGATGACCGCACCGATCTGACGGGGATCATCCACCTGTCCTCGGACTTCTCCAGGCGGCGGCGGGAAATCTTTCGACGGGGTGAGACTCTGAGAGGTGCGCGTCTTACGGTTGGAAGGGAGTATATAATAGTAGACAGATCCCATTCGGACATGGGGAAAGAGGCGGGGATATGATGTGTTTGTGTGGAAAGCATTCCGCCTGTCGTTTGTTGGAGAAGGTGGAGAAGCGTGCGCGGCGCTATTCCGCGCCCTCGCTGACGGCGTTTGGCGAGGGCGACGCGGCATTCTTCACCGGCAAGCCCCTTGTTCCCGACCTCGGACACGCGTTCCTCTTCCGGAACTATCGTCCCGATCTCGCCAAGTGGCAGACCGCCGACCCGCTTGGCTATCCCGATGGCTGGAACTCGCTCGCGTACTGCGGGAATGGGGCGACAAGGGCAGTGGACTTGTGGGGTGCGACGATTGCATATGTATATACTACTTGGAAGTGCCCGTACGACCCTTCAGGAATGGGCGGCTACCCCCTTCTTGATGTTTTTGAATTCATGAAACACAAATGGGATAAGGGTGCACAGGTTATGGACATTTTGGGAATAAAGACCTTTCAGGACTTTTGCAAACAATTGAAAGGGACTTTGGATGATGCTGTCAAAGGCAAGCTGGATGAGATTCTAGACAATGGATTCTGGTTTGATGAGTTATTGCAAGCGGATATCGCATCGGGCGGCTTTTCTGCCTATGAATGCGTTCCTCCTACAGATGCTGATATTATAGGTGTAATAGGAGTTGGTCATAAAGTCTATTCTGTCGCATTAGTAAAGGTTGATCCTGATATTGACGTTCAGGGCGGTGTGAGATTTGTTTCAGGCTGTGAATTCAAATGGAGGGTGGTTTATGAATAGGCGTCTGTTTGCAATGTGCGTGTTGATCGGCCTCAGTCTAGTTGTTCGGACGTGGGCGGACGATCAATTCGATTTATGCGGGCCTCGTGCCGATCCTTTTCGAGAGGAGTCGCATGAGACGAGAAGCAGGGAACGGCAGAAGATCGACTTTGTTTCAAAGCTTGGGGGAATAAACGAGGAATGGCTAAGATGGGTGTTGACGGGAGCCGAGTCCGCTTTTAAAAGTGGAGATGGCACCGAGTTCAGGCGGTGGATCACGACGGCTTCTCGCTTTGTCGTGTTTCTTGAAGAGAATGCGCACCTGATGGGAAGCTGGCCATATGTGAGGCATCGTCTTCAGCTTGAATATGCTTTGGCGCGCCTGATAAACGGCAATGGAGGAAAAGGAATCATGGTAATGCCATCCAATGTCAGGGAATGGTTGCCATGCACCAAGAATCCTCTGTTTAAAGAGAACGAGCATGTTCTTCGACAGGAAAAGTTCAGGTGTCTATTGATTGTTGGTTCTGGGCTGAATGCCTATCGAAGCAGGCACCGGGGACATCCTCGTACGCTTCGCGACCTGCTGCAAGACGAGGCTTTGAAATTGAACGAGCAAGATTTCCAGTTTGCCAATGAACCTGTCAAGTACGTGCACGAGGACGGCTTCTGGAAACTTCGCTTGGGCGGAGAGACAGAACCGGACGAGCCCACGCGCGATTTTATGCCGGCCATTGATTTCATAACGGGGTTGAAACGTACGGAGATGTGGTTCGCCTCAACCTATTCGCAGAAGCGGAGGGAGCTTTTCGAGAAAGGACGCATAGAAAGTGACGATGTCCGTTGTGCATGTTATATCAAGAACGGCATGATATACCGCGGACATTCCTTGCGGGAAGAAGAACAACAAAGTCTCAAAGACAAGAGAATACGCGAACAGTAAATGACGGCAGAATCTTCAATCGTTTCGCAGACGGCATTCGGCGAAGGCGACGCGGCATTCTTCACGGGCAAGCCACATGTCTCCGGTCTCGGACGCGTGTTCCTGATGCGCAACTACCGTGCCGACCTCGCCAAGTGGCAGACCGCCGATCCGCTAGTGTCCTGGTTTGTCAGATAGAAAGTGCACTAGTGAGAAACGGGGGTGGCCGCTGGTTGTCCAATACTGTGTATACCGTCGTTCCTTCTTGTACGCGGCGGATTCCGGCTTCTTCCCGGCTTTGGCGGAGCGCCGCGTGCCGATTCTCGCGTGAGAGTTGCGTAAATCGTCATAAAACACTAATCAAGCATAAAACAGGCAAATAGCAGCTTGAAGCCCCGGCGGGCACGAGATGTCGCGACCGCGTCATCGGCAGAACATTTCCAGTTATAAGGAGAAGGAGAACGGGCGTTTTGAGAATCCGGTACACATTATCATGCAAATCGCGCGCCTCAAACGGTCCCGATGGCAGAAGTGGATATTTCGCGCTGACAGTGTCCTGTCCGGCCGCGGGACGTCACGAACAGACGGGATTTTCGTGCCCATGAGGAAAAATTCTCATGGGCACGAAAATGGAGTGGACGAAGGCGTGAAAACGTCCGTTAGTTTGCGTTTTAAATAGAAATCTGACATAAAATAGGCAGATATCTCATCAAAATCGAGACTCCTCGGTCTATCCGCCCCGTTTCGCCCGCCGGGAACGCTCCAGACGGGGGGCCAAACGCGGCGGAACGGGGTGGCGGTTGCGCCGGAACGGTGATGCCGTTGCGCCGGAACGGTGATGCCGTTGCGCCGGAACGGGGTGGCGGTTGCGCCGGAACGGCAACCCGTCTCTCCGAGGGAGACGCGGAGTCTAAACTCCGAGGGGCGGCAAAGGCTTCACTAACGTTCTGCCGCAGGCTCCGCACGCGCCGCCTAGCCCGATCCACGTGGCCAACTCATAACGGGCGGCAGGGGACTGCCGCCCCTACCACGGGGGTTGCCTAACCGACGGTGGCGTCTCGGACGCCAATGCGGGCGAGGGCTGGTGGCTGCCTACCACGGGGGTTGCCTAACCGACGGTGGCGTCCCCAATCCAGGTAGGGGCGGCAGGCCCCTGCCGCCCCGAACTAGACCGCGCGGCGGGCTATTGAAAAGGCCGTTCGCCTGTACCCGGGGGGTGGAACCCGCGGAGCCCCGGGCGAAACGTTGGCGTAGTCCTTTGTCGCCCGTCGGAGTTTATTCTCTGCTTGGCACCCGTCCGCGGATGGGCTGGGCAAGGGGAGTCTGGCCTTGTCGCGGCGGTGTTCCTCGCCGGATCTCCCGGGACGGGCGCGTCGTTTGTCCGCGCCAGCTTCAAGAGACCTTGGTCTCCCGTCCGTCTCATGGTGAGGCGACGCAGCCGGCCGGGGCATGTGAGGTTGTTCGTGCAAAGAAAAAGCCATCCGCCCCACGGACGGATGGCCTTTTCTTGCGCGTAGCGGCTCAATCAGAATTCATAGCGGACCGTGAACATGTACGAGCGTCCCGCGCCCGGGTAGTAGGCGGTGCCGTAGGTCACGTAATCGCAGTAGTTCTTGTCGAAGAGGTTGTCGACGGTGAAGCCGAACTTGAATCCCTTGAGCCAGGAGACGAACTCGGGGGCGTATTCCGCGCCGATGTGGAAGACGCCGTAGGCGGGGATGCGTCCGTACTTCTTGGAGCCGGCGTAGGCGCCCGTATTGTTGAAGTCCGAAATCGCCCACTGCGCCGTCTGGTAGCGGTAGCCGCCGAAGACGAAGAACTCGTCCCAGAGGTACACGCGCCCCGTAAGCGAAACCGTCTGTTCGGAGACGCCGGGGATGTCCTTGTCGTCATACTGTCCGCCGTCGAACCGGGCGTCCACGTACGAATAGGCGAGCTGGACGCCCGCGACCTTCTCGCGTTCCCAGCCGGCATGCAGGTTCAGTCCCTCGCGCACCGTATCCGCCGGCGAGTTCATGTTGAGTCCATAGCCTACATACGGATTATAGAAGATTTCGTGTTTCAACTCCGAATAGTAGAGGTTGCCGCCGAGATTGAACTCGTCCAGGAATGTCCAGTCGGCGCCGACGTCAGCCATCCAGCCCGTTTCGGGCGTGAGCGTGGAACCGTTGTAAGGCAGCTCGTCCAGGAACGGCGCACGGAAGAAGCGCGAGAAGCGGACGTAGGTCTTCAGGTCCTTGACGGGCGTGAAGAGAAGCGCCGCGTCGTAGGCGTGTTCGTCGGTCGTGCGGTTCGCCGCGTCGTTGTAGCCCGCATCCCGCATCCAAATGCGCTCGTAGCGTCCGCCCAACTGCAGGGCGACGTAGTCGTTGAGGTGCAGCGTATCCTGCGCGAAGACGCCCATCGCCTGCCGTGTGACGCGGCCTTTCATGCGCGAGAAGCCGTAGGCGGACGTCCCCCACGAGGTCGCATCGTTGCGGTCGTAGCGGAAGGTCGAGCCGAGGATGAATTCGTTCGCGAGCCCGAAGACGTCCGCCGAATTGATCCACTGGGGCGTGATTTCATAGGAATAGATCTGGTAGTCGCTGTTCCAGTAGCCGTAGGAGCGCGCCTGCATATGGCGGTGCGACGCGGTTCCGGACACTTTGAACGCGTTTTCATCGTTGATTTGGGCGTTGAGCGTCGCGTTCAGGCCGTAGGTTGTGCGGCGGTAGTAGTCGTCCTGCGAGGTGGACTGGCGCGGGTCCGCATGCCACTGGGCGCGCGTCAGGCTGCTCGGGGTCTCGTAGTCGCTGTCGTTGTAGAACGCGGCGATCTTCAGCCACGAACCGTTGTCCCAGTTCTTGCGGATGCCGCCGTTGACGTTCCAGATGTCGAAGCCGGAGTTCTCGCGGTAGCCGTCCGAGTGGTCGTACGCGGCGCTTGCCCAGTAGAGAAGGCCCTCGTCCTTCAGTCCGCCGCGATAGGCGAGCGAGCCGCCGATGGTGTTCCAGCTGCCGCCGTGCAGTTCGAAGGCGCCGTGGCTGTCGTAGTCCGTCGGTTCGGTGACGATGTTGATCATGCCCGCCGAAGCGCCGTCGCCGTGCAGGACGGTCTGCGGACCGGTCAGGACTTCGATCTGCTTGACGGAAGCGAGCGAGACCTGCGCGAGGTTGGGCGCGTTCATGTCGGGATTGTTCAGCCGCTCGCCGTCCACGAGCACGAGCACGCG
>DBKW01000039.1:525-1302 GCA_002298665.1 Verrucomicrobia bacterium UBA740 | reverse complement strand
CCGTTTTCGCCGTAGCCGCCCATGGAGAGCTGGGTCAGGGCCGGGTTGTTGCCGCCCAGATGGTGCAGCTGCACCGAGGGCGCGAGTTTGGAGAGTACGCCGGCGAGGTCGTAGGCCCCGGACCGGGCGATATCCTTGGCGGAGATGACCTGCACGTTCTGCGGCAGATCCCGCGGCGATTTGTCGAGGCGCGAAGCTTCGACGACGACGGTCGGCAGATTTGTCGCGACAAGCGACGCTGCCAGTAGCATTTCTGTCATTTGTTCCTCTTTCCCCCTCATGCGAGGGTACTTGATTGATGATGGAAAGCGGCTCGTTTTCCGACTTTGACGGTTGCGCGACAGCGCCCGGTTTCCGCGGGACTTTCCGGTTACCGCTCTCCGATGTGTGTTAGGTTTTTATTATATCATTTTTGCCTTTACAGACCTATACGCCAGATTGGGTAGAGGAGGCGGGCGGGTGAAAAAGTCCGCGGCACGCGGAGAAAAACACCGTGGTCTTTTGCTTTTTTCGCAAAGATGGGTGGTCCGACTGGAGGATCTAGCGGCGCACGATCGATTCCTGGCCCCAAAAACGTCCGTTTTCGACATCCCCAAAGGGTCTGTTTTCGGGCTTCGAACACCCCACCCTCATGCGGTTTGAAATTTGCCTCGGCTAACATTCGCGCTATTTGCAGTTTTTGCACGAATTTATTCAAAAACAGCACTTATCGCCCCTCTACAGGGGGTACCCCGAAAAAGGGTCTCCGCATGAGGTCCAAAAACATGCGCATGTTAG
>DBKW01000039.1:0-463 GCA_002298665.1 Verrucomicrobia bacterium UBA740 | reverse complement strand
GTCACATGCGGGGGGTGTCGGAGGGGTGTTCAGCGGGGGTAAATTCCCTCCTGCGGCGGGTACGATCCGCCTCCTGCCCCGGGAGAGGCCGGGGCCGTGGGTCGTCGTCCAATGGTAGGGGGTGCAGTCCCCCTGCGTCCGCACGGCATTAATAGAGTAGAAAAGGTTGAAGGCTGGGGCACGTAGAGGTGTGGAGAGTGCCGGGGGCGGGAGTTGGAGGGCGTATGCCGGGGGTGGCGAGGAGGGGGTTTAGGGGGATAAGGGCGAGAAAATGTGTTGTTTGAGGCTATTTTGGTTAATTAGCGGACTTTTTTAACAAATTTTAACATTTCCCCTTGCGTTCGCACGAAGAAATATGATATACTATGCACTCGTTCGCCCGATTGAGGGAATGAACGCGATCTTTGAAAAGTGGCAGTTGGAGATTAAAGAGAATTACAACTTTGCAAGGCGTGCGGGGCCG
>DBKW01000038.1 GCA_002298665.1 Verrucomicrobia bacterium UBA740 | reverse complement strand
GAGGGGGCGGGCGGCGGGGCGCGTCTACCCAAGCGCGGCGGATTGTGGTATAATAGTGCGTGGTTTGAAGAAAGAACAGGAGACTTGAATGGCAGCTATTTACGAATACACGGGTGTAGTCGAGAAGATCCTCCCCACGCAGACATTCGCGAGCGGATTCTCGAAGCGCGACATCGTGCTGACGGACGACGTGGGGACCGAGACGAAGTGGCCGAACCACATCGCCTTCACCTTCAAGAAGGACGCGGCGAGCGTGCTGGAGAAGGTGCAGGAGAAGCAGCGCGTCAAAATCCGCTTCGCCATCGACGGGCGGGAGTGGACGAATCCGCAGGGGCAGGTCAAGTATTTCACGGATCTGACGGGGCTCAACCTGGAAGTCCTGCACGCCGACGGCAGCTCGACGGAACCCGTGCCCACGCCGGCCGAGCCCGATTTCGACGCGGCGAGCGCGGAAGTCATAGACGACCTGCCGTTCTAAGCGGCGAAACCGCGGCGGATGAAGGGCCGCGGAAGGAAGCGAGGACCCGGGGACGATGCACAACGGCTTTTCAGAGGCTACGGTGGAGGAGATCAAGGCACGCGTGGACATCGCGGACCTGATCGCCTCGTACGGCGTGCAGGTGAGGTCCGCGGGCTCGACGCTGAAGGCGTGCTGTCCGTTCCACCAGGAGAAGACGCCGAGTTTCGTGATCAACCGCGCGAAGGGGTTCTACCACTGCTTCGGGTGCGGGGTGTCGGGGGACGCGATCACGTTCGTGGAGAAGATGGAGGGCGTGAGCTTTCCCGAGGCGGTGAAGAAACTGGCCGCGCAATGCGGCGTGGCGATCGAGGAGAAGGACGATCCGGAAGCGGGGACGCGCAAGCGGCTCTATGCGCTCATGGGGGAGCTGGCGCTCTTCTACCAGGCGTGCCTGTTCAAGTCGAAAGCCGCGGAAGGCGCGCGGCAGTATCTGCGGACGCGTGCGCTGGACCGGAAGATCTGCGCGGATTTCCTCATTGGCTACGCGCCGGAGGGGATTGCGACCTTGCTCGACTGGGCGAAGAAGCGCGGCTACACGCCGGAGGAACTGGAGACGGCGGGCGTCATCCGCCGCGGGGAGCGTCCGGGCGACGCGGGCTACCACCGCTTCGCCGGGCGGCTCATGTTCGCCGTGCGGGACAAGCGGGGGCGGGTGGTCGCCTTTTCGGGGCGGCTGCTGGCGGAGAAGAAGAACGCGGGCAAATACGTGAATTCGCCCGAGACGCCGATCTTCCGGAAGTCGAACGTCCTCTACGCCTTCGACAAGGCCGCGGCGAACATCGCCAAATCGACCCACCGCGAGGCAATCGTCTGCGAAGGGCAGATCGACACCATCCGCTTCCACGCGAGCGGCTTCCCCGTGGCGGTCGCTTCGCAGGGGACGGCGTTCACGGAGGAGCACGTCAAGCTGCTCAAGACGGTGGCGGACGCGGTGGTGCTGGTCTTCGACGACGACGCGGCGGGGCACAAGGCGACGATCCGCACGGCGCGGCTCTTTCTGGCGGCGGGGCTGCCGGTCCGGACGGTCAGCCTGCCGGGCGGGCACGACCCGGACTCGTTCCTGCGCCAGGAGGGGGCGGAGGCGTTCCGGAAGCTGCTGGACGGAGCGCAGTCCATTGTGGCGTTCCAGTACCGCGCGGGGCGGCTGGCGGAGAAGAGTCCGGACTCCATAGACGCGGTGGCGCGTCTTTCGCGGGGGCTGATCGAGACGCTGGCGGCCTGTTCGTCGGCGGTTCTGCGGGCCAGCCTCGCGGGCGAGGCGGCGAAGCTGCTGGGGGTCCCCGCGGCGGCGCTCGCGGACGATCTGGCGCGGGCGGAGGCGGCGCGGCGTCCCCGGAAGAGCCGGACGGAAAAGGCGGGCGGGCCGGCCGCGTCCGAACCGGAGGCGGAAGAAGAGGCGTCCGAAGAGGCGGAGTCGGCGCCGATGCCGGGCGAGGACGCCGCGCGCGCCCAGCCGCCGCCGCAGGTGGAGCGTGCGTTCCTGGGGTTTCTGCTGTCGGCGGATTCCGCGGAGGACGTGCTGCGCGAAGTCACGGAGCTTCTGCCCGCGGACGTGCTTTCGCACGAGCTGTCGCGGCAGGTGTTCGCGCATTGGCAGGCCACTTTCGCCGCGCCGGAGGAAGACGCGCTCGCGGCGTATGTGCGGACGCTCGATCCGCGCAGGCGGGGGTGGTTCGACGCGGCGTTCGCGGAAGGTCCGCACACCGACGCGAGCGTGCTGGCGCCCTTGGAGCTGGCGCAGGGGTTCATCCGCAGCCTGTGGGTGGCCTATCTGACGCGCCGGCGCGGCGAACTGCCGGCGCGCGACGAGGACGAGGCGACGGTCCGCGAAAGGCTGGCGCTCACGCTGGCGATCAGCCTCATCCGCACCAAACCGTGGCCCGCGGCGCGCGCGAAGATCGCCGCGCAGATCCAGGATTTACAAGCCAAAGAAGGAGAGAAAGCAACATGGACCTAAAAGAAGCCAACGCCCGCATCGCGGCGCAGAAGGAACTCGTCGCGCGCATCCGCGCGGAAGTCGGCAAGGTGATCGTCGGGCAGGAGAAGCTGATCGACCGGCTCATCCTGGCGCTGATCACGAACGGGCACATTCTGCTCGAGGGCGTGCCGGGGCTCGCCAAGACGCTCGCCTGCAACACGCTCGCGAAAGTCCTGGGGCTCGAGTTCAAGCGCATTTCGTTCACGCCGGACCTCTTGCCGGCGGACGTGACGGGCACGCTCGTCTATTCGCCCAAGACGGGCGAGTTCACGCCGAAGAAGGGTCCGGTCTTCACGAACCTGCTGCTGGCGGACGAGATCAACCGCGCGCCGGCGAAGGTGCAGTCGGCGCTTCTGGAGGCGATGCAGGAGCGGCAGGTGACGATCGGCGAGGAGACGTGCGCGCTGCCGACGCCGTTCCTCGTTTTGGCGACGCAGAACCCGATCGAGCAGGAGGGGACGTATCCGCTGCCCGAGGCGCAGGTGGACCGCTTCATGTTCAAGTGCCTCGTCGAGACGCCCTCGAAGGAGGATGAGCGGCGCATCATGCGGCGCTTCGCCGAGAACGCGGAAAAGCCGCAGGCGGAGACGGTCTGCACGCGCGCGGACATCCAGGAGCTGCGCGCGACGCTGGAGCAGGTCTACTGCGACGAAAAGGTGGGGGACTACATCCTCGACATCGTCTTCAAGACGCGCGAGAAGAACGCCAGCATCCAGAACGGCGCCTCGCCGCGCGCGACGCTCGCCCTGAACCTGGCCGCGCGCGGGAACGCCCTCATGCGGGGACGGGCCTACGCGACGCCGCAGGACGTGAAGGACGTCGCGCACGACGTCTTGCGCCACCGCATCCTGCTCACGTACGAGGCGGAGGCCGAGAACCTGACGAGCGACGCGATCATCGACAAGATCCTCGGCGAAGTGCCCGTGCCGTAAACCATGGTGCCGAACGTCAAAGAGCTGATGGCGAAGGTGGGGCGCATCCGCGTGCTCACCAAGCGCCTGGTCGACGACGAACTGAGCGGCGACTACCACACCTCCTTCAAGGGGCAGGGCGTGGAGTTCGAGGAGGTTCGCCCGTACGCGTTCGGCGACGACGTGCGCGCGATCGACTGGAATGTGACGGCGCGCACGGGCGTGCCGTACATCAAGCGCTATTCGGAAGAGCGCGAACTGACGATCCTCTTCGCGGTCGACGTCTCGGGGTCCCTGAACTACGGGAGCGCGGGGTGCACGAAGGCGGAACTGGCGGCGGAAGCGAGCGCGCTCCTGGCGCTCACGGCCATCCGCAACCAGGACAAGGTCGGGCTCGTCCTCTTCTCGGACCACGTCGTCAAGTACCTGCCGCCGCGCAAGGGCCGGGACAGCGTCCTGCGGCTGGCGCGCGAAGTGCTCGCGGCGGGCGAGACGGCGGAAGGCGGGACGGACATCGCCGGGGCGCTCGCGTTCCTGAACCGGGTGTGCAAGCGCCGCGCGGTCGTCTTTCTCGTGAGCGACTTCATGACGGAGCAGGACTACGCCCGCACGTTGCGGATAACCGCGCACCACCACGACGTCATCTGCGCGACGATCGCCGACCCGACGGAACGGACCCTGCCGGACGCGGGGCTCGTGGAGCTCGAGGACCCGGAGACCGGCGAAATCGCCGCGGTCGACACGTCCGACCGGGCGGTGCAGGCGGCGTTCGCGGCACGTGCGGCGGCGGACCAGGCGCGGCTGGCGCGGCTGCTCGCCAAGGCGGGGGTGGACCGCGTGGACCTGTCGACGGACCGTCCGTACGTCAACGACATCCGCGCCTTGTTCAAACGGAGGGCGCGCAAGCGCTGAGAACCATGTGGAACATTCTACTTCTGGCGGTTGTCCTGCTCGACTTCCAAAAAGACGGCGTGTCGTTCACCGTCGAGACGGAGCAGGCGCAGGTTGACCCGGGGCGGAGCCTCTATCTGACGGCCACGTTGAAGACGCCCAAGGGCAAGGTCCTCGCGCCGCCGGACTTCCGTGCGCGGGCCCGGGGGTTTGCGCTCGCGGAAGAGTACGCCGAGGAGCCTTTCGCGGAGGCGGACGGTTCCGTCACGCAGATCGTGAACTGGAAGCTCGTGCCCGAACCGGCCGCACCGGTCTACAAGATCGCGCCGTTCGTTCTCGGGGATGCGTGGGCGGGCCCCATCCGCTTCGAGAGTCCGGCGCCGCGCGCGGCGGTTTCGGGCGACTACGAATTCGCGCCGCGGAAGGTCCTGCCGCCGCTTTCGTGGCGTCTGGCGGGGAAGATCGCGCTCGGGCTGCTGGCCGCGCTCCTGGCGGGCGGACTGCTCTGGTGGGCGATGCGCCATCTTGTCCGCCGCGTGAAGGAGCACCGGATGAGCCCGATCGAGCGGGCGTGGGCGGAACTTGACCGCCTGCTCAAGAAGGGCTTGCCGGGACGCGGACGCTACAAGGATTTCTATGTGGAGTTGACGATGGTCGTGCGGCGCTACGTGCAGCGCCGGTACGGCATCCGCGCGCCGCATTTGACGACGCAGGAATTCTTCGACGAGCTGCGCACGCACACGCCGCAGTCCACGGCGCGGTTCGCGGACCTGCACCGGTTCCTGGAGGCGGCGGACCTCGTGAAGTTCGCGGGCGTGCAGGCGACGCCCGAGATGGCGGACGACGCGACGGCGCGCGCGCGAAACTACCTGAAGACGGATGCGGCGGAGGCCGTCCGGGAAGGGGAAAAGAAATGATGCCGACTTTTGCCGCGCCGTGGGCGTTTCTCCTCGTGTTGCCGCTCGGCTTCGCCGCGTGGCGGCTTTTGCGCCGCCGCAAGCGGTCCGGAATCAAGTTTTCCGCCTTCGGGCGCCTGCCGCGGACCTCGGGGGGCTGGCGGGCGCGTGTCGCCGAGTACGTCCCGTACGTGCTTCTCGCGGGACTCGCCCTGCTGGTCGTGGCGGCGGCGCGTCCGCGCATTCCGCTCGCGCACCGGACGCGGCAGGTGGACGCCCTCGCGATCGTGATGACCCTGGACGTGTCGGGGTCCATGGAGGCGCTCGACCTCACGCCGCGCGGCAGGCAACCGTCGAAGGACACGACGCGCCTGGCGATCGTCAAAAAGCTTTTCGTCGAGTTCGTGGACAAGCGTCCGGACGACCTGATCGGGCTTGTGACGTTCGGCGGCTACGCTGCGACGCGCGCGCCGCTGACGGCGGACCATGCCGCGCTGGACAACGTGCTGCGGGGGGTGGAGGTCGCGTCCGTCGCGTTCGACGCGAACGGCGAACCCATCGCCCAGGACGAGCAGATGACGGCGCTGGGCGACGGGCTTTCCATCGCGGTGCTGCGCCTCAAGGACGCCCGGCCGAAATCCAAGGTCATCATCCTGCTTTCGGACGGCGTGAGCAACACGGGCGCCGTCACGCCGGAGGAAGCCGCCCAGGCCGCCGCCAAGCTCGGCATACGCGTCTACGCCATCGGCATCGGCACGAAGTCCGCGCGCACGCCGTTCTTCTCGCGCGACTTTTTCGGGCGACCCACCCTCGCCTATGCCGACACGACGTTCGACGAGGGTCAGCTGAAGAGCATCGCGAAGGAGACGGGGGGACGCTACTTCCCCGTGAACGACCGCGCGGCGCTCGCCGCGGCGCTGGAGGAAATCGACAAACTCGAGACGACGGCGCTCGAGGCGGACGTATGGGACCGGTGGGACGAGAAGTTCGCGCCCTTCCTTTTGGTGGGCGTCGCGCTGCTGCTCGCCGGGGTCCTCGCGTCGCTTTTGGCGAACCGCCGCGTCTGCTAGAAGAAACCGTTTAAGAAGGAAAACTGTCTATGAACAAAAAGAATGTCTATCGTCCGCTTGAGGACTACTGCGCCGGGTACATGCGCTATCTCGGCATCGCCAAGACCGAGCGCCGGAGCTACGCCGAAAGCATCCGCCTTCTGCGCGAGGCGGGCTTCAAGGAACTGGATTCTTTCGAAACGCTCCAGGCCGGCGACAAGGTCTACCGGGGCTACGAGGACCGCACGCTTCTCGCGGCGGTCATCGGGAGCGAACCGCTCGCGGCGGCCGGACTCAAGATCGTGGGCGGCCATACGGACGCGCCGCGGCTCGACCTCAAGCCGAAACCGCTCTACGAGAAGGGCGGGTACGTCTATTTCGACTGCCACATCTACGGCGGGATCAAGAAGTACCAGTGGCTCGTCCTGCCGCTCGCGCTCTACGGGACCATCGTGCGCAAGGACGGCACGAAGGTCCAGGTCGAGGTCGGGGACAAGCCGGGCGATCCGGTGTTCATGATCAGCGACATTCTGCCGCACCTCGGCTACGACCAGGCGAAGAAGACGCGCGACGAATTCTTCCCGGCCGAGGATCTGGACGTCCTCGCGTGGACGACGCCGGCGAAGGACGGGAAGTCCGAAACGGACAAAGCGGGTCTCGTCGCCTATCTGAAGGCAACCTACGACGTGACGGAAGAGGACCTTCTCAGCGCGGAACTGGAGATCGTGCCGGCTGGAATGCCGCGCGAAGTGGGGTTCGACCGCGCGCTGATCGCCGGGTACGGGCACGACGACCGCGTGTGCTCGTTCGCGGGGCTGCAGGCGCTTCTGGACGCCGCGGACGAGGTGCCGGCCCAGACCGCCGCGATTCTCATGTGCGACAAGGAGGAGATCGGGTCCGTCGGTTCGACGGGCATGACGTCCAGCTTCTTCGAGAACACGGTCGCCGAACTCATCGAACGCCAGGAAAAGAATGCGAAGGACATCCTCGTCCGCCGCGCCCTCGAAAAGAGTTCCATGCTCTCGGCGGACGTGACGGCGGTGGCCGATCCGCACTTCCCGGACGTCGATTCGACCGGAAACGCCGCCAAATTCCACAAGGGTCCGGCGGCTTCCAAGTACACGGGCGGGACGTCCAAGGGCGGGGCGAGCGACTGTTCGCCCGAGTTCGTGGCGACGATCCGCCGCATCATGGACGAGGGCGAGGTCGTCTGGCAGATGGCCGAGCTGGGCAAGATGGAGAAGGGCGGCGGCGGCACGATCGCCCAGTACATGGCGCGTTTCGGCATGAAGGTCCTCGACATGGGGACGCCGCTCCTGAACATGCACGCGCCCTGGGAGCTCGCGTCCAAGTTCGACGCGTGGCAGACGTATCGCGCCTACTCGGCCTATTTGCGGGCCCGCTGAGGTTCTTGTGCTTGCCAAGGCGGCGTCAGGTATGGTATAATGTACCGGAATACGTAAGAAAGGCTGAATAGAATGAGTATCCTGATTGGATTTCTGTATGTGGTCGAGGTTGTCGTCTGTCTGCTTCTGGCGCTGGTCGTCATGCTGCAGAAGCCGAAAGAAGGCGGCTTGGGCGGTATTGCCGGGGCGAGCGCGCTCGAAGCTTCGCTTGGCGCGGACGCCGGCAACGTGCTGATCAAGACGACGGCTATTTTGGGCGCCGTGTTCCTTTTGAACACGCTGGTCCTCGCGCGCCTCACCTCGACGCCGACGTCGGGCAGTGTGGTCGCGGGCGAGGAGTACGCCACGCCTGCGCAGCAAGCGCCGGCGGCTCCGGTTCCGGCGGCTCCGGCGCCCGTCGCACCCGAGGCGAAGTGATGAAAGTCCTCGTCACGGGCGGCTCGGGATTCCTGGGCATCAACCTCATCCGCTTCCTCCATGCGCACGGTGTGGAGGAAGTGCGCGTATTGGACATCGCCGATTTCGACTACCCCGAGAAGTCCGAGCCCTGGCTCAAGTTCACGAAGGGCGACGTGCGGGACGTGTCCGCGGTGGAGCGCGTGACGGAAGGTTGCGACGTCGTCGTGCATTGCGCCGCGGCGCTTCCTCTCTACAGCGCGGAAGACATCTGGACGACGGAGGTGGACGGTTGCCGCAACGTGCTCGCCGCCGCGCGCAAGTACAAGCTGGACCGCATGATCCAGATTTCGTCCACGGCGGTCTATGGCGTCCCGAAGAAGCATCCGATCTACGAGGACGATCCGCTCGTGGGGGTCGGTCCGTACGGCCACGCCAAGATCGAGGCGGAAAAGCTGTGCCGCGCGGCGATTGCGGAAGGTTTCTGCGTGTCGATCATCCGTCCGAAGAGTTTCGTGGGGCCCGAGCGGCTGGGCGTCTTCGCGCTGTTCTACGACTGGGCGTATACGGGACATGGCTTCCCGATGATCGGCAGCGGCAAGAACCGCTACCAGTTGATGGACGTGGACGACCTGGACCAGGCGATCTGGCACGCGATGACGTATCCGAAGAACGTCGTGGCCACGGCCTTCAATATCGGCGCGAAGGAGTTCACGACGATGAAGGAGGACTACCAGGCGGTGCTGGACCGCGCCGGGCACGGCAAGAAGATCGTCGGCATGCCGGTGAAGCCGCTAATCTTCATTCTGCGCATTCTCGAGAAGCTCCATCTCTCGCCGCTGTATCCGTGGGTCTATGAGACGGCCTACACCGATTCGTTCGTTTCCATCGAGAAGGCCGAAAAGCTGCTGGACTACAAGCCGCGCTACTCCAACAAGCAGGCGTTGGTGCGCAACTACGACTGGTATGTCGCGCATCTGGACGAGTTCAAGGGGAAAAGCGGCGTCTCGCATCGCGTCCCCTGGAAACAGGGCCTTCTGGCGGTGGCGAAACATTTCTTCTGATTCCGGGCCGTCGCCGCGCTTGCGCGTCTTCGGGCCGTCGCCCGGCATCGTCCATATGGAATTCGTCGCTATAGATTTCGAGACTACGGGATACGAGAACGGGGGCGCCAACGAGCCCTGGCAGCTGGGCGCGGCGGTCGTGCGGGACTTCAAGATCGTGGAGACGCACGAATGGTTCTTCGGAACGCCGCTCACGCCCGAGGCGGAACCCCTTATGGCGCAGTGGGACGCGTTCTATCCCGTCCTGGCCGGACGCCGCCTCGTGGCGCACAACATCGCGACGGAGCGGACGATTCTGACGCGGATTGCGCCTCTGACCCAATGGGGCCCGTGGGTGGACACCCTCAAGTTGGCGCGCGCGCGCTATCCGCGCCTGCCGAGCTATGCGCTGGGCGAACTCTGCGCCATGTTCGGGTGCGTGCCCCAGATGGAAGGGCGCACCTGGCACGACGGACTCTACGACGCCGTCGCCTGCGCGGAACTGGCCCTGCACATCGCGGCGTGGGATTTCGCCGCGGAGGGTCTCGCATGCTGAAGACGCTCGCCGTCCTTTTTTTCGAGATGTTCAAGATCGCCCTGTTCGTCCTCGGCGGCGGCTTCGCGATCATCACGGTGGCGGACGACGTCTTTTCGCGCAAGCTCAAGTGGACGGCTGAAGGCGAATTGCTGGGTCATCTGCCCGTCTTCCAGATGGTGCCCGGGCTCATAGCGGGCAATACGGCCATCTATGTCGGCAACAAGGTCGCCGGCGCCCTCGGCGCGGCGGTCGGTCTCACGGCGGTGGCCCTGCCCAGCCTTGTCATCTTCCTTTTCGTTTCGGCCGGATACGGCGCCCTGCCGCTGGAGAACGCCTGGCTGAACGCCGCCTTCGTCGGTCTGCGCGCGGCCTTGACGGGCATTGTCGCGGCGACGATGGTCCGTTCCTGGACGAAGTGCGTCAAGAACGTCTACGATTATGTGGTTTTGGCTCTAGCCATCTATGCGATCGGCGTCTGCCGCATGAACCCCGCCTTCGTGCTCGTCGCGGCGCTTCTGGCGGGCATCGCGCGGCGGTTCCTCGTGGACGCCTTTGCCGTGCGCAGGAATACGCGCGTGTTCGGTTCGTTTGCCTTCATTCCGCTCCTCTTCCTGAAATACGGCGCGCTCTGCTTCGGCGGCGGCTATGTGCTGGTGCCGTTCTACATCCGCGATTTCGTCGGCCCGGCCGCGCCCTACCTGCAGCTCGCGCCGGACGAATTCTCCAACTTGATGGCGCTGACCCAGATGACGCCCGGGCCCATCGGCATCAACGCCGCGACGTTCTTCGGCTATCGCATGGGGGGCGTGGGGGGCGCGATCGTCGCGACGGCCTGCCTCCTGCTGCCGAGCTACTTCTTCCTTCTGCTCGCTTTGCGTTCGCTGGAGAAGTTCAAATCGAGCCGTCTTGTGCAAGGCATGCTCGAAGGCGTGCGTCCGGCGACGGTGTCCCTCATGGCGGTGGCTCTTTGGGCGTTTCTTTCCATGAGCGTGTGGGACGTCTCGTCGCGTCCGCATGTCTCGTGGTGCACGTTTACCGCGGCGAACGTCAATCTCGTCGCCTTGGCCCTCGCCGTCGCCGCGGGCGTCCTGACCTGGCGCAAGACACTCCCCATCATGCGACTCGTCTTTCTGTGCGCACTTGCGGCGCTCGTCTTGCGGGCCTAACGAATAGTGGAAGAACCTTCGCCCTCTAGAGGAATGACGACCATGGATACATCGGCTGCGCAAACGACCCCGCCCGCCGCCCCGCGGCGCACCCTGGCCGTGGGTTGGTTCGACAATTTTCCGTTCCAGGACGCCTGTTCGCCCTGGCTCGGACGCATCAAGGAGGTCTTTTTCGCCTGGCCGGGCGTCCGCGCGAGCCGTCCGATGGCGGAATGGACGCCCGAACGCCGCGCCCGGCTCGTAGCTGACCTCAAATGGGCGCGCGCGCATGGCGTCCAGCTCGACACCATCTTCAACGTGACTTGCTACGGCGACATCTCCCTTTCCGTCGAACTGGCGGACAAGGTGGACGCGGCGTTGCGGGACATGGCGGCGGAAGACCTCCTCCCCGAGCATCTCACGACGGCCTCGCCTTTCATCGCCGCGGTCGTGCGCAAGCGTTGGCCCGCCGTCAAATTGCGCCTCAGCATCAACATGGACATCTCGACGCCGATCGCGCTATCCTACATGGACGAGCTTTACGACTCCTTTTACGCCGGGCGCAACGCCCATCGCCGTCTGGACTACGTCGCCCACATGGCGGACTGGGCCCACGCCCGGGGAAAGGAGATCGGCCTTCAGGCGAACGTGGGCTGTCTGCGCGACTGTCCCTTCCATCTCTTCCACAACAACCTGCACGGCCACGACCGCATGGGGCAGTCCGCCGCGGGCGCGGCGTTCGGTTTCTCGGTCTTTCGCTGCCGCACGCACTACGAGCGCGGCAATTACACGGACTTCCTGCGCGCCATCTGGATCCGCCCGGAAGATCTGCCGCGCTACGAGCGGCATGTGGACGTCGTGAAGCTCGCCACGCGCCGCCACCCCATCCCGGCGCAGGTGATCGCCGCGTACGCGTCCTACTCGTATGCGGGCGACATGGCCGCGCTGACCGACCCCTGCTTCCGGTTCCCGTATATCGTCGACAACGCCGCGCTCGGGAAGTCCCCGCTCTGGCCTGCCGTGCGCGATTGCCCGCACGCATCGGACTGCGCGCACTGCGGGAAATGTGCGGCGCTTTGGGCGGAAGTCGCGCGTCCCCGGCCGGCGCAGGCAGACGGCCTTT
>DBKW01000025.1:3521-4467 GCA_002298665.1 Verrucomicrobia bacterium UBA740 | reverse complement strand
TGTAGAATGGGGTCTCGTCCTATGCGTCCCAGTCGTCCCGGTTGTCCCGGGTCCAGGTGCGGCGGACCGCCGGGGACTGCGGCACCTGCCGTTGGGTTGGGGCGGGCGGGGAGAAGTCGGATAGCCGCATTCCGGTTTTGCTTTCTAAACGACGCTATTGTATTATGTGAGGAAATATGCTATCATATATCTTGCGCGATGGGATTATAAAAGAAGATATGAGGAAAGATTTTCAGACTGGGAGCGGGTATGCACACGCTACGAGCGTGCGCAAGGACGCATTGTTGTCTGAAAAAGGCATGAAAGGCATAGTCCCCCCCCCCCCAACAGAAAGGGGCCGTGAGTTGAAGCTTTGGGGCTTGGCGGCGCTGTATGTCCTTGTCGCGAGTGTGCTGTGCATTGTCTGCTATCCCGTGACGATCAGCGACACGATGGCGCGCTATGCGCCGATGGCGGACGCTTTCGCGCGCGGCGACTGGCATTACGCGTTCCATCCGCGCTTCGGGGTACTCTTCCAGGTCGTGGCGGGCGCCGTCGCTTGGCTGACGGGGCTTTCGGGCGCGCAGGCGGTGCAGGTGGCGTCCATCCTTTTTGTCGCGCTCGCGGCCGTGCCGCTGTGGCATCTCGTGCGCGACATTTTCGGCGAGAAGGCGGCCTGGGGCGCGGTCGCGCTTTTGCTGGTCTCGGACGATTTCACGCGCTACGCCATGGACGGCCTGCGCGATACGGGCAAGTGCCTCGCGTTCGCGCTTCTCGGCCTGGGGGCGGTCCGCCGGAGCGGTCTCTGGTTCGGGCTGGGGCTTTTCGTTCTGATTGCGCTCGTGTCGTACGGATTCGCCGTGGCGAGCGTGCTGGTCTTCGGCTGGTGCGTGTGGGCGCTGTGGACGCGGCGGTTCGGCGCGTTGCCGCTCCCCGTCCTCGCGTGGGCGTTGGGGACGCTCGCCGT
>DBKW01000025.1:2832-3421 GCA_002298665.1 Verrucomicrobia bacterium UBA740 | reverse complement strand
CTTGTGGCCATCCTTTACCGCGTCCAAAAGCGCCTGTTTACGCGTGCGGAAGGCGTCTTGCTGGCGATTGTCGCCGCGAACGTGGCGCTCATCTGGGCGCAGATCGCGATCAAGGACCACGCGGCGTTTCCCGAGAAGCGGTATTGGATCCAGTCCTTCGTGCTGTTGTTGGGGTGGACCGCGTGGGGCGTCCAGGCTTTCTGCCGCTCGGCCGCGGCGAAGCGCATTCCGGGCATCCGTTTCCTCTTTCCGCTCATTGTCGCGCTTTTCGCGCTGAATGACCTTGTCATGGTCGTCAAGCCGCATATTCCGGTCGGGCGGCGCCATGCGTGGGTGTCGGCCTGCAACTGGGCGGCGGAACGCATCCGGGCGGACTGGAAGGGTCCGGCGCAGGATGCGGAGGACGTCTTTTCCGTGCAGCAGTACCACCGGCCGAACCGCCCCTGCGTAGCGGGGCACACCGCGCGCATCGCCTATCTCGTGGGTGGACGCGTCGCTTCCACAAACGAGTTCGGGCGGCTGGACCGGCCCGATTATATCTGCAAGGAAGAGGCCAAAATCGGGAAATTGGGGCCGGATTACGAGCTGA
>DBKW01000025.1:0-2795 GCA_002298665.1 Verrucomicrobia bacterium UBA740 | reverse complement strand
AGGCGGGAGGAGGCCGCGCGATGACGATCTTCAACGTCATGCTCGGCCGCGGACGCGGCGGATTGGAGGCGGTCGCCTACCAGTATGCCCGGCTTTTCGCCGCGCGCGGACACGTCTCGGGCATGGTCTGCCACAAGGATTCGCCCTACACGGTCGCGGCGAACGTCCGCCGCCTGCCGGTCTGCAGCGCCTCGCGCTTCAACCTCGCGACGTATCTTCAGATTCTCTGGTATGCCTGGCGGTATGCGCCGGACGTCGTCTTCTGCCACGGGAACCGGGCGGTCGGTTTCGTCATGTCCTGGCTCGTCAAGCCGCTTCTGCCGCGCCGCACGCGGATTATTGGGGTGGCGCACAACGCGAACGTGCGCCGCTTTCGGGAGATGGACTGCGTCATTGCCGTGTCGGAATCCGTGCGGGACGAACTGGTGCGGGTCGAGCGGGCGCCCGTGGGGCGCGTGCGGTGCTGCTGGAATGCGGTCGCCGTGCCCGGAATGGCCGCGCCGCCTCCGGAGGGGTCGGTACCCGTCGTCGGCTTTCTCGGGCGGCTCGTCCCGGCCAAGGGCGTGGACGTCCTCTTGGATGCGTGCGCGCAGCTCAAGGCGCGCGGCGTGGCGTTCCGGCTCGTGATTGGCGGGGACGGCCCCGACCGGCCGGCCTTGGAGGCGCAGGCGAAAGAGAAGGGGCTCGCGGACGTCGTGCGCTGGGCGGGGTGGGTCACGGACAAGGCGGCTTTCTTCAAGGACGTGTCCCTCGCCGTCATGCCGTCCCGCAAGGAACCGTTCGGACTTGTCATGCTGGAGGCGATGGCCGCGGCGCGGCCGGTCGTCGTGTCGGATTGCACCATGCCGGCGGAAGTCGTGCGCCGGGCACAGTGCGGGCTGGTCGTGCCGCGTGAGGACAGTGCGGCACTCGCAGACGCCTTGGAGGAACTTTTGCGCGATCCGGAGAAGCGCCGCGAGATGGGACGGCTGGGACGCGCCGCGGCGGAATCCACCTACTCGGAAGCGCGTCTCGGGAAGGAACTCGAGAATATCGTCCTCCATTGCGATGTGGCGGAGCGCCATTCGCTGACGCCGGGACGTCTCCGGGTGCTCGCGCTCATGGCGACGGATGCCCTGACGCTTTTCCTGGTGTGGCTTGCGACGGTCGTCCTTTACGACACTTTTATCGGCATCGATACCTATAAACCCGCCATTTACTGGAAACTTTGGCCGATTATTCCGTTCTTCATCGGCATGAACGCGGTCTGCCGGCTCTATCACGGCAACTGGATGTACCCGGCCATGCCGCTTTCGCCGGTGGAAGAGTTCCGGCGGCTCTTTGTGTCGTCCGTTTTCGCGCACCTGCTCCTGATGAGCCTTTTGGGCTTCTCGCGCCACAACCTGCAGTATTCGCGGCTGATCGTGGCGATTGCGGGGCTCGCGACGGGGCTTTTGGCGCAATCGTTGCGCAATATCGTGCGGGAGATCCTCTTCAGATTGCGCATTTGCCAGATTCCGGTCGCCCTCGCCGGCAGCACCGAAACGGCGCGCCGCGTGAAGGCGATTTTGGCGGACAACGCCCATATCGGCTTTGACATCGTGCAGACCTTCGACAATGCGCATTTGGCGGATATCGTGCCCGAGTGCCAGAAGCGGGACGTGAAGATTCTGCTCGCGTGCGAGGATGAGCGGCTCTTCCGGGCGCAGTTGCGCGAGTTCTCGGAGTGGTTCAACTGCATCGAGTTCATGCCGCGGTACGAAGTCTTCCCCGTCTTTGGCGGGCATGCCGTATCCATTGACGGCATCGGCGGGCTTGAAATGGTCAACCAGGGGCGCATGAAGGCGATCCGTTGGCAGAAAACCCTCTTGGACTATACGCTTTCCGTCTTCGTGTTTCTGTTGGTATCGCCGTTGTTTGTGTTGATCCCGCTGTTGATCAAGTTGACGGGGAAAGGGCCTGTCTTCTACCGGTCGGAACGTCTCGGCCTCCACGGCAAGCCGTTCAGAATCTGGAAGTTCCGCTCCATGTACGCGGACGCCGACGCGCGGCTCCAGGAACTTCTCGCGAACGATCCGGTGCGTGCAGCGGAGTATCGTGCGAATTTCAAGCTCCGGCACGATCCGCGCGTCACGCCGCTCGGACGCTTGCTGCGCAAGACCTCGCTGGACGAACTGCCGCAGCTCTTCAATGTCTTCCGCGGCGAAATGTCCCTGATCGGTCCGCGTCCGATCGTGAAGGCCGAAGTCAAGTACTACGGCGGCGATTATGAAGTCTTTTCGCGCGTCAAACCGGGTATCACGGGCCTTTGGCAGTGTTCGGGCCGCAGCGATACGGACTACACGCGCCGCGTCTCGCTCGACGTCTACTACATCCTCAACTGGTCTCCGTGGATGGATATCTGGATCCTCCTCCGGACGGCCGCCGCCGTCCTCGGCATGAAAGGAGCCGTGTGATATGGCGAAGATAATCCACGATGATTCAAGGTTGGCTTTGGCGGTTGCCGTGCGCGACAGGCTTGTCGTGCTCAGAAACGTCGCGGTGCTGATTGATGCAGATGTTGCGGCATTGTACGGTGTGGAAACAAAACGCGTCAATGAAGCCGTGAGAAACAATCCGGACAAGTTCCCGGCCGACTACATGTTTGAACTGACAAAGGAAGAGCGCGATGATTTGCGGTCGAAAATTTCGTCCGCAAAAGTTTCTTCCAAGTCGCGCGTTTTGCCAAAGGCATTTACGGAAAAGGGGCTGTATATGCTTGCGACCGTCTTGAAAAGCAAGCGTGCGAAAGAAACGACATTCGCCATTATTGAAAC
>DBKW01000070.1:17306-18540 GCA_002298665.1 Verrucomicrobia bacterium UBA740 | reverse complement strand
CCGAGAAGAGCATTGTCCTCTATGTGCCGACGAACGCGAGCTGGACGGTCATCCGCGCCCGGGCGCGCGCCTTGACCGAAGAGGAGAAGTCGGCTTTCGCGCAGGCGCATCCGACCTGGACCGCGCCGTGGGGCGTCCTCCCGGCGGGCGTGCTGGGCACGGCGAACGCGCAGTATATCGGCGACGTGACGGACGCGGATCTCCCCGCCCGGTGGATCAAGGTCACCACCTACGCGCACCGCCGCTACGGCGACACCTGGACGGTTGACGACATGTTGACGGTGACGGTCAATGGCGTGGCGCGGCAGGTTCCGTACGGGGCGCTTGTCGAGGTTCCGCTGGGGGCGGCGGTCACCGTGCAGATTTCGACGCAGGACGGCCCGAACGGCGAGAAGGCCCCCGAACCCGTTTGGGAAGGCAACCTCCCCGGCACGCTCTCGGACGGCAACAAGAAACTGACGTTCACGGTGCAAGACAGCGTCTCGTTCTACGTGAACTTCCCGTCCGACTGGACGTTTGTCCGGAAAGACGACGAACAGAGTGGAGACGACATCACCGGCGGCTTCATCACGGACGGCTACTGGTTTTGGCCCGTCCATCACAGCTGGGACGATGCGCTGGCCATTGCCCAAGCGGAGACTTACGTCACAAACGGAAACACCCGGGTCGCGCACAGCTTGACGCTGGAAGGCGAACTGAACCTCACGAAGGGTGTCGTCGGGGGCATGGACGGGCTTAAATGGCCGAAATCTCTCTCCTGGAGCAATTCTCCGGTCATCCCGGCCCTCCACGCGATCGAGATGCAGGCTTTCAAGAACACCGCGTTCGACTCGTACTACGCGCCGCGCAACCTTCTGACGATCCGCAGCTGGGAGCAGCTGTTTAACAACAACGCCGCATGCGCGAACTTTGTCCTGGACTGCACCAACCTGAATGCCGAGGCGTCTTTCGCGCCTTTGTGGTGGTCGCTCAACAGCGCGTCCGTGTCGCGGATGATTGTCAGGTTGCTGGCGAAGGAGGGCACGAAGACGCTTATCGAGAATCAGACGGAATGGTCCGAGACGTGGAACAAGTTGGATCTCTCCGCGACCGACCTGGCGGAGTGGGATCTCGCGAGCGTAACCAACGTCACGGCGGGCGCGCTGCGTCTGGACTACGGTCCGGGTCCGTCGGGTACCTTGGATCTGCCGAACGTCGAGACGATCGGCGAGGCGGCTTTCGGCAACTGGGTGCG
>DBKW01000070.1:1899-17185 GCA_002298665.1 Verrucomicrobia bacterium UBA740 | reverse complement strand
ACGGAGTGGTTCCCGTTCTACACGAACAGCGTCCACGCGCTGGAGACGGTCGATTTCGGCAAGAGCCACGACTTCGAGATGGCGGACCACGCCTTCTGGTCGCGTCCGGAAGAAGGGGTGTGGAATCCGTTTCTCATTACGGGCGCGCCGCTGCCGATCCGGGAGTTCCGGTTCTCGGGCAAGGCGCCGAGCCGCGCCTTGCTGGACAAGCTCGTCGCCGGGCGCACGGCCACGGCCGACATCGCCCAAGGCGACGTAGCGAAGGATTTGCGGATCGTCGCGCCGCTTTCGGACGCGACCTGGAGCGCGTTGCGCAAGCAGGGCACAGTCTCCGGCGGCTCTTATTATGCGGCGCGCAAGGAGCTGGACCGCGTCCTCAACTTCGCGGACCCGCAGGCGAAGAAGTGGCGCGTGGTGGGGCTCTACCAGACCGTGGACGGTAAATCGCAGGCGTGGCTCGTGCAACATCCGGACTTCGAATTCCGCGAAGGGTTCGTCCTGCACTTCCGCTAAGGCGTCCGTTCAATCTACAACACAATAATAAGGAGAACAAGATGACGACAAGAAGAGAATTTCTCGCCGGTCTCGGCGCCGGCGCGGCGTTGGCGGCGACCCCGGCCCAGGCCCTGTCGGCGGCGCGCGCGGCGCGTCCCGGCAAGGTCGCCCTGCAGCTCTACTCGATCCACAAGTACATCGAGAAGGAAGGGCTCGCCAAGGCGCTCGCGGACGTCAAGGCGATCGGCTACGAGGGCGTGGAGTTCGCCGGCTACTACAACCACAAGCCCGCGGAGCTCAAGAAGATGCTCGCGGACAACGGCCTTGAGGTGTGCGGGACGCACGTGTACTGGAACGGCGAGTTCGCGCCCAACAGCTACAAGCAGCTCTGCGAGTTCAACCTCGCCTACGGCAACACCCACCTGTACTGCCCCGGCGGCGGGAACGTGCCGCCCGGGTGCGACGGCGACAAGGAAGTCGCGCCGAACAAGGAGATCGACGACTTCACGAAGAAACTGTGCGACTTCTACAACAAGGCCGCGGCGGATTGCGCGACGATGGGCTGCAAAATCGGCATCCACAACCACACCTTCGAGCACCGCATCAAGATGACGGACGGCACCTCGTTCTGGGACTATTTCTTCTCCCATACCGACAAGGCCGTGCAGATGGAGCAGGACGTGGGCTGGACCGTCCACGCCGGGGTCGACCCGTGCGCACAGTACGTCAAGTATCCGCACCGCTCCTTCACGCTCCACGCCAAGGAGAACGGCTGGGGGCCGGGGGTCATGTCGTTCGACGGCATTCTCGGCGAGCCCGGCAAGCCGAACCAGAAGGGCGTGGACTGGGACAAGCTCTTCAAGGTCACGGACGCGGACGGCGTGCAGTGGTACGTGGTCGAGTGCGAGGTCCATGCGGACTCGCTCTTCGCGGTGAAGAAGTCGTTCGAGTTCCTCCGCTCCAAGGGCCGCGTGTAAGACGCGCCCGGGGTTGGCAAAGAAGAGAGAAGGAGAAGAGACAATGAAGACGACGAAATTTCTCGCCGGACTCCTGGTTCTGTGCCAGGTCTGCGCGTCTTTCGCCGCGGAAAATCCGGCCGCGACGGCGGACACGCTCGTGCGCTATCCCGACTATCCGGCGGCGATCGAGCGCGACGACGCCTACAGGGTGCGCGTCCGCCAGGGGAAGAAGGCGGAGCGGCTCGTCGTCTGGAACCATTGCGAGAAGTCCCTTCTCGAGGGGCGGACGCGCGGCGGGGACGTGAACCGCCGGTTCTGCGAATTCGCGTTCGCGGGCCGTCCCGTCACGGTGGACATCGCCGTGCGCGAGGACGTCCGCTGCTACAAGGTCTTTCCGGCGCGGAAGGGCCTGAAGCATACGTTCCGCAAGGGCGTCATCTCCGTCACGCTGACCGAGCCGACCTGCTTCGGCATCCAGCTCAACGACTACGACAAGACGATACTTTCCGTCTTCGCCGACGCGCCGGAGAAGGCCGGGGACGTACCCGCGCCCGGCGCGGCGGGCGTCCTGCGCGTCGAGGGCTGGGTTGACGCGCCCGGCGCGGACGGCGTCCTGGAGGTCCCCAAGGACGTGAAGGAGATCTACCTCGCGCCCGGGAGCATCCTGAACGCGCGGCTGAAGATCGGCCATCCGGGCGTGCGGCTGCACGGACGCGGCATGGTCCTCGACCCTATGAGCGACATCTTCCGCTACGACCAGATCCTGAACCCCCTGCGCGGCGTCGTCGTCATCGAGGCGGCCGGCGCCACGGTCGATGACGTCAAACTCGTCGACGCGCGCACGTTCAACCTGTTGTCGTGGAACGAGGGCACCGTCCTGCGCAACGTGAAGCTCCTCTCCTCGATGATGTGCTCGGACGGTTTCACCGTCGGCGGCCGGAACCTGCGCGTGGACAACGCCTGGCTCTACGTCGGCGACAACGCGCTTGTCGTCAGCGGCATCCAGGACGCGACCTTCCGCAACGTCGCCATCGGCACGTCCTGCAAGGCCATCTTCCCCCAGAACTCGAACGGCAACGTCCGCATGGAGAACATCGACATCTTCCGGGCGGACGAGGGCGTCATCGCGAACGACTACAACGGCACCCTGCGCCGCGACAACAAGTGGGACGAGATGGGGACGGGCCTCCAGAAGCGCGAGCCGGGTCCGCAGGATCTCGAACCCCAGAAAGAGGAATTCTTCTTCGACAGCCTCTCGGCGGTCGACGCGACCTACGTCGGCTACGTCTTCCGCTGCCGGAACATGGGCGACCTCGCGAAGTCCTACGTCTTCCGCAACCTGTCCGTCCCCCACGTCTCGGGCCGCGACAACTGGCGGCTGGCGGGGCAGACGAACGGGCTCTCGGTCGCCGTCGAGAACAATCCGGACTGGTGGCTCAACACGAGCAACTGCCGGTTCGCCGTGACGAACCTTTATCTTGCCGGACATCTCGCCGCGGCGTTCCCGGACTATGCCTTCTGGCCGAAGGACAAGGCGATCCTCGACCTTTCGGTCACGACGGACAAGGCGTTGCCGCGCACCGTCCCGCTGGGCCCCGACCGCGTCGTAGTCGACTGGAAGTGCCCCGCCAAGCGCAAGCGGCGCCTCCCGCCCGCCCCGGCGAACCTGTTGCAGGACCGCCCGGCGACGCGGAGCATCTGGCAGCGCTGTCCTTCGTGGAGCGTCAAGCTCGACGCGTGCACGCGCGACGGGAAGGGCGCCGTCGTCTACCGCCTGCGCCAGTGCGAGAGGGGGGCGGGCATGCAGGCGATCGTGACGGAACGCGTAAAGGCGGCGGGCTTCGGCAAGTATCGCCTCGCGTTCGACATGAAAGCCGCGAGCGCGACGCCGTTCGATCTGTGCATCGCGGCGATCACGAACGAAAAGCGCAACGAAATCCGCCTGAAAGTCGACCGGAGCGGCGCGTGGAAGACCTACACGGCCGAAATCGACCTCTCGTTCGATCCGGAGGTGACGGATCTCGTCGGCCTGTTTTTCAACGTCTCCGAACCTGTGGACGAACTCTGCTTCCGCAACTTCAGCCTGACGCGCTGACGCGGGGCGGCCCGAGACCTCGGCCTTGTTCCGTGTAACGCGCAAGCGTTTCGCCTGAACAGGGTCGAGGCAAGTTCGTCCTCATTGCGCAACGCGGCACGGGCCAGGAACTCGCAGCCGTCGCCGCTCGCACCGGCTTTGCCTGTCGCCGTCCGCGGCGCTTCCCCCGGGCGTTTGAACGCCGCGGCGAACGCCTCCCGGTTTGTCTCGCCTATCTTCTCGAAGCGGTAGCTCAAAAACGACCAATCAAATGAACCTACCGAGGCGAAGCGGCGGATTTGCCCGGCGCTTTCTCCCCGTCTGTCTCTGTCTCAGACTTTCTACTTTTCCGCCACGGGCTTTTGCCCACCCCGTCCCTGACTTTTCGCTGGAGTGCCAGACACCTTGCTGACATACCCGTCAGACCAAGATTATGTTCGTCAGACACACAGTATTCAAACCACCCGGTATCTTGCACAAAAACACCGGGTGTTTTGCATTAAAACACCCGGTGTTTTGTACCAAATCACGGGGTGTTTTGCATCAAATCACGGGGTGTGTTGCTCCAAAACACCCCGAGTATTACTTCAAAACTCTATGAGATTTGCATTCCCAGTCTCTGCACACAGGCAAGCGCGACAGACGGAAAGCTCCGCAACCCGTCCGGCAAAGGGGATGAAAGTCAGGGGCAAACGTCGGGAAAGCCAGAGGGGGACGCCAGGACGTTCTTTGCCGTGCCCGGCCGACGCGCTGCCCTTCTGGGGGATTTACGCATTCTTTCCTTCCGCTTCCTCAACCAGTCCTTCATCTTTTTCGCTTACGTTCGTCATCCCTCGGGACGGTCTATCCGGGCGCCTTGCGGCAGAGTACACTTTCCCGTGCCGTGCCGTATTGCGTCCGGGGGTGGTTTATGGTATAATGGCTTCTTGAAGTATGACAGAGCCTGCGCCGATTGTCAGTGTGATTGTGCCGTGCCGGAACGTGGCAGGGACGCTCGTGCGCTGTCTGGACAGCATCCGCGCGGCCTTGCCGCCGGGCGGGGAGATCATCGCGGTGGACGACGGGTCCACGGACGCGACGGGCGAGATACTGAAAGCCTATGTCGAGGACTACGCCTGCTTGCGCGTGACGGCCTCTTTCGGACGGGGCGTATCGGCGGCGCGGAATGCAGGTCTCGCGCTCGCGCGCGGCACGTACATCCAGTTCGTGGACGCCGACGACACGGTCGAAGAGGGGTTTTGCACGCAGATGATTGCCGCGATGGATCGCGACAAGGCGGACTACTGCATCTGCAGTTTCTGGCAGGAGTACGTGGACTCTTCGCGTCCGGGCGGCGAGGTCAAGCTCAAGGAGCCTTACCATTACACGTCAGCGGAGGAGATTCGCCGATTCTATCTGCCGCGGCTGATTGGCTACACGCTGGGGGATGTCTTCCGGCGGCTTTTGGGGCAGGACGTGTTCGCCCGGAAGCGCGAACTCGGGGGCGTTTGGCGGTGTTGCTACCGGCGGGCGATTATTGAGCAGACGCCCGTGCGGTTTGACGAGACCGTTACGCTTTTCGAGGACGCGCTCTTCAATGTGGAGTATCTGATTGCCGCGCATTCGATGACGAGCGTGTCCGCGCCGCTCTACGACTATCTCTTGGATTCCCGTACGAGTACGGTGTCCGGCACGACGAAAGACGCGCGGCGTTATTGCGCGAACAAGCTGGCGCTTTTGCGGGCGCGCAAGCGGCTGGACGCGCTGGCCGGCGGCACGCTCGCGCCGCTCTACCGGGGTTCGTCGGTCTTTTCGCTTGCCGAGATAGCCGTCCGCACCCTGCGGGGCGAAGTGCCGCGGCGGGAAGGCTTGCGGTTTCTGGCGGCTTATATAAAGGAGATGCTCAAATGACGATGGCGGAACTTTGCGAATTGGTGGCGGACGTTTGCGAGGTGCCCACGCTGGCGGCATCGGACGATTACCGCCAAACGTCGCTGTGGGGGTCGCTCACGGCGTTCGCGCTGAAAGTCGCGCTGAAACAGCGCGCCCATGCGGACGTCGCGCTCGCGGAACTGAACCGGTACGGGTCGGTCGGCGAATTGGCGCGCGCGGTGGGGGTGGCCCCGTGAAGAATCTGCTGATTGTCGGCGCGGGCGGTTTCGGACGGGAACTCGCCGGCGCGGCTTGCCAGGCTGTCGGGTACGGCGAGACGTTCGTCCTCAAAGGCTTCCTGGACGACCGTCCGGCGGCGCTCGCCGGGTTTCGGGGCTATCCGCCGGTCGTGGGGTCCGTCGGCGCCTACACGCCGCAGGCGGACGACGTCTTCGTCACGGCGCTGGGGGATACGGCGGCGCGGGAGCGGTGCGTGCGCATGCTCGCGGCGCGCGGTGCGTCGTTCGCGAGCCTCGTGGACCGCACGGCCCGGCTGGGGCCGAACGTCATCGTGGGGGAAGGGTGCGTCGTCGCCGCCGGGGCGGTTCTCACGGCGGACTGCACGGTCGGGGCGCACAGTTGCGTTTTCCACAACAGTTCCATCGGGCACGACACGCGGATCGGGTCCTTCGCCCACGTCTACGCGCAGGTCGCCGTGGGCGGCGGGGTCGAGGTGGGGGACTTCGCGCGCATCTACCCGGGCGCGGTCGTTGTGCCGCGGCGGAAGATCGGACGGGGCGCGATAGTCGGCGCCGGGAGCGTCGTGTTCCTGGACGTGCCGCCCCACACGACGGTGCTGGGGAATCCGGCGGAACCCTTGCTCTGACCTTTGTTCCTGGGATTTTGCGGAAAGGGAGAATTCGATCATGAAACGACAAACGAAGAAGGGGGTGGCGAATGCGTGCGGACTCGCCGCGAAAGCGCGGAAGCTTGCGCGCTATCTGGATTCCACCTGCCTGAAGCCGACGGCGACGGAAGCGGAAATCGACGCCCTTTGCCAGGCGGCGCGGAGGTATTCCTTCGCGACCGTTTGCGTGCACCCGAGCGAGGTCGCGCGCTGCGCGGAGAACCTGCGGGGGTCGGACGTCAAGGTCTGCACGGTGGTGGGCTTCCCGCTCGGGAAGAACGATCCGTACATCAAAGGAGAGGAAGCGCTCCGCGCGCTCGAGGACGGGGCGGACGAACTGGATGTCGTCCTGAACGTCTCGCTTCTGAAGGCGGCTTGCGCGACGGCGGCGTTCGACGCGGCGGCGTACGGGAAGGTCCTGTTCGACTTGACGCCTTTCCACGACCGCGTGGCGGAAGAGCGAGCGCGCACGGGGCGGGAGATTGCGACGAAGCTCATAATCGAATGCTGCAACTTGACGGACCTGGAGAAACGGATCGCCTGCCATCTCGCGAAGGAGCTCGGGTTCGACTTCGTGAAGACGTCCACCGGGTTCGGGTCCGGCGGGGCGACCGTGGACGACGTGCGGCTGATGCGCGAAACGGTCGGTCCGGAGATGGGCGTCAAGGCGGCGGGGGGCATCCGCGGCTACGAAGAGGCTTGCCGGATGATCGCCGCCGGGGCGACCCGCATCGGGACCTCGTCCGCAGAGAAGATCATGGAGGAAGGAGCGCGCGATGGCTACGCATCCGTCTGAGACGCCGATCCAGGCGCTCGTCGTTTTGAGCGGCGGGCAGGACAGCGCGCTGTGCCTGGCGCTCGCCTGCCGCAAACACGGCGCGGACGCGGTGGCGGCGATCACCTTCCGGTACGGCCAGCGGCATGCGATCGAGACGAAGGCGGCGCGGCGCCTGGCGCGGCACTTCAAGATCGCCGCGCACAAGGTCGTGCGGCTCGGCTTCTACGGGGAGCTGACGACGAACGCGCTGATGGACGACTCGATCGCCATCGCGCGCAAGCCGGGGTCGGCCTGCCCGACGACGGTCGTGGAAGGGCGCAACGCGTTCTTCCTGCTGGCGGCGGGCGTGTGGGCGAAGAGCCTCGGCGCGAAGGAGATCTACACGGGCGTCTCGCAGGCGGACTATTCGGGGTATCCGGACTGCCGCGGCGTGTTCATCCGCGCGCAGGAGAAGGCGATGCGCCTGGCGATGGAGTGGCCGTTCAAGATCGTCACGCCTTTTCTGCACAAGACGAAAGCGGACGAGTGGGCGCTCGCGGACAAGCTGGGGCTGCTGGATTTCATCCGCGAAAAGACCGTGACCTGCTACCGCGGCGTTCCGGGCGACGGGTGCGGGACGTGTCCGGCCTGCCGGCTGCGCGCGCGAGGGCTCGCCGAATATTTGAAGGCGAAGAGCGCGAAGAGCGGGAAAGGGGCGGCGCGCCCATGAAGCCGACTTCCGTACCGCGCACGAACGCGTTGCGCGCGCTGGACGCGGCGCATGTGCCTTACGAGGTGAAATGCTACGACTACGCGGAGCATGGCGGGACGGCGCTCGCGGCGCGGGAGCTCGGGCTCGACCACCACGCCACGGTCAAGACGCTCATCCTCGAGGACGAGACGAAGAAGCCCTTCGTGTGCCTGATGCACGGCGACAAGGAGATTTCCGTCAAGAACCTGGCGCGCGCACGCGGCGTGAAGACGGTCCGGATGTGCGAGCCGGCGACGGCGGACCGCCATTCGGGCTACCACGTCGGCGGGACCTCGCCGTTCGGCACGCGCAAGCGCATGACGGTCTACGTGGAGAAGTCCATCTACGACCTGCCGGAGATCTACATCAACGCGGGGCACCGGGGGATTCTCGTGGCGATGAAGCCGGCGGATCTGGACAAGGTTTTGAAGGGTTTGACGGTTCCCGTTTCGGTGGCCATCTGAGGGCTAATGAATATTTAACTCGCAAAAAGACCCGAAATATGGTATCATAATCAGCATGAAAAAATTGTTTAGTTTGCTCACGGCGCTTTCAATCCTGTCGCTGGGGGCTGTCGACGTAACCGATGTGAAGGTGGACGTCCGCGACAAGTTCGGCGGCGACGCGGGCGCGGTCCTGTCGCGTTGCCAGACGCGGCCGGGCGTGCCGTACGATCCGGTCATGGTGTCGCGCGACGTGACGGCGCTGAACGAGTCGGGCGAGTTCCAGGAGATTTCGGCGGACGCGACGCGCAACGCGAAAGGCGTGACGGTCACGTTCAGCGTGTACCGCAAGGTGCGCTACCAGGCGCCGCTGGAGATCGCGGGCAACAGCTTCTTCTCGGCGTCGAAAGTGACGAGCGAGGCGGATCTGCAGGACGGCGGTCTTTACAGCGAAGGCGACCTCGCCGACGCGGCGGCGCGCGTGCGCGCGGCGTATTGGAAGAAGAATTTTCCGCAGGCGAAGGTGTCCATCTTCCCGCGCATGATCCCGGGCGGCAACAACTGCACGCTGCGCGTCGTCATCGACGAGGGCGAGCGGCAGAAGGTCCATGACTATGTGTTCGAAGGGGCGAAACACGCCGACGCGGACGATCTGCGGGCGACGTTCGACGTGTTCCCGTGGTGGAACCCGAAAGGCTGGTTCTCGGATTCGCCCGTCAGCGGCGACCAGCTGGCGCAGGCGGCGGACAAGGTCCGGGCCTACTACAACGATCTGGGCTATCTGGACGCGCAGGTCGCGATGCCCGTCCGCGTCCCCGACGGCACGGGTCGCGTGAACATCCTCTTCAAGGTGACGGAAGGTTCGCTCTACAAGATCGGCGAACAGAGCATCACGGGCGTCACGCGCTATTCGCCGGATCTTGTCATGGCGAAGAGCGAACTGCCGCAGACAGGGTCCGTCGCCGGCGCCAAGACGCTCGCGGACGCCGCGCACCGCGTCATGGTCACGGTCGGGTCTGGCGATTCGGGTCTCGCCGACACGCGCGTCGACGTGAAGCGCATTCCGCGCGAGGACGATCCGCAGGTTCTGGACGTCGTCTACGTGGTGACGGAAGGCGTGCCGGTCGTCATCAACGACGTGGTGATCGAGGGCAACGACTACACGAAGGACAAGGTCATCCGCCGGGAAATCGCGCTCGGGCCGGGCGACCGCATGCTGGAGGACCGCGCCGAACGCAGCCAGAGGCGCTTGGAGAACCTGGACTACTTCGCGCGCGTACGCTACTCGCTGCGCCAGACCAACCGCGGCAAGGACGCTTCGGGGGCGGAATACCGCGATCTCGTCTACGAGGTGGAAGAGAAGAACACGGGTTCGTTCATGATCGGCCTCGGCGCGAGTTCCATCGATTCGATCTATCTCTCGGCCGAACTCTCGCAGGCGAACTTCGATCTGTTCGCGCCCGGCAAGTGGTTCCGCGGCGCAGGCCAGAAGGGGCGCATCTACGCGCAGGTCGGCCCGCGCATCCAGACGTACGAGGCGGCCGTCACGGAGCCGCATCTCTTCGACCGCCTGCTGGAGTTGACGGTCGAGGCGTACCGCCGCCAGCGTTGGTACGACGAATACGACCTGGTCCGGAACGGCGCGGCGGCGACGCTCGCCTACCCGGTCAAGTTCTGGCCGACATGGGAGCCTTTCGGACGTTTTGGCGTGCGTCTCTCGGCTGAATTGATTTCGTTTGAGGACGTGGACGACGCCCAATACTACGTGAACGGGAGCTCCGACGCGACGCGCCCGCTCTTCAAGGACGAAGGTTCCAAGTACGGCGACGCCGCGGAGGCGGTCCTGCGCCTCTTCTGGAGCCACGACACGCGCGACAACTTCCGCATCGCCACGCGCGGCGGGCGCACGCAGGTTTTCGGCGATCTGGCCGGCGGCGACAACAGCTACTGGCGACTCGGCGTCAACCACCGGCAGTACTTCAACGTCTGGCGCCGCTACAAGCATATCCTCATGGCGTCCGTGCGCGCCGAAACGATCGATTCGTTCTCCGAGAGCGACGGCGTGCCGATCTACAACCGCATGTTCCTGGGCGGCCCGCGCTCGATCCGCGGCGTGGAATACCGCAACGTGGCGCCGTTGCGCGAAAAGGCGGGCGGCGGCGACTGGTCTCCGTGGGGCGGCCAGACCCTGTTCTGCATGAACTTCGAGTACACGGTCCCGATCGTGCAGATGCTCCGCTTGGCGGCTTTCACGGACCTCGGTTCCGTCGGCGAGGAAGAATTCGATCTGGACTTCTCGGATACATTCGCCTGGACGGTGGGTATCGGCATCCGCCTGGACATCCCGATGTTCCCCATCCGCCTGGACTTCGCGACGCCGCTGAAGAAACCCGACCATGCCGAAGAAGAGCTCTTCAGCTTCTCGGTCGGATACGATTTCTAATTGGACAACCATTCATACAACTACAGATAGAAGGTAAAACATGAAGAATCTCGCTTTAACGGTTGGTGTTCTGCTCGCCGGCACGCTCGCGGCCTTTGCCGACGTGAAAATCGGCACGGTGGACATGATGCTGCTCGTGCGCAACCACAAGAGCTATGAAGGCAACAAGGCGTATTTGACCGAAACGGAAGCTTCCTGCAAGCGGAAACTCGACGCGATGAAGACGGGTCTGCAGTCCCTGCAGGACGAAGGGCGCAAGCTGGCGGACGAATTGCGCAACCCGATGTTGGCGGACGCCTCCAAGAAGTCGCTTGAGAACCGTCTTGTGGACATCCAGAACCGCTTCATCAAGCAACAGCAGGAAATGCGCAACGAGGCCCTGCGCGCCGAGCAGGAGTTGTCCGAGACGGAAGCGCGGCTTCTGCGCATTCAGGCCAAGGACATCAAGGATATCATCACGAAGTTTTCCGAGAAGGAAGGCTACGATCTCATTCTGGACGGCAGTGCGGCGCTTTACGCGAAGAAAACGTGCGACGTGACGGACGGCATCCTCAAGCAGATGGGGGTCGATCCTGCCAAGGCGCGCCAGGCGGTCGCGAAGGAGAAGAATGAAGGCAAGTGAGCTCGCGCAGATTCTCGCCGGCACGCTGGAAGGTCCGGATGTCGACCTTGCGGCCTGTGCCGGGCTTGAGGAAGCGCGACCGGGCGACCTGAGTTTCTGCAAGGACCCCAAACACGTCAAGCTTGTCGCCGGGACGAAGGCTTCGGCCGTTTTGCTTCCGCCGGACTGGTCGCACGGGGCGCCCTGCGCCATCATACGCGTGCCCGACCCCAACCATGCCTGCATGACGGCGGCGAAGCTGTTCGCTCCGCCGGAACCCGTCCGCGCGCCGGGCGTGCACCCGACGGCGCTTGTCGATCCGAGCGTGACGCTGGGCGAGGGCGTGCATGTCGGGGCGTACACCGTGATCGAGAAGGGCGCCGCGATAGGTCCGGGCGCGGTCGTCGAGGCGCAGGTCTTCATCGGCGAAGGTTGCCGCGTCGGCGCGCGCACGCACATTTATCCGCAGGTCACCTTGCGCGAGGGCACGGTCGTCGGCGCCGATTGCATCATCCATTGCGGCGTGCGTCTGGGGGGCGACGGCTACGGCTTCAACAACGGACGCCGTCCGGACGGCAGCGTCTACATCGAGAAAATCCCGCAGCTGGGCATCGTCGAGATTGGCGACGGCGTCGAAATCGGCTCCAATACGACGATCGACCGTGCGCGCATCGGGCGGACCTACATCGGTCCCATGACGAAGATCGACAATCTCGTCCAGATTGGACACAACGTCAAGGTGAAGGGCTATTCCGGCCTTATCGCCCAAAGCGGCGTCGCCGGGTCGACGGAGATCGGCTACGGGTGCCTTATCTGGGCGCAGGCGGGCATTTCGGGGCATATCAAGATCGCCGACGGCGTGCAGGTCGGTCCGCAGGCGGGCGTTCCCCAATCGCTCGACGGCTCGGTCAAGTACGTCATTGGCGCGCCGGCCGAGTCCATGAAGGACTTCGGCGGACGCGTTCTCTTGCCGAAGCTCGTGGCGAAACTGCGGGACGAGGTCAGGGAACTCAAGGCGAAACTGGCGGCAAAATGAAGATACTCGTCCTGAACGGGCCCAACCTCAACTTGCTGGGGTTGCGCGAGCCGGGGCTGTACGGCTCGCGCACGTATGCGGAGCTCGTGGATTTGTGCCTGCGTACGGGGATGGAGTCCGGCGTCCCGGTCGAGGTTCGCCAGTCCAACCACGAAGGCACGCTTGTGGACTGGATCCAGGAGGCGCGCGGCACATTCGACGCGATCGTGCTGAACGCCGCCGCCTACACGCACACCTCGGTCGCCATTCTCGATGCGCTCAAGGCGGTGGCGCTGCCGACCGTGGAGGTCCATATCACGGACCCCAAGACGCGCGAACCCTTCCGGCATGTTTCCTACGTAGGGATGGCGGCCTGCGCGACATTCGCCGGCTTCGGCTTCGATTCGTACGTCCGGGCCATCCGCTATCTGGTTTCGCGGAAGAACGAAGAGAAAAGGACGGATTGATGCCGATTTACGTGTATGAAGCGAAGGATCCGCACGCAGCGTGTCCCAAGTGCCGCGGCGGCTTCGAGATTTCGCAGCACATCGACGACCCCAAATTGACACGCTGCCCGGCCTGCGGGGCGGAAATCATCCGCGTCATCCAGGCGCCGGGACTTACCCATTCCCGGACCGATTTGCATTACAGAGCCAAACGTGCCGGCTTCACCTGCCTGAAGAAGGTGCAAAAGGGCGAGTACGAAAAACTTTATTGAACGCAGGAAGAGGAGACCGTTCATGGACCGCAAAGACGAATATTTGGATCTGATTGAAAAGACGCTGGACGAAGTCCTTCCTCCTGCCGCGGAGCGTCCGGCCGTTCTTTTCGAAGCGATGCGCTACGCGGTGGGCACGGGCGGCAAGCGCGTACGCCCCCTCGTGTGCCTCGCCGCGGCGGAAGCGGTCGGCGGCAACGCGGCGGACGCCCGGCATCCGGCCGCCGCCATCGAGCTTCTGCACAACTATACGCTGATCCACGACGACCTCCCGTCCATGGACAACGACGTGGAGCGGCGCGGCAAGCCGAGCGTCTGGGCGAAGTACGGCGAGGCGACGGCCATTCTCGCCGCGGATGCCATGCAGGCGCTCGCCTTCCGCGTCGCGGCGAAATCGCCGCGGAATCCGGTCGCCGTCGTGGACGCGCTGGCGGCGGCGGGCGTGGGCGTTGTGAAGGGCCAGGTCGAGGACGTCGCCAAGTCGGACGGACTGGAGTTCATCTACCTCCACAAAACGAGCGATCTTTTCGTCGCCGCGGCGGTCATGGGCGGACTGGCCGCCGGCGGGACGGACGCCGAAATCGCCGCCTTGCGTGTTTTCGCCCGCAATCTCGGGATGGCGTTCCAGTTCGAGGACGATTTGCTGGACGGCGACTCGCCTTTTACGAAGACCGAAATAGAGAGCCGCGTCCGGGAAACGACCAACGCCGCCATCGCCGCGCTTTCGGCGCTCTCGGGGAATACGGATTTTCTGACGCAATTGGCGGCTTCTCTCGTCGGTCGGGACAAGTAGTCCGCGCGATCCAGCCGTCACGTCATCCTTCGGGTTTGAGGGAAGGGCATCGAGGACGGTCCACGGGTCTGGATTGGATGAAAACGGCGCTTTTGCATTATTGGCTGACGAACTGCCGCGGCGGTGAGAACGTCTTCCGCGAAATTTGCGCGATGTTCCCGCAGGGCGACATCTTCACGCACGCCTACAATCCACGCGTAATGGCGAAGTGGTTCGGCAGACGGAATATAACCGAGTCCTTCATCGGACGACTGCCGTTTGCGCGCACCACGTGCCAGGCCTATTTGCCGCTGATGCCCTGCGCGAGCCGGTCGTTCGACCTTTCGGGCTACGACCTTGTCATTTCCAGCGAGTCCGGCCCCATCAAGGGCATCCGCAAGCCGAAGGACGTACCGCATGTCTGCTATTGTCACACCCCCATGCGCTATCTCTGGGATATGTACGCGGACTACTATAAGATGGCGGGGCCGGGCGGAAAACTCGCCATGCGCCTTTTCCGCGATTATCTGCGCAAGGAAGATCTCGAAAGCGCCGCGGCGGTGGACGTCTTTGTCGCCAACTCAAACTTTGTCGCCGCCCGCATCAAGCGCATTTACGGACGCGACGCGACGGTCGTCCACCCGATGGTGGATTACGATTTCTTCTCCGCCGAACCCTGGCCGGGAACCCCCGAGAAGGGCGGATACTATCTTCTGGCGGGACAGTTGATTGCCTATAAACGTCCGGATTTGGCTGTTTCGGCCTGTTTGAAGCGTGGGAGTCGCCTGAAGGTCGTGGGCACGGGCAACCAGATCGAGGCGCTCCAGGCGCTCGCGCAGGGAAGTCCGCTCGTCGAATTTCTCGGGCGCGTGGACAAGGAGGAGCTACGCCGCGCCTATGCCGGCGCTTCCGCGCTCCTTTTCCCCGGCATCGAGGATTTCGGCATCGTCCCTTTGGAAGCCCAAGCCGCCGGCACCCCCGTCGTCGCCTACGGGGTCGGGGGAGCGCGCGAGTCAGTCGTGGACGGCGAAACCGGGCTCTTCTTCGAAAGCCAAACTCCGGACGCATTATGCGCAACACTTGAGGAATTCGAGGCTCGGACATGGGACTCTGCCGCTTGTCGGCGGAATGCCGCGCGTTTTGCGCCTGCCGTCTTCCGCCGGAAACTTGGCGCTGTTTTCGCGCGCGTCTGTCCGGATTACCCCTCCCTGGATCCTGTCGATCCTGCCTAGAAACGCGCGTTTTACTGTTCGCCCGATCCCCGCGGTCATTCCGTGCGGGTCGCAGGGACTGGGCGGGGGGCGGGACAAATGGGACATCCCCTCTCCATTCTCTACACGGTTAATAAACTCCGAGGGGCGACAAAGGCTTCGCTCACGCCGCGCCTAGTCGTTCCATGTGGACAACTCATAACGGACGGAAGTCCCCTGCCGCACGCCCCGCCGACACAAACCAGAGCGCCTAGCGGGGCTTCCGCCGCGAGGGTCGTGACGAGCGCAG
>DBKW01000070.1:1163-1751 GCA_002298665.1 Verrucomicrobia bacterium UBA740 | reverse complement strand
CTGCAATCGGTAGCCGCCGGTTGTATCTATCTGTTTGTCTTGTGCATCGAAAATGCGCGTTTTTCACGGAAAGTGGATGCCGAGGCCCTCTGGCGGCAACTCCATCCCGTTCCCTTGGCGTTTGCGCTCTCCATCCCTCGGGACGACCTGTCCCGGGGCGTCTTGCGACAGGGTGCACTTTTCGTTTTCTTCTTTGTTTGCCATTGACCTGGCAGCCGCTTTTGTGATACAATAAGACAGTATAATCCAGAAAATTATTGCGGAGACGAAGATGCCATGAAAACGCAAGAGACGATTCTCGCGGAGATTGAATCTGACATACGCATGACGGTAAAACGGCGGAGCTATGCCTACGCAGGGGAACATGCCGGATGGCTCGATCGCGCCGCCCACAGGCTGCTCAAGGTCGAAGACAATGCGGTCCGCGTCGCATTGTTCCTGAAAATCGTCCGCCGCGCTTTGAAGCTGCTGCGGGCAGTTGACGATTCGAACGGTTCGTTGCAGAGTGTCCTTTGGGAGGGGAGTCGTTGCTTCGAGGTGTGGAAGCGGATTTGCCAGAGTTCGGACACGTCCTGCCTCAAGGCGATT
>DBKW01000070.1:858-1144 GCA_002298665.1 Verrucomicrobia bacterium UBA740 | reverse complement strand
CCGAAGACACGGAATGCCTTGCCGACGGGCTGTTCTTCCCGGGAACGGTTTTGCCGATACCGGATCCGGTGCTAAGGGAATTGGTCGACTACGTGCTCAACGATCTGAAGTTCAAGGGAAAGTATCGCCGCGAAAGGATTGTCGCCGGTTGTCTGGGCTGGTTGGCGCAGCTTAAGGACGAGAAGGGGTTTGACAGGCTCGTAAAGACCGCCCGGGACTCTCCTTTTCTGGTCTGGCGCAAGCGTTTCAACCTCTATCTCAATCTTGGCCGTTACGACGAGGCCGT
>DBKW01000070.1:717-837 GCA_002298665.1 Verrucomicrobia bacterium UBA740 | reverse complement strand
CGGTTGGCTCGCGAGAACAATGAAAACAACCCCCGGTATGCCAACGAGCTGATGCTGGAGGTCTTTGAGCGGAGCCGGGATCGCGGACTGCTGTTGGAAACGGCGTTGAAGATGGCGTGC
>DBKW01000070.1:446-712 GCA_002298665.1 Verrucomicrobia bacterium UBA740 | reverse complement strand
CGGCCGACCACGGATGAATTCAAGAGGCTTAAACCGCTCTTGAACCAAGACGAACACGAACGGTTCATGTCGGCGTTGATAGAGTCGGCCTTGAACAGGCAGGGATTTGACGTGCCGTTCTGCGAAGTGCTTTTTGCGGCGGGGGAACTGAAGACGCTTCATTCCTACGCGGTAAAACGGTACATGGAAATATACAATGTCCGCTTTTGCACGGGCATGATCCCCCTTGGCAAGAAGCTATTCAAGGCGGGAGATCCGCTTGCCGC
>DBKW01000070.1:0-410 GCA_002298665.1 Verrucomicrobia bacterium UBA740 | reverse complement strand
CGGCGCCATCTACTATCTGATGGATCAGAGGAATTCACGGTACTACAACGATGTCCATAAACACAGGTGGACCCTCGCCGAGATGGCCGCGTCCGTCAAGGACTGGGAGACTGTTGAACCGCAGAGTTCCTTTGATTCCGATTTCGCTACCGATTTCGCAAGCAGAAGGACGTTTTGGTCTTGACGCGAAAGGGCCTCGTGGCTTCCATGGCAACATACGCCATAGATCGTTATTTTACGCTTTGCATGCAGAATGACGGACTTTTGCGCGATAGGCTAATGAGAATTTAAACTCGAGATCGCAGTAGAAGTTTGGGCGCTTTTTTGTCCGCCGGACTTTTTGGGGCGGACAGAAAGTGTCTGATGCCGTTGGATTTACGCTTCAGGCGCGCGCATGAGTCGTCTGACTG
>DBKW01000068.1 GCA_002298665.1 Verrucomicrobia bacterium UBA740 | reverse complement strand
TACCGTCACATGCGGGGGGTATCGGCAGGGGTTTCCGCGGAGGTAAATAGCCCACCTGCCCCGGGCGAGGGCGGGCCGAACAGTGGGGGAAGGAGGGCCGGAGGCTAGACGGGACACCCTTCCCGGATGCGGCTCATGGCCAATCCCAATCTCCCGTCCCAGTCGTCCCACCTGTCTCGGTTGTCCCGTTCCCTCCCTCCTTTTTTTCGGTTCCCCACGGGGAGAGAAGCAAAACACTATGGGGATTTGTCTAAAACCCCGTAATGTTTTGGGTCGGCGGCCTAGAAGAAAGCGAACAAGCCAAAACGACGGGCGCCGCGGTCGCGTCAATTCTTGAAACTGCGGGCGAGCGTCAGGGCGAGGACCTGCCGCGCGCCGGCTTTCTTGAGGACGTCCGCCGCTTCCGAAAGCGTGGAGCCCGTCGTCAAGACGTCGTCCACCAAAAGAAGCGTGCGGCCTTGGATGCCTGACGCGCGGCGGACCGTAAACGTGCCCTTTACGTTCTTCCGCCGCTCCTCTTCGCTCAAGCCGGCTTGGCGCTTGGAGTGTCCGCGGCGGACAAGCACGCCCTTCAGGTATGGCTTTTGAAGGCGCCGCGCGACCTGTTTGGCCAAATAGGAACTCTGGTTGTAGCCGCGCAGAATGCGGTGCAGGACAGTGACGGGCATGGGGAGCACGCAGTCGATTGCCTCCACGTCAAATCGCGCATAGGCCGCCGCCTCCAGAAATGAGCCGAAGTCCTCGGCCAGCCAGACATGGCCGTTATATTTGTAATTCTGGACCATTGCACGGGCAATCCCCGTGTAGTACAGGGCTGTCGCGGCACGGTCAAAGCGCGGTTTGTGGATTTTGCAGTCTTCGCAGAGGAAGTCCGTCTTGACTTCCTCGACGGGGCGTCCGCACACACGGCAGCACCCTTCGTGTTGCTCGACAAAGGGCAAGCGCATCAAGCAGTGCGAACAAACCATGCCGGAAGGCCGGTCGGTCCGTTTCCGGCAAACCGGACAGAACCGGGGCCACAGGAACTCGCACAGGAGATAGCCCAGCCGCCGCAGATTCATCGTTCCTCTCCCCCGGCGCTAGGCGTCCGCTACGGGGCGGCCGTCCCGCAATTTCAGTATGCGCTGGTTCGAACTGCCGCGGAAGCGCAGGGAGATATCTTTGAGCTCCTCTATGAAAGGACCGTCCACGAGCACGTCCGTCATCCGCAGAATGGCGTCCGTATCCGCCGTGCGCCAACGCGAGGGAGCGAGGAGATCCGTCTCCAGGACGCACCCCGTGTAGATCCAAAGCGTCTTTGTCGCGCCGAAACGGGCGCGGAAGCGTTCCAGAAAGGGCCGCAGGGCGGCTTGGTTCGCCGGCTCCAGGGGTTCGCCGCCCAGGAGGGAGAGTCCGGCAATGTAGGGGTTGTCGAGGGCGTCCAGGATTTGGTCCTCGGTTTCCCGGGTAAACGGCTGGCCGAAGGCGAAATCCCACTGTTTGGGGTTGAAACAGCCCTTGCAGCGGTGGGTGCAGCCCGAAACGAAGAGGGATACGCGCACGCCCTCTCCGTTGGCGATGTCGAAAGTCCGTATCGCCGCGTAGTTCACGACACGTGAAGGACGCGCTCTTTGATTTCCTGCGTGCGCCCTTGGTTCCAGAACTGGCTGCCGATGTACCCGCAGGTGCGCCGCGCCACATTCAGCTTCGACTCGTCCATGTTGCCGCACTTGGGGCAGCGCCAGACGAGCTTGCCCGTATCGTCCTTCACGATCTGGATTTCGCCGTCGTAGCCGCAGACCTGGCAGTAGTCGCTCTTCGTGTTGAGTTCCGCATACATGATGTGGTCGTAGATGAACCGCATGATGTCCAGAACCGCCGGAATGTTGTTCTGCATGTTGGGGACTTCCACATACGAGATTGCCCCGCCGGGGGAGAGACGCTGGAATTTCGCCTCGGTCGCCAGTTTCGTGAACGCGTCCACGGGCTCCGTCACGTGGATGTGGTAGGAATTCGTGATATAGTTGCGGTCCGTGACGCCCTTCACGACGCCGAAACGCTTCTGCAGGCACTTGGCGAACTTGTAGGTCGTCGATTCGAGCGGCGTGCCATAGAGCGAATAGTCCACGTCTTCCGCGGCTTTCCACCTCGCGGTGAAGTCGTTGAGCTTGCGCATGATGGCCAGGCCCAGTTCCTCGCCTTCCGGCTCGGTCAGTTTATGGCCGGTCAGCGCGTAGACGCACTCCCAAAGGCCCGCATAGCCGAGCGACAGGGTGGAGTAGCCGCCGTGCAGATACTTGTCGATGACCGTTCCTTTGGGCAGGCGCGTCAGCGCGCCGTACTGCCACAGGATGGGCGCGGCGTCCGAAAGCGTGCCCGAAAGGCGTTCATGGCGGCAGCGGAGCGCCTTGTGGCAGAGCTCGAGGCGCTCTTCCAGGACCTTCCAGAACTCGGTCAGGTCGTGCCGCGCCGAAAGCGCCGCGTCGGGAAGGTTGATGGTGACGACGCCCTGGTTGAAGCGTCCGTAATACTTGGGCTTGCCCGTTTCGGGGTCGATGTAGGGGGTCAGGAACGAGCGGCAACCCATGCAGGTAAAGCAGTGGCCTTCGCCGTTCTTGTCCACCTTGTACTCCTTCATCTTCTTTTCGCTGATGTAGTCCGGCACGAGGCGCTTGGCGGTGCACTTCGCCGCGAGCTCCGTCAAATACCAATACGGTGCGCCGGGGGTGATGTTCTGTTCCTCCAGGACGTAGATGAGCTTCGGGAACGCCGGCGTGATGTAGACGCCCTTCTCGTTCTTCACGCCGAGAATGCGTTCATTGAGGACTTCCTCTATAATGAGCGCCAAATCCGCCCGTTCACGTGCGTTGCGCGCCTCGCCCAGGTACATGAAGACCGTGACGAACGGCGCCTGCCCGTTCGTCGTCATCAGCGTGACGACCTGGTACTGGATGGTCTGCACGCCCTTCTGGATCTCCTTGCGGACGCGGCGTTCCACTATCTTGTCGAACGCTTCCTTGTCCATTTGCACATTCCCAAGGGCGCATTCCGCCGCCAGATCCTTCGCGATCGCCTGCCGCGAAACCTCCACGAACGGCGCCAGGTGGGTGAGCGAAATGGACTGCCCGCCGTACTGGTTGGACGCGACCTGGGCGATGATCTGGGTGGCGATGTTGCAGGCCGTCGAGAAACTCTTGGGCTTTTCGATCATCGTGCCCGAAATGACCGTGCCGTTCTGGAGCATGTCCTCCAGGTTCACGA
>DBKW01000053.1:460-10058 GCA_002298665.1 Verrucomicrobia bacterium UBA740 | reverse complement strand
GCAACGGCATCACCGTTCCGGCGGGACAAGGTACCGTTTCCATCCTCTACACGATTAATTAACTCCGAGGGACGACAAAGGCTCCCCTAACATTCCGACACTCGCTTCGCACGCGCCGCCCCTCCAAAGGTAGGGACCGCAGTCCCCTGCGGTCCGCCTCGCCTCCAACCCAATGGCAAGAACAGCGGCCCCCTGCCGCCCATCGCCCCCACACAGACCGCGAAGCGGTCAATCTAAAAAACTGTTCGGCCTTATTCGTGAGCGGAATCCGCGAAAGCCCTTGACGGAGTGTTAGCGACGTCTTTTGTTGCTCATCGGAGTTCCTTCTACTCGGAGTTATTCCTCTCACAGAGCTACGCAGAGCCCCCCATCTCCATTATCTTCCCTACACGGTTAAATAATGATCGACTCTCCTTCCTGCAAAAGCGGGTAGGGTCTTGAACTCGTCAGGGCCGGCGCAAAATCGCCCGAATGAGCGCCAGATGGTTGCGCAGCGAGTCCTTGAACGGACGAAAGTGGCTTTCGGCATTGTTCTCGAAGTAGACTTTCCGGATGGGGACTTCGCGGACGCGGTCCGGCAAACGCCGCGCTTCGAGGAGCATGACCTGCTCGTAATCGTAGCGGTCGCCCGGCAGCTCGCGCAGGCGGGGGATGATTGGGGCGGGAATGCCGCGCAGCCCCGTCTGGGTGTCGCTGACCTTGAAACCCAGCAGCAAACGGAAGAGGAGTCGGGACCAGCCGTTCCCGAGCCGACTGCGAAACGGCGCTTTTGCGTCCGCCCGGCGCACCCCGAGGACGATTCCGCCGCGGCAGTTTTTAAGCGCCGCGGCGACCTTCAGGACGTCTTCCGGCGCATGCTGCCCGTCGGCGTCCGCCGTGACGGCGTCCTCGTCCGGCTGAAGCACGGCAAAGGCCGTCTTCAGCGCGGCTCCCTTCCCGCGGTTGACGGGGTGGGTCAGAACCTGCGACACAAGCGGGCGCACCGCTTCGATGATGTCCCGTCCGGCGGACGAACCGTCGTCCACGAGCAAAATGCGCGCGAAATGCGGACGGAGCGCCTGCACGAGAGCGACGAGGCGTCCGTTCGGATTGTAGGCGGGGATTATCAGTGCACACGCCATCAGGTCACCCTTCGAGTGCAAAATAAAAGACCCCGCATTGCCGTAGTGCAGAACCCCCGGAACCCTCTATTCCAAGTGGGGACGCGCAGTCCCCTTTTTCGAAACGTCGGTCGAAGAAATTTCTGCCGTGTCCGCGAACAACACAGGGCCCACGTCGTATTTAGCTGGCGCGCACCTCCACGCCGGGAAGCGCCTTCAGCGCGTCGACGATGCGCTGGAAGACCTGTCCGACTTCGGCGTCCGTCAACGTCTTTTCGTTCGAGCGGAACTCGAGCGCGTAGGCGAGCGAACGCTTGCCGTCCTTGAGCGCCTTGCCTTTGAAAATATCGAAAAGTTCGATCTTGACGAGCTCGCGGCCACCGTTCTTTCGGATGACCGTAACGAGCTGTTCGTGCGTGACGGCCGGCTCGACGACGAGCGCCACGTCGCGGCGCACGAGCGGGAACTGCGGCACCGGACTCAGACGCCCGACTGCTTTCGTGTTCTTGAGGAGCGGCTTCAGTTCCAGTTCGCACAGCGCCATCTGCGTCGTCAGGCGGTAGGGGTGGCGCAACTTCGCCGAAAGCGCACCCAAAACTCCAAGCGGACGGTTGTTGAGCTTGACCTGAAGCGCGGCGCCCTTCGCGAACGCCGGATGCTCCGCCGGAACGAACTCAAGATGGCCCGCATGCAGACGCGCCACGAGTTCCGAAACGACGCCCTTCATCCACAGGACTGCCTCTTCCTCCGTGACCGCCGCACGCGTCCGCAACGCTTCGCGTCCGACCGGACCGAAGAACCCGAGCGCGAGACGCTCCGCTTCGGACGGCTTGCCGCCCTTGTTGGAGAACACCTTGCCCACCTCGAACAGCAGCGCCGAATCGAGCTGGCGCGCCGCATTGCGCCCAAGCGAACCCGTCATCTGGGGCAAAAGCGAATCGCGCATCACGCCATATTCGACCGACACGGGATCCGGAATGACCAGCCGGTCCGCAGCCGCGCGCGTATCGAAGTCGTCGAGTTCCTTGCGGGACAGGAACGAGTAGTGCATCGCCTCCGTGAAGCCGAGCGCGAGACAGAGTTCGCGCACACGCTCCTTCGCCTCGAAATTCGCCTGCGAAAGATACGAAATGCTCGGCGCGGAAGGTAGGGTGTCCGGAATGTTGTCGAGCCCGTACTCGCGCGCGATTTCTTCCACGAGATCGGCTTCGAGCGAGAGATCGTACCGCCAGGACGGTATGCCGAAGGCAATGGACTTCTTCTCCGAATAGGGGCCTGTCTCGCGCGCGGTCAGGCCGAGCGCGACGAGAATCGCCACCATGCGGTCGTTGGGAATGTCGATGCCGATCAAACGCCGCGCCCGGTCGAAGTCGAGCGTCACGTCCGGATTCAGAGGTTTCGGACGGTTGTCGACGTCAATCACGCCGTGCGCAATCTTCGCCGCGCCGTATTTCTGCAGAAGGTGCGCCGCACGGCGGCTGGCGAAGTCCGCGAGATCCTTGTCCACGCCGCGGATGTAGCGGTAGGACGATTCGGACGCGAGTCCGAGTTTCGTCGCCGTGAACTTAGTCGACGTCGGCTCGAAAAGCGCGCTTTCGAGAACAAGCGCCTGCGTACCCTGCGCGACGCCGCTCTCTTCTCCTCCCATGATGCCTGCCACGGCGTTGGGGCGCCGCGTATCGCAAATGACCAGCATGGACGGATCCAGCTTGCGCTCGACGCCGTCCAGCGTCTTCATCGTTTCGCCCTCACGCGCATCGCGCACGACAATCGTGCGATCCGCGAGCTTCGTATAGTCGAACGCGTGCATCGGCTGGCCCAGCTCGAGCATGACGTAGTTCGTCACGTCCACGCACAGCCCGAGCGCCCGCACGCCGCAGAGTTCCAGTCGCTTCGCCATGAGTTCGGGCGAGGGACCGTCCTGGACCGCCGTCACCACGCGCGCCGTGTAGCGCGGACACCGCACGGGGTCCTCCACCACGACCTTGACTTCGTCGTTCACGTCGCACGTCTCTTCGGCGAAATCCACCGCCGGCATCTTGAGCGGACGTCCCAGAAGCGCCGCGTACTCGCGCGCAATGCCGAGGACGGAAAGCGCGTCCGGGCGGTTCCATGTCACCTCGACATCGAACACGGTCTCCGGCTTTTCGCCCGGCACTGCGTCGCGCACAAAGGCGCCCGTGGGCGTTTCGGGCGGGAACTCGATGATGCCCGCGGCTCCCGAGCCGATCTGCAGTTCCTTTTCCGAACAACACATGCCGAACGACTCGACGCCGCGCAGTTTGCCCTTCTTGATCTTGAATCCGCCCTCGGGGATGATCGAGCCAATCTTCGCGAAAGCCGTCTTGATGCCCTGGCGCATGTTCGGCGCGCCGCAGACGACCTGCCAGGTCTCCTTGCCGTCCGTCACCTTGCAGACGTGCAGGTGGTCCGAGTCGGGGTGCATCGCGCACGCCACGACCTCCACCACGACGAACGTGTCGGCGAGCGGCGCGCCGCCAACCGTCTCAATCGATTCAACCTGCAGGCCCGCGCGCGTCAGACGCTCGGCGAGGTCCTTGGGGGCGATATCGTCAATCTTGACGAATTCATTCAGCCAACTGAGCGGAAACTTCATTGTTCTTTCTCTTCTTTCTTCTCTTCAGCCTTTTTCTCTTCCGCGGGGGTCGCGACCTGCACCGCGGCGGACTCCGCCGCCGGCGAAACGGGTTCCGCCGCGGGCGCGGCGGCCGGTGCGGATTCCGGTTCTGTCGAGGCGGACGGCGCCGTCTGGGCGACCGGCGCCTTCTTGCGCCATTGCGGACCGTACTTCGGGTACTTCTCCACCGGCGAATAGGCGCCGTTGACGTACGCGACGACATGACCCGTTGAAACGAGCCAGTCCAGATGCTTGGCCGATTCGGCGTCGGGCGCGATTTCCTCGCGCAGGGCACACGGATGTTCCGCGACGAAGTTCGCCACGCGGGCGAGCTCGGGGATCGCGTGGGCCGCGTCGAACGGCTTGTAGGAGACGCTCGTCACGAACTCGGGACCGCGCGCGTCGTTCGCCCGGAAGAAGTTCAGCTTGCGGTGGTACAGCGCGCCGCGCAGGGCGAAACACATGCCGCGCGGCATGCGGTGCTCGTCCTCCAGCGCAAAGCGCGCCGCGCGCGCCAGAGCCCGAACCGGACTCTTCAAGGCGCGATCCGCCGTGATCATGAGAACCTTCGGATTGTCCATCAGCGGCGCGAGGAAAGACTGGCGGAACGCGCTTTCGGCCTGCTCGCGCGTCAGTTGCGGCGCGTCTTCGGCCGCGCCCTTCGCCACGTAGACCGTCTTCTTCGTCGCGCTCTGTCGCCAAGCCTCGATGGCTTCGGGGTCGCGCACCATCTCGAGATGTGCGCGGTACGCTTCTTCCGTCATGTCCGGATAGCGCGTGCGGATCATCTCCTGCACGCGGTTCGTGAAATCATGGATATTCGGCGGACCGAGCACGACGCCCGAAAGGCCGCATTTCGCGACGCACGGAAAGTTCCCCTTAGGCGGCTCGCACGCGACCTCGCGCGTTTCGTAGTAGTCGCCCAGATGCGCGGCAAGGATGTGCGCGACAAGCTCTTCCGCGCTCAGCGCGGCGAATCCGCACGCCTTGCACTGGTGGAACGGCCGCGGCGCCGCCTCGCCCGGCTTCACGTTCTTCGGCGCGACGCGCAAGAGGACGGATTCGGGATTGTCGAGGAAGAAACGCGCGAGATCCTTGAATTTGTACGCGTGCGGATCCTGCTGCAGTTTGCGGATGATGGTTCCGAGCGCGCGCGTCTCGGGCAGAACCTTCACCTCGAGCTCGAGCTGCGGCTCTTCGGGGCGCACGGGACCGCGCATCGGGGCCTCGCGCCGGTCGCCACGGGCAAAGGGCTTGCGCGGACCGAACGGCTTCTTGCCGCGGTCGGCTCCCCGCTGGGGACCGCGCGCCGCGTCCGCCGCGGTCTCCTCCCGCGCCGGGCGCATCTTCCCGACCGTGACTCCCGCGTCCTTCTTCGCCCAGTCGGGCGTGAAATCGAACGCGCCAAGATCCAACTTTACCGATTCGTCTGTGCTCATACTGCTCTAATTATAACATATTTTAGCTCGAAAGAGGGAGACTTTTTCATCCGCGCACATAGGGATTGGACTCCCGCTCGCGTGCGATCGTCGTGCAAGGACCGTGCCCGGGAACGACCTGCACGTCGTCCGGAAGCGTCATCAACCGCGCGAGGGACCGCTTCAGCGCCGGGTAGTCTCCGCCCGGGAAGTCCGTACGCCCGCAGGAACCCGCGAAGAGCGTGTCGCCCGAAAGGAGCAGTTTCGCGTCCTTGAACCAGTAGCAGACGCCGCCGGGCGTATGGCCGGGCGTCTCGATCACGTCCACGCCGGCGAGTTCGCGGCAGTCGCGGATGTTCCGCGGCACCGGCGCGAGGGGGTAGTCCGGCGGCATCTGGTTGCGGGGATCGCCGAACGCCGGCGCGTCCGCCGGATGCACGTAGACGGGCAAATCGGGGTGCGCCCGCTGCAGGGCGGGAATCGCGCCGATATGGTCGAAGTGGGTGTGCGTCAGCAGGATGGCCCCCGGCACGGCGCCCTCCTCCCGGACGGCCGCAAGGATTTTTTCCGGTTCATCCCCCGGGTCGACGATCCACGCCGTATTGTCCGGCCGAACCGCCACCATGCAGTTGACCTCGAAAGGTCCGACTATCACAAGTTTGAATTTCATAGGACTACCTCGTTTTTCTCGCTTGAACGACCCCTTTGAACGCCGCGCGCGGCCGGACGCGCGCCAGAAAGCGCATGTTCAGCACGAGCGGCAGAACCGAAACCGCGTTGGCCACGCCATCCGAAATCGGCATGCACAGCCAGATTGCCAGCGTCTTGTTCGCCATGAAGTGCGGCAGGAACCAGATGACCGGCAGCAGACAGACGCCCTGGCGCAGGAGCGAAAGCAGGATGGCGGTGCGCGGGCGTCCGATGGACTGGAAGTAGGTCGAGGACACGATATTGATGAAAATGCACCAGATCATGAGGTTCGAAATCTGCAGATCGCGCGCCGAAAGCGCGATGAGCGCCGGCTGGTCGCCCGAGATGAAAAGCCGCGCCAGCCACGTCGGAAACGGCGGGATGACCTGGATGACAAACGCGATCGTCGTCAGCGCGGCGGTGACATACAGCCCCAGCACAAGGGTCTGGTTGACGCGCATGAAGTTGCGCGCCCCCCAATTGTAGCCGATGATGGGCTGCAGGCCCTGCTGGGCGCCCAATATCGGCATCATGATGAGGATGAGGCAGGCCTGGAACACCCCGAGGGAGGCGATCTGCGCCGTCCGCGCCGCTTCGTCCGGAACCCAGCGCGTAAAGGCTATCTGCAGCGAGACCGTGATGAACGCGCTCAGGATCTGCTGGAAGAACGGTGAAAAGCCGATGCCGAACGGACGCCAGACAAGCCCCTTGTGGAAGCCGATGCGCCGCCAATCGAGCCGCACGGCCGTCTGCCCCGTCCAATAGTACCGCAGCGCCCACAGGCACGAACAGAACATGGAGATGTTCGTCGCCCACGCCGCGCCGGCGACGCCCATGCCGAAGCCGAAGATGAAAATGGGATCGAGAATCAGATTCAATCCAAAACCGACGACCATGCAGAGCATGGAACGGAACGCCCCGCCCTCCGCGCGCTGCATGGCCGAAAGCCCGAACGACAGGTGCGAGAAGATGTAGGCGAAAAGGAGAATCTGCAGATATTCGCGCGCCGCGGCATAGGCGCCCGGCGTCACGCGCGCCGCGCCGCACCAGGCGAGAATCGTATCGAGATTGAAATAGACGAGCGGCGTCAGCGTCAGAAACAGGAGAAGCTTGAAGGCAATAAGCTGGCCGAGCAGCTTCTCGCAGGCGACCATGTCCTTCGCGCCCAATTTGATGGAAAGTATCGCCGAATGCCCCGCCCCGATCAAAACGCCAAACGCCCCGAAAAGCAGCGTGAGCGGCATCGCGAGCGTGAGCCCCGCCATCGCGTCCACGCCGCACCCCTGCCCGATGAACACGCGGTCGACGACCGAATAGAAGGCGTTCAGGCTCATCGCGACCAGGGCCGGCCACGAATACTTCAGCAGAAGCCGCCCGAGCGGCCCATGGTCGAGTTCGTCGAGTTCGCTCGGGGTCTGGACAGACGCCGCCATCAGAAAACGATCGCCGTCTTGGGAAGCGCCGCGCGGATGCGCGCCATCTCGTCCGACGGAAGCCCGAGTCCGCCCAGCTGAAGCGCCTTCAGGGAGCGCCAGGCCGACAGATCAGGCGGAAGCTTGCGGATGTTCGTGCGGTTGAACGAAAGGAAAAGCAGACCTTCCTTGCGTGCGAGCCAGTCCGGAATCGCGGTCAGCGGGTTGTCCGAAAGCTCGATATCCGTCAGCGCCGGCAGGTCCTTGAGCGTCTCCGGCACGGTCGTGAACCGGTTCCGCGCCAGGTAAATCCGCCGCAATTGCGTGAGCGCGGCCAGGTTCGGCAACGCCGCGAGGCGGTTGGAATTGAGCCGCAGCCACTTGAGGTTCGTCAAGGCGGCGACGGGGTCCGCGTTCGTCAGGGCGTTCCGGTCCAGGTTGAGATAGACAATCTTCGACGCGTCCAGTTTCTCGTCCGCGAGGTCGCCGAGACCGCGATCCTGCAGATAGACGTGCGCCCCCTCCGGCACGGCGCGCGCCGCGTCGGAAGGTTCGTCGAAGCAACCCGCGCACGCCGCGAACGCGGCGAGCGCAAGCGCTTTCAGGACAAGGCCGTCCATTACTTCGCGGCCGCCGCCGCGGCGATGATGCCGGCGAAAGAGTCCGCCTTGAGCGCGGCGCCGCCGATGAGACCGCCGTCGATATCCTTCTTCGCGAGAAGTTCGGCCGCATTGCCCGGCTTCATCGACCCGCCGTACTGGATGCGGACCGTTTCCGCCGTCTCGGCGCCCACGAGCTTGGCGAGAGTCGCGCGGATGAGCGCGTGCACTTCCTGCGCCTGGTCGGGCGTCGCGGTCTTGCCGGTGCCGATCGCCCAGACCGGCTCGTAGGCGATGACGAGCTTCGCGCAGTCCGCCGCGGCCACGTCCTTGAGACCGACGTTCATCTGGCGTTCGATGACTTCGTTCAGCTTGCCCGCTTCGCGCTCTTCGAGCGTCTCGCCCACGCACACGATGGCCGTCAGACCCGCCGCGATCGCCGCGCGCGCGCGCTTGTTCACCGTCTCGTCCGTCTCGCCGAAATACTGGCGGCGCTCGGAGTGGCCCACGATCACGTACTTCGCGCCCGCATCCAGGAGCATGCCCGTCGAGATTTCGCCCGTGAACGCGCCGTGGTCTTCCCAGTGCACGTTCTCCGCGCCGATGGCCACGGCCGTGCCGGCCGCCGCCGCGACCGCCGCGGGAATGTCGATCGCCGGCGTGCAGCAGACGATGTCCACGTTCGCCATATCCTTCGTCGCCTCCGCGATCCCCTTGACAAGCGCCGCGGTTTCGGACGGCTTGACGTTCATCTTCCAGTTGCCAGCAATGATTTTCTTTCTCATTTTCTTTCCTTGTGGTTGTTCGTACCGGCCGTGGGCCGGAAATCAAAGTTCGTTCTTTTCCTGTTTGTCCGCCTTGCGCGTCTTCGGCTTGAAGGCGCGGTATTTGACGCCCGCCTCGCGAAAGAGGTGCTTGACGGAATCCAGGAACGCGTAGTCCCCGCCGTAGACGACCTCGCGGATGCCCGCGTTGATCAGCAGTTTCGCGCAGGTCAGGCAGGGCGAAATCGTCACATAGACCGTCGCGCCGTCCAGGGCGTGCCCGTAGAGCGCCGCCTGGCAGATCGCGTTCTGCTCGGCGTGCACGCAGAGGCACTCCTCCAGATGCGACCCGCTTTTCGTCGTGCCGGCGCAGCGCGGGCACCCGCCCGCAAAGCAGTTCTTCACGCCGTGCGGCGTCCCGTTGTACCCGGTCGAGAGGATGTGGTTGTCCTTCACGATGATGGCCGCGACATGTCGGCGCATGCAATTGCTGCGCTTGGCGACGACCGCGGCTATCTCCATGAAATACTCGTCCCACGTCGGACGCGGGTCGGCGGGCAGGCGTCTTTTCGTCATTTCACCTCGGCCGCCGCCTTCGCCACCGCTTCGCGCTCGGCGAGCAGATCCTCCACGCGCTCCTTGAGCGTGGCCAACTCTTCGATGTTCATCGCCGCCAGCGGCTTGTTCTCGCGCACCGGAATGTTCATCCCGTGGTCGCGCAGGAACTGGTCGACTTTATCCTGATTCTTGCGATAGAAATAGTACCCGGCCGCGGCCAGACCCACGCCCACCGCCGCGCCAACGATATGATCGGTTGTAATCGCCATAGTTTATATCTCCTTTCCAAAAAATAAGGAATGACTCTATTATACCATATTTACGGGTTCGTGTGTGCCGTTTTTTGTGAATATCGCCTCCGCATGTGAATTGCCCATGTAAAGGCTCCGAGAGTATGGATGTTTACTCGGGCAATGGAC
>DBKW01000053.1:234-386 GCA_002298665.1 Verrucomicrobia bacterium UBA740 | reverse complement strand
GGTGACCTCCCGCGGAAACGAAACCCAAACACGGCGGGATTTGTCTCGGTCCCCACGGGAATCCGAACGAGGCCACTCCGCCCATCCTGCGCAATTTGTCGGTTTGAGTCCGTTTCGCACCGTTTTTGCACGCGCGGCGGTTCCGGCGCAAC
>DBKW01000053.1:0-155 GCA_002298665.1 Verrucomicrobia bacterium UBA740 | reverse complement strand
CCGGCGCAACGGCATCACCGTTCCGCCAAGGGCTTCGCACGCGCCGCCCCTCCAAAGGTAGGGACCGCAGTCCCCTGCCGCGCGTCACGCCCCCAACCCAAAGGTAGGGGCGGCAGTCCCCTGCCGCGCGTCACGCCCCCAACCCAAAGGTAGGG
>DBKW01000091.1:8227-8348 GCA_002298665.1 Verrucomicrobia bacterium UBA740 | reverse complement strand
TTGCGCCGGAACCGCCACCCCGTTGCGCCGGAACCGCCGCGGGAACAAAAACCGCGCGAAACGGACGGAAGCCGGACAAATTGCGCGGACTCTTGGTCCGTGCACATGAAAGTTTCGGGCG
>DBKW01000091.1:344-8191 GCA_002298665.1 Verrucomicrobia bacterium UBA740 | reverse complement strand
TCGGGCGGACCCCTGGCGGAAGCTCCCTTCCCCGCCACGGGGCGAATATGATATAATATATCTACTTTATATGGAGTATACAGATTCAAATTCCGCCGGGACGCTTCTGGTGGACTTCCATGTCCACTCGACGGCGAGCGACGGCACGGAAACGCCGCGCGATCTGGCGCGGCGCGGACGCCTTTTCACCGCCATGGCGCTGACGGACCACGACAACACCGCGGGCATCGCCGAGTTCTTCGCCGCGCCGCGCGAGCCGTTCGCGAAGAACGACCCCACGTTCTGCCGCCGCGTCGCCGGCGTCGAGCTTTCCATCGACCCGGGCGCCACCTTCGACAAATTCCACCTGCTCGGACTGAACATCGACCCGACCAACCCCGAAATCCACGCCTTCATGAAGGAGGTCCTCGCCGGACGCAACGCCCGAAACGAGCGGATTCTGGCGAACTTTCGGCGGCTCGGCATCGAAATGGACGCCCCGGGCGACTCGGTGCGCGCGTTCGCCAACGGCGAGGTCCTCGCGCGCCCCCATTTCGCCCGCTGGCTCATGCGGCACGGCTACGCCGCGAGTATCGCCGAGGCGTTCGACACGTACCTCCTGCCCGACTCCCCCGCCGCGACGCGCTGCTTCGCCCCACGCTACCATCCGGACCGCGCACGCGCCTTCGCCGCGGTGCACGCCGCCGGCGGCCTCGCCGTCATGGCCCACCCCAAATACTGGCGCCGCTATTGGAAGGATACTGGCCCGGAATACGCGGACGCCGCCCGGGAACTGGCCGCGCTCAAGGAGATGGGGCTGGACGGACTCGAGGCGCACTACGAGGCGAACACGCCCGAGGAATCCATCCGCTTCACGCAAATCGCGGACGAACTTGGGCTCCTGAAGACGGCCGGCAGCGACTTCCACGGCCGCAACAAGCCCACCATCACGCTCGGCATGCGCGAGGACGTCCGCTTCATCGCGCCTTTCCTGGAGGCTATCGGCGCACGATGACGGACGCGCACTGCCATATCCGCCGCGGCGCGACGCGGCACTTCCTCTGCGACCCCCGCACGGGCACGGTGGGTCCGGGCGACGTCGTCTTCCGGGGTACGCATCCGTGGCAGGCGGAGACGTTCGACGCGGAAGCCCTGCGCGCGGCGCTCGCCGCCGACCCGTCCCTCGGGGTCGGGGAAATCGGACTGGACCGTCTGCGCGACCGCCACATCGGCGCGGCCCAAACCGCCGCGTTCGCGGCGCAACTCGCCCTCGCGGCGGAATTCAAACGCCCCGTCGTGCTGCACGGCGCGAAGTGCTGGGGCGAAGTCGTCAAGGCGTGCCTACCCTACACGGACAGGATCCCCGCCTTCCTTTTCCATGGCTTCTCCCGTTCGGAAGGCCTCCTCGCGGACATCGTGCGGCTCAACGGTTTCATCTCGATCGGTCCCGCCCTGCTGAACGACCACGCCGTCAACTACCGCGCTCTGGCGTGCCGCGTCCCCCGCGAACGCCTGCTCGTCGAGAGCGACGCCACGGCGGAAAACGCCGCGGACGCGCCGTCCGTCGAGCCAATCGCCGCCGAGCTCGCGGCATTGCGGGGCGAAGACCCGTCCGCCCTCGCGGCGCAACTCGAAGCGAACGCGGACCGCTTCACGGAGGCTTTGCGATGACGCTCCAGCTCGATTTGGCCGAAATCCTGCGCTATATGCGCATGGGGCGCGGCACCCCCTCCCCCGGACTGCTCGCGCGCATCAACGAACTTCTGCGCGAAGCCCCCCTCCGTCCGAAGACGGCCTGGCGGCGCGAAGGCGACCGCGTCTGGATGTGCGGCACGCTCGGCACGGCGTTCGACGCCTGGCACCGGCGGGTTTCCGTCCTCTCCGCCGCGGACGCGCTCATCGCCCAGGCCATCGGCACGGACGGCATCGAGAAGACGATGGACGCGATCGAGGCGGAAGTCCGCCCGACGCTCGCCCCCGGCGAACGCCTGCTCATGCGGCGCTCCCCCGGCTACGGGACGATTCCCCTGGAACTGAGCCGCGACATTCTCGCGAAACTCGACGCGACGAAGAAACTCGGCATCACGCTGACGGACAGCTTCCTGCTCGTGCCGTCCAAGAGCGTCACGGCGTTCGCGGATATTGAAAGGAGTTGAAAATGACGTTTTTGGATGGTGGCGCGGGAACGATGTTTCAGGCGGCGGGACTCGCCGCCGGCGCGGACCCGGTGGACTGGAACCTGGACCGTCCCGAAGCGGTGCTTGCGCTCCACAACGCCTATGTGGCGGCGGGGTCGCAGATTGTCCTCGCCAACACGTTCGGCGCGAACCGCCTCAAGTACGACGGTCCGCACAAGCTCGCCGACCTGATCGCCGCGGCGATTTCAATTGCCCGGAAAAGCGGCGCGAAAGTCGCGCTGGACGTCGGCCCGACCGGACGGCTCCTCGCGCCGGCGGGCGAACTCGCCTTCGAAGACGCCTACGCCGCGTTCGCCGAAATGGTCCGGACGGGCGCCGCGGCCGGCGCAGACCTCGTTTTCATCGAGACGATGAGCGACACGCGCGAACTCAAGGCCGCCGTGCTCGCCGCCAAGGAGAACTGCAATCTGCCGGTCTGGTCGACCGTCGCCCTGGGCGAGGACGGCAAACTCCTGACGGGCGGCTCGGTCGAGTGCGTCGCGACCTTGCTGGAGGGCCTGGGCGTCGACGCCTACGGGCTGAACTGCGGCCTGGGCCCCGACCGGATGCTCCCCTACGTCAAACGCCTCGCCGCCGTCGCCCGCAAACCTCTCATCGTCAAGCCCAACGCCGGCATGCCCAAACTCGTGGACGGCAAAACCGTCTTCACCGTCGGACCGGATGAATTCGCCGCGGATGTCGCCGCACTCGTGGACGCCGGGGTGGAAATCGTGGGCGGCTGCTGCGGCACGACCCCCGCCCACATCGCCCGCACCGTGGCGGCCGTCCGGGACAAGGACCCGCACCGCGCCCTCCCCCCGAAACGGACGCGCATTTCGTCCGGCACTTCCGTCGTCGAACTCGCGCCCCACGCCGGGCTCGTCATCGGCGAGCGCATCAACCCGACCGGCAAGAAACTCCTGAAGGAGGCGCTCAAGGCGGGCGACGTCGCCTATGTCATGCGGGAAGCCGTGAAGCAGACGGCGAACGGCGCGGCGATTCTCGACGTGAACTGCGGTGTGCCGGGAATCGACGAGGCGGCCATGCTGGACCGCGCGATCCTGGCCGTCGAGAGCGTGGCGACCTGCCCGCTGCAGATCGATACGTCCGACCCGAAGGCGCTCGCGATCGGGCTGCGGCACGTCAACGGCAAGCCGCTCATCAACTCCGTCAACGGCAAGCGGTCCTCCATGGACGCCGTCTTCCCCCTCGCCCGCAAGTTCGGCGGCGTCATCGTCGCGCTCTGCCTGGACGAGGCGGGCATCCCCGAAACGAGCGACGGACGCCTCGCCATCGCGCGCCGGATCCTGGCCGAAGGCGCCAAATACGGCTTCACAAAGGAGGATTTCGCCTTCGACGCCCTGGTGCTGGCCGTGAGCGCGGACGGCAACGCCGCGAAAACGACGCTCGAGACGGTTCGCCGCCTGACGGACGAACTCGGCGTCAACACGGTTCTCGGGGTCTCGAACGTCAGTTTCGGCCTCCCCAACCGTCCCGCCCTCAACAACGCGATGTACACGCTCGCCAAGCGGGCGGGGCTTTCCGCGGCGATTTCGAATCCGGGCGTCATCCGCGAATCGGACGACCCGGCCGCCTTCGACGTCCTTTTGGCGCGCGACCCGAACTGCCTGCGGTGGATCGCCAAGTGCGCGGCGGAAGCGCAGAACGCCGCGCCCGCCCAGGCCCCTTCCGCGGCGCAAGCCACCGTCAACACCGCCATCGTGCAGGGCCTGAAGGCGGACGCCCGCACCCTCTGCGCCGCCGCACTGGACGCCGGACGCGATGCCATGTCCATCATCCAGGACGAGATCGTCCCCGCCCTGGAAGTCGTCGGCAAAGGCTTCGAGAAAGGCACGCTCTTCCTGCCCCAGCTCCTCATGAGCGCGGACGCCGCCGGCGCGGCGTTCGAAGTCATCCGCGCGGCGCTCGCCAAAAGCGGAACGTCCACCACGCGCGAGGGCGCCCCCATCGTCATCGCGACCGTCAAAGGCGACATCCACGATATCGGCAAGAACATCGTCCGCGCGCTCCTCGAGAACTATGGCTTTCGCGTCATCGATCTCGGACGCGACGTCGCGCCCGAAACGATCGTCCAAAGCGTAATCCAGTCCGGTGCCCGGCTCGTCGGACTTTCCGCGCTCATGACCACGACCGCCGGCGCCATGGCGGAGACCATCCGGCAGCTGAAGGCGGCGAAACTGCCCGTCAAGACGTTCGTCGGCGGCGCCGTCATCACGCAGGACTACGCGGACGAAATCGGCGCGGACTACTATGCCAAGGACGCCATGGCGAGTGTCCGCATCTGCGAAAAAGAGTGCGCGGACGCCTGATTTCCCCTTTTAACGCCCGAAACGCACGCCCGCCGCACGCCCTCCCGCGTCCCGCGGCGGGTTTTACGCGCTTGTATTGTTAAAATTGTGTTAAAATCGGCTGGCTACATTTACGCAGACCGTCAAATATGATAAAATATAGGGTATCTGCGCAGGGGACGGAATGAAGGGTGATCAGGATGCTCCGCGCAGCCACATATTGTAGAGGGATATAGCGACATGACAAGAAAAGACGAAATATTGAAACACGCCTATGTCGAACGCGACGTAAGTTGGATGTATTTCAATCATCGCATACTGCAGGAGGCTTGCAAAAAGCAAGTGCCCCTCCTGGAACGTCTGTCGTTTTTGGGCATCTACTCGAACAATCTGGACGAATTCTTCCGTGTCCGCGTGGCGTCCCTCAACCGCATGCTCTCGGGCAATTCGTCCCGCGAACAGGCGAAAAACATCAAGAAGACGCTCAAGACCATCATCGGCCTCAACGAAACCTATGCGCGCGAATATACCGCCGCGGTCGCCGAAGTGTTCCACGCGCTCAAGCAGCACAAAATCCAGGTCCTGACCGAGAACGAACTGAATGCGGAACAGAAAGCCTTCCTGACCCACTTCTTCTACGACAAGCTGAACGGCGCGGTGAATCCGCTTTGGCTGAACGAACTGGACGACCTCTCGGTCCTGGAAGACAACCGCATCTATCTCGTGGTGGAGATGGCGGAAAAATTGCGCCTGGAACCCCTGGAAGAGCCCGCGGGCACGAAGCGCCGCGAATTGCGCAAGAAATACGCCCTCCTGCAGGTCCCGGACCGCACCTACGGACGCTGGGTGCAGATCCCGTCCAGCGACGGCTTCTCGAACATCATGTATCTGGACGACGTGATCCGCTTTTGCCTGCCGCTCATCTTCCTGGGCTTCAAAGGCTGCTTCGACTACAGGGCCTACTCCTTCAAGTTCACGAAGGACGCCGAAATGGAGCTGGACGCGGACGCCGACTTCAGTCCGCTCGAGAAGATCGCCATGGGCGTCAACAGCCGCAAGAAAGGCGCGGCCGTCCGCGTCATTTTCGACCGTGAAATGCCCAAGGATATCCGCCTGCGTCTCCGCGAGCGGCTGAACACGCGCGAGCTGGAGTCGTCCCTCGTGAGCGGCCGCCACCAGAACCACAAGGACCTGATGTCCTTCCTGGACTGCGGCCAGAAGCACCTGCGCTATCCGAAGTGGATGCCGATCATGAAGAGCGAATTCCTCTCGAACGAGAGCATTTTCGACCAGATCCGCCAAAAGGACCGCTTCATCCACGTCCCCTACCACAGTTTCAACGGCTACATCCGCGTGCTCCGCGAGGCGGCCCTGAAGCCGGAGGTCAAGTCCATCAAAACGACCCTCTACCGCCTGGCGAAGGATTCCAAGGTCGTAAAGGCGCTCATCGCCGCGGCCCGCAACGGCAAGAAGGTCACCGCCGTCGTGGAACTCCTGGCCCGCTTCGACGAAGAAAGCAACATCAACTGGAGCAAGCGCATGCAGGAAGAGGGCGTCAACGTCATTTTCGGCGTGGACGGACTCAAAGTGCACAGCAAGCTCCTCTATATCGAGTCGCGCAAGGGCGACATCGCCTGCATCGGCACGGGGAACTTCCATGAAGGCAACGCGAAGGTCTATACGGACTACCTGATGATGACGGCGCGCCCGAAGATCGTCAAGGAAGTGACCAAGGTCTTCGACTTCATCGACCGCCCCTTCGCCCCTACCCACTTCCGCGAACTGCTCGTCTCGCCCAACGCGATGAAAAACCGCCTCCTGCGCCTGCTGGATACGGAAATCGAGAACGCGCACGCCGGAAAGGAAGCCTGGGTCAAGCTGAAGCTCAACCACATCACCGACGAGGACATGGTGGCGAAACTCTACCAGGCGTCCCGGGCCGGCGTGAAGATCGACCTCCTCGTGCGCGGCAACTGCTCGCTCGTCCCCGGCGTGCAGGGCATCAGCGAAAACATAACCTGCGTGGGCATCATCGACCGCTACCTCGAGCACAGCCGCATCCTCATCTTCGCCAACGGCGGCGAACCGCGCTATTTCATCGGCTCGGCGGACTGGATGCCGCGCAACCTCGTCAACCGCGTGGAAGTCCTGACCCCCGTCTACGACGAAGACATGAAGGCGGACCTCCTGCGCACCGTCTCGTTCGGCTTGCGCGACACGTGCAACGGACGCATCGTGGACGGCAAGGAAACGAACAACTTCGTGCCCGGCAAACCCTTCCGCAGCCAAGAAGAACTCTACAAGGCGTATCAACATGAAACCCATTAATCTCGCAGCCATTGACATCGGCTCGAACGGCGCGCGCCTGCTCATCAAGCGCTTCGACGGTTCGGCCAAAACCGCCGCGGACCGCATCGAGAAACTCCTCTTCGTGCGCGTCCCCCTGCGCCTCGGAAAGGACGTCTTCACGCTCGGAAAAGTCTCCAAAGAGCGCCGCCGGATGATGATCCAGATGATGAAAGGCTTCAAGCACTTCCTGAAGTTCTACAAGGTGACGGACTTCCGCGCCTGCGCCACCTCCGCCATGCGCGATGCGGAAAACGGCAAGGAAGTCCTCGAGGAAATCGAAAAGAAGACCGGCATCAAGCTGGAAATCATCGGCGGACACGAGGAAGCCAACCTCCTCTACAACAACCTGCTCGAGAAGACGGACAGCCACGTCGGCAACTTCGCCTACATCGACGTGGGCGGCGGCTCGACGGAAGTCTCCCTTATCCATGACGGCGTCCTGGCCGAAAGCGTCTCCTACGACATGGGCACCCTGCGCCTCTTGAGCGGACAGGTCACGCCCGAAACCGAGGACCTCTTCAAGTCCAACCTGACACGCTATGCCGCGGACTACGGCTCCATCCATATCATCGGCTCCGGCGGCAATATCAACAAACTCAACAAGATCGCCCGCCACGAACCCGGACAGGACCCCAAGGAACTGAGCCTCGACGAGCTCAAACGCCTCTATAGCGTCCTCTCCGGACTCTGCATCCGCGACCGGCAGGCGATTTTCGGCCTTAAGGACGACCGGGCGGACGTCATTGTCCCCGCCGCGGATATCTTCATCCGCGCGTGCGACTATCTGAAGTGCGACACGATCCTCGTCCCCAACATTTCGCTTGCGGACTCCATTGTGGACGGCCTCTACGAAGAGCTGTTCGCCGACATCGCGCCGGAAGATAAAGACAAATACTGAGTTTACAACAGCAAAATCTACATCCCCCCAAAAAACAAAACACCACTGGACGGCTCCTGCGCCGTCCTTCTTGTTAGGCCGCGCACCCTCGAACCTCCCCCTCCTAGGCCGCGAAGAGCCGTTCAAAACGGATAC
>DBKW01000091.1:0-210 GCA_002298665.1 Verrucomicrobia bacterium UBA740 | reverse complement strand
CAAGCCCGTTTCGCATCCGGACAGGCAAAAACCAAGAAACAAGAAACTTTGAGACAACGGAAACGTGAAATTGGTGCTCGGGGCGGGACTCGAACCCGCAAGGAGTTACCCATATGCACCTCAAGCATACGTGTCTGCCAATTTCACCACCCGAGCAAGGTGGGCTCTTTGATCCCGGTGCTTGAGAAAACAGTAATGTCTGTGCGAAGC
>DBKW01000044.1:11834-12970 GCA_002298665.1 Verrucomicrobia bacterium UBA740 | reverse complement strand
GCGGCCATCCACAACTGTTTCAAATGTTGAATCATCCTTTCACTTTTGTATCCTGTATACCAATTATACCCTACCCGCCCACAGAAGGTATCCCGAAAACAAATTGCCCTAGGGCTAGCGCACGATTATCATCACGCCGTCCTTATCCTCGAAAGGCGAGCGCCGATGGACGAAGAACGCCTTGCGTTTCCCATTCTTCGTCTGATACACCCCGAAACAGTTCGTGCGGTTGAGACCGCTCAACTTCTCCAATTCTTCGGGCGTTGCATTCGTCGCCAGTCCCGTCCAGTTCGTTCGAGAAGCATTCGCCGGAGGGAGATTCGTCGAGGCATAGATGATGCACGGATAGTATATCTGGACATAAGCCCCAAGCCAATCCATTTCCTGCTGCGTGAGCGCGGGGCCTTTAATCCAGATATTCGTCAAGGACGTGCATTCGGCAAAAGGATTGCCTTGACTACCGATAATATCGAGACTTCTCGCACCAGAAACAAAAGATTTCAGGGTATTCTGATTGCCAAATGCACCATGTAGAATCTTCATCTGGCTGCCGGACAGATCTATGGCCGTCAACCGTGCTTCCCCTTCATATTTCTTGGCTATATCGTCGTGCCCGACATAAAAAGCGGAGGGGCCTATGTACTGGGCATTTGTCAATACCAGTTTCCCCGCGATTGCCGTATTGGCGAAAGCAAAATCTCCTATGTTGGTGACAGCCGGATTGACGACACGCGCGACATCCGATGCAAGGCTGCAACAACCATGGAAAGCCTCGTTTTCTATAGAACGCAAAGAAAGGCATCCGCTTAAATCGACTTCCTTCAAGCTATATGCGTATCGAAAGCCCTGAAGTGGAATTTCTTCCAACGGACCGGCTAGTTTCACGCTTTCCAAATTGGAATACTTTCCTTTTACAGTGGATAGCCTAAAGAAAGCAAATGCCCCTTTACCTAAATGACATAAATTTGTCACATAGAGCGCACCTTTTACCGGCACATTGTAAAACGCTTGCGTCCCGATATTGGCCACGCCAGGATCGATGAGTTGGCCGACATCCACCTGGAAATTTGTGCAACTTGAGAAACATTTGTCTTCAAACGACTTCACATAAGGGAACTTTTCGGGCTTGAGCGTCT
>DBKW01000044.1:0-11624 GCA_002298665.1 Verrucomicrobia bacterium UBA740 | reverse complement strand
CCCGTAATCTGCAGACCCGTGACGCAATTCCCAGCGCCGTCCGTCAAAGTTACCACTTGCGCCGGGAAGGAACAACGCGGATTGTCGTTCGTAAGCTTGCCGTCGACAAACCGCCAATCCGCCCATGCCGTGCCCAGTCCCAGTGCGGCAATCAGGACGGCAAGGGCCTTTTTCAGGTTTTTGTTTTGTTTTTTCATCTTTTTCCTCCTTTTTTGTCGTTTTTTGTCCTAGTTGTCCAACCCCATGATGCGCCGCGAGGTGCGGACGGCGCAAAAGGCCTTCCCGCACATGGAACAGTAGTCCTCGCCGCCTTTGCCGCGGTCGCCTTCCGCCCGTGTAGCCTGCCAACGCTTCCGCGCGTGTTCCGGGTCGAGCGCGCACTTGAACTGCGCCTCCCAATTGAATGCGCGGCGCGCTTGGGCCATTTCCAGATCCCGGTCCGCGGCGCCTTTCAAACCGCGCGCCACGTCGCCGGCGTGCGCGGCGATTTTGTAGGCGATCATGCCTTCGTGCACCTCCTGGGCGTTGGGCAGGCCCAAATGTTCCGCCGGCGTCACATAGCACAGGAGAGACGCCCCATATGTCGCCGCGGCGGTCGCCCCAATGGCGGAAACGATATGGTCGTACCCCGGGGCGATGTCGATGACCACGGGTCCCAGGACGTAAAAAGGCGCCCCGTCGCAGAGTTCCTGCTCCTTTTCCATGTTCATCTGCACCTGGTTGAAGGGAATATGCCCCGGACCCTCCACCATGACCTGCACGCCCGCCGCACGCGTCCGGCGCACAAGTTCTCCCAAAACGGACAGTTCCCCGAACTGTGCCGCGTCGCTCGCATCCGCCAAACAGCCCGGACGCAGTCCGTCCCCCAGCGAAACCGTCACGTCGTACTGGCGCAAAATCTCGCAAACCTCATTCCAGCGCGTGTAAAGCGGGTTTTCCGCCTTGTTGTTCTGCATCCACTCCGCCATGATCGCCCCGCCGCGGGAGACGATCCCCATGACGCGCTTCTTGGCGAGCGGAATGTGCGCCAGAAGGAGTCCGGCATGAAGCGTCATGAAGTCCACGCCCTGTTTCGCCTGTTCCTCTATTACGCGCAAAAGGAGTTCCGGATCCATGACGGGGATGTCGCCCGGCGCGCGCGAAAGCGTTTCATAGACGGGAACCGTGCCGAGGGGAACCGTCGAAGCCTCGAGCATGCCCTGCCGGATGGATATGATATCCGCCCCGACCGAGAGATCCATGACAAAATCGGCGCCGGCTTTCAGGGCGATGGCGAGTTTGTCCAGCTCGTCGCCCTTCCCCGAACAGGTCGGGGAACGCCCGAGATTGGCGTTGACTTTCGTGCGGAACAGCCGCCCCACGCCCATCGGATGCGCATTTTTATGGTTTACGTTCAACGGAATCACCGCGCGTCCGCTTGCAACCGCCGCGCACACCTCCTCGGGCGTCAACCCCTCGTCCACCGCGACTTGGCGCATCGCGTCCGTTATGATTCCCTTCCGGGCCGATTCCAACTGAGTCATAATACCTTCTCCTTAATCGCAAAACAATTCTAATTGCCGCTCCGCCTGCGCCCGCAGCATGGAAAATCCATTCTCCGTCTTGCAACCCGCCTTGCGGGCATGCACGATAAGCGGCGTTTCTTCCGGTACATACACGAGGTCGTAGACGTATTCGCGCCCCGTGAACGCAAAGTCGGGAATCGGATCCTGGTTTGTCGCGTTCACGACAAGATCCGCCGTTTCCATCGTCCGAATCGCCGTAAAACCATGCTTTTCGGCGAGCGCCGCCGCCTTTTCGTAGGTGCGATTCAGGATTTTGACGGAGGCGCCCAATTCCTGCAAGGCTTGCGCAACCGCCTTGGCCGCCCCTCCCGCCCCCAAAAGAACGACCGAAAGCCCTTTGAACGAGCGCTTGCCCGTAAACGCCATGAGCGCCGTGGCAATACCGTCTTTATCCGTATTATAGCCGATTTTGCGCCCATCCGCCGTAAAAACGACCGTATTCACCGCTCCAATGGCACGCGCGGCGGGGTCGATTTCGTCCAAATACCGCATAACCGCTTCCTTGTGGGGAATCGTGACGGCCAGCCCCTTGACATTGCACCGCTTGGCAAAAGCAAGAGCCTCTTCTATAGTCGGCGCGGGATAGGCGATCATTTCGGCCCGACGGCCCGCCGCGGCATGTGCGGCATTGTGCAGTTCGGGACTGCGGGTTTTCAGAAGCGGCCACCCCGTCACGGCGTAAAGATCCATCTTGAACGCGTCGAAAAAGTCCGGATAGGACTTCTTTACGCACGAAGCCGTGTGGATGATTGTCGGCGTATCGCCTGTCGTGGCCAAAATCGCCGCGGCCATGGCTATGCGGTGGTCGTTTTGGGGGTCCACATCGTGGGGATTGGCGAAAACGGCGTCCATCGCCGCCAACCGGTCGCTTTCCTTGAGCCGCAAACGTTCCGTCCCGGTAAAGACCGCCTTCCCGCCCAAGGCGAAGTTTACGGCCGCCAATGCCGGATAATTGTCCGGGCATTCCGAAACGTCGATTGTCTCGGCCGGTGCGCCGGGTTTGTTGGCGCGTTGAATGCGTGCGACAAGTTTCTTCACCACGCGGTCGGGCTGGCGCGATTCGGCGGAAAGCCCCTTTATCTGAATCTCGCTCCCGAGCGCATTCGCCGCAAACCAAAACGCCGCCCCGCTCCAATCGCGTTCCGGCTGGACATTCCCGGGCGAGACGAATTTCTGGTTGCCCGGCACGCGAAACCCCGTCGCGGTCGGCAAGACCTGGACGCCATACTGGTTCAGAACCGCGAGGGTCATCTCGACATACCCCTTCGATTGCAGGGGGGTCGTAAAGCGTATTTCCGAGTCGCCCGGCAGAAGCGGAAGCGCGAAAAGAAGCCCGGTCACGAACTGGCTTGAAATATCGCCGCGCAATTCATGCAAACCCGCCTTCAGATCCTCGTAGGAAATCATGGGACGTTCGGCCAGGCGTCCGCGGCGGACAAAGGAGGCTTTGACGCCCAATGCCGCGGCAAGAGGCGCGAAAAAGCGCAAAGTCGAGCCGCTTTCCCCGCAATCCAGGGTCGCCGTCGGCAATCCTGCCGTCCGTGCGGCGGAAAGCGCCGCAATACAGCGCCGGGTGGCGATAAGATCCGCCGCTTCCGTCTGCGGATCGCCCAGACGCGAAACGTCCCCTCCCGCCAGAAACTCGGCGATAAGCAACCGGTGCAGGTGCGATTTGGACACGGGAGGCGTAAGGACGCCCCGCAAGGGACGCGGCAAGATAATGCGCGTATCCGCATCCACATGATGGGGGAAAGAGGCATAGTGCGCACGCCGCTCGGCCGCCTTGTTCCCAAGCGGACGCGTACCCTTGGCGGCCGCAATCCGTTCCGCCAGCGTGGCGTCGTCCACATCCAATACGACTACAAATCCGTGTTTTTCGGCGTATGCGCGGCAGGCCGGGTCAAGCAAGGTCCCGCCCCCCAGGGCGACGATGGGCGCCTTTACCCGTTCCAGGGTCTCCCGTTCTATCCGACGGAAACCCGCCTCTCCTTCCGTGGCGAATATTTCGGGGATTGTCCGCCCCTCGCGGCGCGCGATTTCCTCGTCCAAGTCCACGCTCATGCGCCCCCATTGGCGCGAAAGATTCCGCGCCAATGTGGATTTCCCGCTCGCCGGTGGTCCGTAAATATACAATGTCTTCATGTTCTCACACCTTCTTACGCATGAACGGGCGAAGATTCGCGCGAATGCACCTGGCTCCTGTAAAGCGACCAGCCGTTGTTCAGCCAAAAGCTGATTCCGCACACCCACATGGCCGGCAAAAGCAGCTGATGGTTCCCCGAGATCTCGGCCACGATGACTATGGCCGTCAAAGGCACGCGAATGGCGGACGCCACGAAACCCGCCATGCCAACCAGCGCAAACGCCGCGGGCTGGACACTGAACGAGGCCGGCAAAAACGCCGAAAACAAAAGTCCCGTGGCCGCCCCTACCGCACCCCCGCAGACGAGCGCCGGCGCGAAAACGCCCCCCGAACCACCCGAACCGACCGTAAAGGATGTAGCGACAACCTTCAATACGAAAAGCAGGAAGAAGGTGAACGCGATACGCAAGACGGGCGCCTGCGCCAATGCATCCGGCTCAAGCCGGAAGGCGGACTGGATGAGCGGATAGCCCGGACCCAGGATATCCGGAATAAAAAAGCCGACAAGTCCCGTCGCAAGACCGCCAATGACGACCTTCACCGCACCCGGCAGATGGCTCATGCCGAAGCGTTTTTCCGTCCCGCGGAAGAAACTGATATAAAAACGCGCCGCGAAAGTGACGATGATCGCGAGCACGAAATAAGGCACGAGCACAAGCCCCGTCTCATATACGTTGTCCGCCGAAAGGACAAAAAGCGATCCCCAGCCGAAGAAACAGGCGTAAATCGTGTAGCTCAACGCCGCGGCCACAAAACACGGCAAAACCGTCTCGTATTCTATATCGCTGGACGAATAGAAGATCTCGAAGCCGAATATCGCGCCCGCAAGCGGGGCCTGGAAAAGCGCCGCGATACCCGCCGCCAAACCCGCCGCCATGAGAATTCGCCGCGCGCGGACCGTCAGATTGCATTTCCGCGCGACTACGCTCCCCACCGCGGCGCCCAAAAGCGTGACCGGTCCCTCGTAGCCCGCCGAACCGCCGCTCGCGACCGTCAGGACCGAAGCGACGGACTTCACCGGTATGACGGTTCCCGTGACATACCCGCCACGCTGGTGATACGCGCGAATCGCGCTGTCCGTTCCCCGGGCATTTTCCAGTTTGGTGAAACGCCGGATCAGCAAATAGCCCGCAAGTGCACCCGCCGCCGGCAAAAACAACATCACCCAGCGGGAGCAATCCCCGAACGAAACCGCCGAAAACCCCTGCGCTAGCTGTCGAATGTCGGGAAAGGTCCCGTCGACGCGTGGATGAATGAAAGAACCAATCAGAGCGCGCGTGCCGTAGTCAATCATATAGCGGAATGCGACAACCACAAGTCCCGTCAGCACGCCAATCAACGCCGCCTCGCCAAAATACTGCCCCGTGCGGAAAGAGAGACCCTTTCCCGCACGGAAAAACTTCCAGCTAGATAGTGATATGTCGCGAAGCATACGTGTATATTATATCATAGTTAGCGAATGGATGCTTGTCTAAATTCAACCCGGCGCAAAAATCGTATTTGCAGATAGGTAAACCCGATCAACGCAACGCCCAGGAACCACGCCATCGTTGTCGCCGTGGAAAAGCGCAGATTGTTGTATGCTTCCTTCCAGATCTGGAGGGACAGAACCTGTGTCGCGTCCCCAGGCCCACCGAACGTCAGCAGGAAAATCGACCCCATCCCCTGGAATGCCGCGATAAATGCGCCGACGAAGTTGATGACCATGAGCGGCGCCAGTTGCGGGAAGGTCACATGCCGGAAACGCGCCCAGATTCCCGCTCCATCCAGCGCGGCGGCCTCGTAATAATCGCGCGGCAGGGACTCCAGCGCGGCAATGTAGATGAGCGAAGCCATGCCCGCCCCCGCCCAAACGCCCGGCAGAATGCAACAGACCATCGCCAGAGCCGGATCTTGAAGCCAGGCCTGCCGTGCCCCGCCGAGGGACATCACAATCCGGTTCAAAAGCCCGTTCTCGGTCGGATCGAACATCAACTTCCACAGGAGCGTCACTACCAGGGCGCTCGTCAAATGCGGCAGGAAATAGAGGAATCGGAAGAATACGCGCCCACGCGGTATCTCGCAAAGCCCGACCGCCAGCAAAATCGGCAGAAGAAACCCCAGCAGAAGCGTCACCGCGACATACTCGAACGTCCGTAGCCATGACATCCAAAACGCCGCGTCCGTCGCCACGCGAATGAAATTGTCAAGTCCCGTCCATGTCGACGCGCCCACAATCTTGTAGTCCTGAAAAGCCATGATTGCGCCTCTCAAAAGAGGATAGTAGCTCCAGACGAGGATGGAAGCGAGAGCCGGCAGCAGAAAAAGCCATGGCACGCAGGAGAAAGGTCGCCTCTCCCCGTCCTTTATCGCCTCCTTGCGAACCTCCCGCTTCCGCCGGACAGCAAGCCCAGCGGCTATCAGCGCGCAAACCAAAAGCGCGCCGCAGATTATGCGCGCATACGGACGCGCCTTCTCCACACGCAACGAATCCCCGGCGAACATCAATCCCCGGTTCGCGTCCTCGGTTATCGACCGCAACGCGGCGGCGCAATCCAGGTCCTTCCCGGCGTCCGACAGCAAAAGACCCAAAAACCGACGCTGGACAAGGTCGCTCGCGCCTTGCCAGAAGCCCACCCACGGCTCCGTGACCGCCCTTATGCGCCCCGCCTCCAAATCCGCATACATCGCGCGGATGCCGGGCGGAATCTGCGCGAGTTCGCGCGCGAACCCCAAGCGCACGAGGTCCGCCGGATTGCACCACATGCCGCGTCCTTCCGCCACGTTCCGCCGCACATCCTCGTCCGCTAGTTCCGGCGAAGCCAGCGCCTGCAGACACTTGAATATCAAATCGCGCTCCGGTTTCAGACGCCGCCCCGCGCTTTCGCTCATCGCGTAAAAATGCTTGTGCGCCTGCAAGACGCGCACGCCCCCTTCGTCCGCCGCGGGAAACGGCATGAGGCCGATCGTCTCCGGCGGCATGTTCAACGTCTCCGTCAAACGCCGCACCAGATCCTCCCCGCCGAATACGCATACGATTTCCCCCGCCGTGAACAAGCGCCCTATTTCATCCGCCAGGGACAGCGTCGGCAGCCCGCGCACGACATCCCGCCGCACGAGATCCTGCAGAAAGGACGCCGCGCGCAACGCCGCCGGAGAGTCGAAACACGCCTCCCATGTGCCGTCCGCACGGCGTCTTACGACATCCCCGCCGGCGGACTGCACCCATGGCAGAAACCCCCACGGACGATTCTCTATGGCGAACGCCCGCCGGCCCGGCCGCGTCAAACGCATACACCAATCGCGGAAGGCGGACCATGTCCGCGGCGGATTCTCCGGATCCAGCCCCGCCGCCGCCACGAGGTCCTTTCGGTAGACGAGCCCGTAATACGCGATTCCCGGCGTAGGCAGGGCGAGCACGCGCCCGTCCTTCACCCGCACCTGGTCCCACAAGGCGAACGCCGCGGGCGTCCCGTTCGTGGAAGCCGGCTCCACCCACTCGTCCAGCGGATGGACAAAACCCTCTTCCGCGTCATGCCGCAGGATATGGAACCACGCCTTGTAGATGTCGGGGGCCGTACCGCCCGCAAGCGCGAGCATGAACGTCGCCCGCCCCCCCGCCCCCGGTAGGGTCAGTCCGCCCCACTTGACCGGCTCCAGCTCCGGCTCCGTACGCGCCAATTCGACGATCCGCCGCGTCGCCGGTTCCTCCGGATGCTCAGGGTCGTAGGAGAAAAGGAAACTGACCTCCGTTTTCGCGAAGGCCAGCACGGGGATTGTGCAAAACGCTGCCGCCAGTTTAGCGGATATGCGTAACCAGCCCATCCGCAACCTGTTCGGCAATCGCTTCGCCCTTCAAAGCCCTCAAAACGGCAAGCGCGAACGCGAGTGCCGCGCCCGGCGCCTGTCCCGTGATGAGACGCCCGTCCTCGACGACCGGAACGCCGGCGCAGGGACGGTCCAGCCCGTCGGCGCAGGTCGGATAGCACGTCACCCGCTGCCCCGGCTCCAAGACGCCCGCCTCGACAAGCACGAGCGGCGCGGCGCAAATCGCCGCGAGAAGCCGCCCTTCCGCCTTCTGCCGGCGCACCCTGTCCAAAAGGGCTTCGTTCCGGCGCATATGCTCCACGCCCGGACCGCCCGGCAGAACGAGCGCGTCGTATTGGGCGGACGCGGCCTCCGCAAAGAGGACGTCCGCCCGAAGGACGAGGCCATGCGCGCCTTTGACCACGCGTTCCGGCGCAAGTGCCGCCGTCGTGACCTGCACTCCGCCGCGGCGGAGCACGTCGATTGCGGTGACAGCCTCGATTTCCTCGAAATCTTCCACAAGCGGAATCAGCACGGAACTCATGGTCTCGACCCTTTCTTTTGTTTAGGCCTGCTTAGGCGAGATTGCGGGCTTCGTTGCACTTCATCTTGCGCCCGTCGACATCCTTGTCGTTCAGCGCCGCGATGGCCGCCTCGGCCTCCGCGCGATTGGGCATCTGCACGAAGCCGAATCCCTTGGACTTGCCCGTATAGCGATTGGTGATCAACCGCACGCCGTTCACCTTGCCGAACGCCTCGAACGCCGTGCGCAGAGCCGCTTCCGTCGTGTCATAGCTGAGGTTGCCGACATAGATCTCGACCGAACCGTCCGCCGGGGCCGGATGGCGCCGCTCGAACTTGGCCGGACGCTCCGCCTTCCGGTTCGCGCCGGGCGCATCCCCGCGGCGTCCGGACTCCGCCGTGCGCGACTTGCAGGCGCAGGTGGACTTCTTCCCGCCCCGGGCCGCCAATTTCGTCAAAAGCGCGCCGATAACCGCGCCCAACACAAACGCGACAACCACGAGCGCGACCGCCGCGCACCGTGTATCGCCCTTCGCCAACAGGTCGAACACCTGATTGATACACATAACTGTTCTGCTCTCTTTCTTGCTTGTTCTCTTAATCTACCTCAGGACAACCTGAAGTCTCCGAGCGATTTCATCCGGCTCGGATGGCGGAGTTTGCGCAACGCCTTCGCCTCGATTTGGCGGATGCGTTCGCGTGTGACGTTGAAGAGCCGCCCCACTTCCTCGAGCGTACGGCTGTAGCCGTCCGTCAGGCCGAAACGCAGGTCGACGACCTGCCGTTCGCGGTCCGAAAGCGTGCCCAGTACCTCGCAAAGCCGCTCTTTCAACAGATGCCCTTCCGTCACTTCAAACGGATTCTCGCTTGTCGAGTCCGGAATGAAGTCGCCATAATGGGCATCATCGCTGTCACCGACCTTGGACTGCAGCGAGATGGGTTGTTGCGCCATCCGCCGCGCCGTCCGTACCTGCTCCGGCGTCCAGCCCAATTCGCTCGCCAGCTCGGCCTCGGTCGGTTCATGGCCCAGGCTTTGCAGGAGCTTCTTGTTCGTCCGCAGGAGGCGGTTGATGTTCTCGATCATGTGCACGGGAATGCGGATGGTGCGCGCCTGATCGGCTATCGCACGCGTCGCCGCCTGCCGTATCCACCATGTCGCATACGTCGAAAATTTGTAGCCGCGGGTATACTCGAACTTCTCCACCGCCTTCATGAGGCCGGTGTTCCCCTCCTGGATGAGGTCCAGGAAGCTGAGTCCACGGTTCATGTACTTCTTTACGATGGAGATGACGAGGCGCAGGTTGGACTCCACCATCTTCGTGCGCGCCTTCTGTCCCGCCCGCATCGCCTTGCGGAGTTCGTCGAACGAAGTCATGAATTCCTCGGGCATGACCCCGAACTTCGCCTCGAACGACGCCATCTTCTCGCGCAGAAGCGCCAGATCCCGGTCGCGTTTTTTGGACGGTTTCTGCTTCATCAGCTCCGCGTTTTGCCGCACGAGCCCCTTGTACGGCAGGAAGAGGTGCTCCTCGACGTCGCTGCAGAGCGTCTCCAGAACCTTCTGCTTGAAGCTCAGATCGTCGTAGCACGCCCGCAGCGCCGCCCGCGCGTTCGCCAGCGCCTTTTCCGCCCCGCGCTTGGCCGCCGGCGTCGCGTCCGCCTGGCTACACACGGCGTGGTACTTGTCGCTCGCCTCCCGCAGTCGCTTCTCGACGTCGCGGATCTCCACCCGAAGGCGCGGGATTTCCGCCATGTACGCGTCGCGCTTCTGCTCGTATTTGTCGGATACAATCCGGTCGAAGCGCTCCGTCTGGTTCTCCAGCTTGTCCAGGAGCCCGGCGTACATCTGCGGCACGAACAGATAGCGGTTGAAGATGTCCCGCACCGTCCGTTCCGAAACCTCGATCGTCTTGCACAGCGCCATTTCCTCGTCGCGCGTGAGCAGGTTGACCTGCCCCATCTGGTGCAGGTAAATGCGCGTGAAGTCCTCGAAGTCCGGCATGTGGCTCTTTTCGTCCGCCGCGGACTTCTTTTCGAGCCAGTCCTTGAGGTTTTCCTCGCTCAGGATGTGCACGCCGAGCTGCTCGAACATCGACAGGTACCGTTCGGTCTGGAGCGTATCCACGATCGCCTGGGGCAGGATCTGGTTGAGTTCCTCGAAGGTGATGTAGCCGCCCTGCGATTCGGCGCGGTGCTTCACCTCGTTGATGACCTCGTTCAGTTCCTGGTCGCGCAGGACCGAAAGCCCCTCCATGGACGGCAGGATGTTGCTGTCCGCGTCCATGTCGTCGTCGGGCATGTAGGAAGGCAGCGGCGGCGGCTCGAGATCGTCGATTGTGTCCTCGTCGTCTTCATGCTCCCCATGCTCCTGCGCCTCGACTTCCGCCGCGAGCTTGTCCGCGTCCAGCGACGCCGCTTCGCGCTCAACCTCGTCGTCGGACGGCATGTCGTCGTCACCGAAATCCACGGGCGCGTTCGCATCCGTCTCTTCCCCGGCGTCAAGAACTTCCGCCTCGACAGCCTCCTTGGGCTGTTCAGCGGAAGCTTTCTTGCGTCCACGCTTTTTAGGCGCTTTTTCTGCCGAGGAATCGTGGTTCAAAGTCGCATCTGTTGATTTCTTAGGTCTAGCCATATCGCTCCAGTCTACAATCCACCCGACTGCACTTTGTCAAGTGTTCCGGATATTATATCATATTCTTTTCGTTTTGTGCAAGCGGAAATTTCAACTTCCTCTCGAAAATCTTCTTGTTCCCGGCCCAAAAGCAACGGCGCCGGCGCGATTTGTCCGCCTTCCGTCCGTTTCGCGCGGTTTTGGCACCCGCGGCGGTTCCGGCGCAACGGGGTGGCCGTTCCGGCGCAACGGCGGGCGCACGCCCTTTAGATGGTCCGCGGTGCGCTCTGATACTGCCAGTACATGTGCGGAATCGCCCAAGCACCTTGGTTTGCATCTTCTTCTGAAATTTTGGGAAAGACGCCACGAAAATCACCCCGCCCACCGCCGACCACGCGGACGGCCAAAACGCACCGTCCCAGACCGGCCTCCGTCCCGGCGCGTTTCCAGGGGACGCGCGCCCGGATACATTCCCCGGCTGAAAAACGCGAAATCCGGCGGGATTTTGCAAGTTTTCCCGCCGGACGCCGCTTCTACCGCTTCTCCGCCGTGACGAGCCAGTGCGGCATGGGCGGGGGTACCGCCACCGTCGGACCGGGCGCGAATCCCGCCGTTGCGAGCCACCCCTTCAGTTCCGCATCCGAGAAAACCCACCCGTTTTCCGTCGTAAGCGCCATATTTACGGCAAATAACGCGGAGAATTCGGGTGCCGTGTGCGTGGCGTCCGTCATCATGTCCAGAATGAAAATCTCGCCGCCCGGCTTGAGCGCCCGGTGCGCCTTCTTCAGGATCGCGGCGATTTGCTCCGGCGATTCCTGGTGGAGTGCCCCGAAAATGGTGACCGCGTCATATTCCTCCGCGCCGAAATCGTCCGTGTGGTAGTCGCCCGCCCGGCAAGAAATGCGGCCCGAAAGCCCCGCTTTTCCCACATATTCCGCCGCTTCCGCGCTGATCGCCGGCAAATCCACCGTCGTCACCCGCAGTTTCGGGAACTTTT
>DBKW01000096.1:13274-13745 GCA_002298665.1 Verrucomicrobia bacterium UBA740 | reverse complement strand
GAATATGAAGACAGCCAAAGTGAACGGACAGGAAATCTCGGCGGAAGCCGTGGGATTCGAATTTGACCGCCTTGTGCGCTTTTACATGAGCCACGGCATGACGCCCGATGAAATCAAGAGCAATCTGGGTGAACTGCAGAAGCGGGCGCTGGATCAGGCGATCGGCGCGAAACTCCTTCTGGAGCGCGCCTCCCAGCTCGATTTGCCGGTGACCGCGGCGGAAATCGACGCGGAAATCGCCAAGGTCGTCGAACAGGTCGGCGGCGAAGAGAACTACAAGAAGGCGCTCGCGGCCCAGCACATCACCGAGGCGGACTTCCGCAAGGAACTCGAGAAGGGGGCGCGCGTCAACAAGCTCGTCAACCAGGCCTGTTCGCACGTCGCGGAGCCGACGGAGGCGGAAATCGCCGCGTTTTACGAGGCGCACAAGGCGGAGTACGTGACGCAGCCCAAGGTCCTGTGCCAGCACAT
>DBKW01000096.1:0-13163 GCA_002298665.1 Verrucomicrobia bacterium UBA740 | reverse complement strand
GCATTCGGACTGCCCTTCGGGACGCGAGGGCGGTTCGCTCGGCTGGTTCGGCCCGGGCATGATGGTCCCGGAATTCGACAAGGCCGCTTTCGCGCTCAAGAAGGGCGAGGTCTCGGACATCGTGCAGACGCCGTTCGGCTACCACATCATCTACAAGGTTGACGAACAGCCCGGCAAGGCGCGCACGCTCGTGGAGGCGCACGACGAAATCCGCGATCTGCTCCGCCACCAGGCACGCGGCAAGGCCACGGAAGCGTTCGTCAACGACTTGCGCGCGGCGGCGAAGATCGAGTATGTCGATTTGCCCGAGCACGACGGTTGCGACTGCGGATGCGGACATCACCACCACGGATAAACGCCATGGAAATCACGAGCCCCAGCAACCCGAAACTCAAGCATGTCGTGAAGCTCCGCACGTGTGCGGCACGTGAGGAGTCGGGCGAGATGATCGTCGAAGGGTACCGCGAGTGTCGTCGCGCCCTCGACAGGGGCTACCGTCCGTATGCGATCTTCCATTGTCCGGACTTCTACCTGAAGAACGAGAACGAAGCGCAACTCATCGCGGACGCCGAAAAGGCAGGCGCGCAGGTCTATGCCTGCACCAGGATGTGCTTCGCGAAAATCGCCTACAAGGAGCGTCCGGACGGGCTTTTGATGGTGGGACCGCACGTTTCGGTCACGCTGGAGGATCTCGAATTGCCGCCCCGCGCGCTGGTCATCGTGACGGAGGCGATCGAGAAGCCGGGCAATCTCGGCACGATTCTGCGTTCGGCGGACGCGGCCGGCGCGGCGGCGGTCATCGTCTGCGACCGCACGACGGATATCCACAATCCCAACGTCGTGCGGGCTTCGACCGGGACGATGTTCTCGGTTCCGATCGTGGAGGCGACGAGCGAAGAGGCGCTCGCCTATCTGAAGGCGCGCGGATTTTCCATCCTCGCGGCGACGCCGCATGCGGAAAAGCTCCATTTCGAGGTCGATTTGACGGGGAACGTCGCGATTGCGCTGGGCGCCGAGCAGTACGGGCTCACGGAGAAATGGATGGATGGCGCCGATTTGCGCGTGCGGATTCCGATGCTGGGCATGGCCGATTCGCTGAACGTGTCGGCGGCGGCGACCATCCTCGTCTACGAAGCGGTGCGCCAGCGGATTGCCGCCGGCATCGACAAGGTGCCGGCCTTCATTCCCTGGCATGGCGAAGGAAAACACGACAAATGAGCGGTCCGAACATATTCGCGCGCGCAAAACGGAAAGAATCTTCGCCCTTGCGGTTTCTTCTCGCCCTTGCGGGACTTGTGCTCGTTTCGATCGCGGCGTTTCGTCCGCAATGGGGACGTGCGCACGTCGAGACGCTTTCCCGTGCGCGGAACGTCGTCATCGCGATCGACGTGTCGCGCTCCATGCTCGCCGAAGACGTGCGCCCGAACCGGCTGGAACGCGCCAAAGCGGACGTGGCGGACATGATTGATTCTCTGGGGGGAGACCGCGCGGCGCTTGTGGCGTTCCGCCGGACGGGCGTCGCGGTCTGCCCGCTCACGTCGGACCGCGCCTATCTGCGCAGCGCGCTGGAAGCGCTGACGCCGGACAGCGCGCCGCGGGGCGAGACGGATTTGGGGAGCGCCATCCGCGAGTCGCTCAACTTGATTTCCGCCGATTCCTCGGCGCCGGGGCTCGCGGACGACCATAGCGCGATTATCATCATTTCGGACGGCGGCGATTTGCGCGGCGGGGCGCTGGACGCGGCGCAACAGGCCAAGAAGCGGTCCATCCCCATTTTCACGATCGGCATAGGCGATCCGCACATGGGGGCGCCCATCCCGTCCGAGGACGGACGCGGCACGCAGCGCTTCAAGGGCGAGGAAGTGCGCGTCAAGCTGGACGAGGCGCCGCTCCGGGCGATAGCGGAGGCGAGCGGGGGACGGTATGTTCCGCTTGCGACGGCCGGGACGGCCGAAACGACGCTCGGGGCCATCTACCGCCGGTTTTTGCGGCAGGTCGCCGCCAAGGAGCAGAACGAGGCCGAAGACCGCAAGGTGGAACGCTACCAGTGGTTTTTGGTGCCCGGGCTCGTGTTTCTCATGGCGGCCGCGGCGCTTTCGCGTGGCCGGTTGCCCAAGGCGCGGACGGACAGGAAGCATTTAAAGGTCGAGAAGAGGCAAATATGACGGTTACACGCAGACAGGCTCGCGAATGGGCTATCCAGATGTTGACGGCAATGGACTTGAATCCGCCCGACGAAGGGGAGGATTTCCTTACGCCCTATTGGGAGGAGATTTCCGCGCTCGAGGAGGAGCCCGTGAAGGTGCCGGCGCGCTACAGGCGCTTTACGGAAGAGCGCGTTCTGGGGGTGAAGGAGCATTTGCCGGAGATCGACGCGAAGATCGGGTCGCATCTGGCGAACTGGACCCTCGACCGGCTGGGGACCGTCGAGCGCGCCGTGTTGCGACTGGGCGTGTGGGAACTTCTGTACACGGACGTTCCGCCCGCCGTCGTCATCAACGAAGCGGTGGATCTCGTGAACTGGTTCTCAACGCCCGTTTCACGCGCCTTCGTGAATGGCGTCCTGGACCGAATTGCTCACGAAAAGAACGAAAAGGGAGATAGACAATGACAGCGCGAGATTACATGCAGCGCGCCATCGAATTGGCGCAGAAGGGCGAGGGGCATACGCGGCCGAATCCGCCCGTCGGGGCCGTGCTGGTGAAGGCGAGCCGCATCATCGGCGAAGGCTACCACAAGCGCGCAGGGGGTCCGCATGCCGAGGTCGCGGCAATCGCCAACGCCCGCCGCAAGCACGAGGATCCGCGCGGCGCGGCGCTTTACGTCACGCTCGAGCCGTGTTCTTCTTCCGGACTCGTCGGCGCGTGCACGGACGCGATCATCGAGGCGGGCATAAAGGCGGTCGTCTACGGGGCGCGCGACCCGAACCCGAAAAACGCGGGGCGGGCCGAGAAAGTCCTTTCGGCGGCGGGGATTGCGTGCAACCTCTTCACGGATGCGGCCTTTTTCGACCAAAAGGGCGGAAATGAACTCATCAAGCCCTTCGCCAAGTTCGTCACGAAGTCCATTCCGTACGTGACGGTCAAGATTGCCATGTCCCTCGACGGGCGCATTTGCGACAACAAGGGGAATTCGCGCTGGATTTCGAGCGAGGATGCGCGCGAGGCGACGGGCGAACTGCGCGAAAAGGCCGACGTCATCCTGGTCGGCGCGGAGACGGTGCGGAAGGACAATCCGACGCTTCTGGCGCACGGGACGGCGAATCCGGATCTCGTCCGCGCGGTCGTGACGCGTTCGGGGAAGTTGCCGAAGAAGTCCACCATTTTCACGGACGGCAAGAACGAAACCCTGGTCTACAAGGCGCCCGACGGGAATCTCGCGCCCATGATGGCGGATTTGGCCAAGCGCGGGTACATGCACGTGTTGTGCGAAGGCGGGCTGCAGCTCGCGACCGCGCTGGCGGAACAGGGGTTCGTGGACCGCTGGATCTCGGTCATCGCGCCCAAGGTCATCGGGACGCGTCCGCTCGCCAAGGCGGCGATCGTTCCCGAGGTCGTGCTCATGGAGGACGTTCTCTAAGACGCGCCATGTTCACGGGCCTCATCCAGAAGATCGGCACGGTGAAACGCGTTTCGCGCGGCCGCGGACTCGTGCTGGAAATCGGGTTCGAGCCATGGGCCCGGCCCCTGGAGTCCGGCGAGTCCGTCGCGGTCAACGGCGTGTGTCTGACGGTGGTGCGGAGCGACGCGACGCGCTTCACGGCGGATGTTTTGCGCGAGACCGAGGAGCGGACGGGGCTGGCCGCGCTGATTCCGGGCGCGAAAGTGAATCTCGAGCGGGCCTTGCGGGCGGGGGACGCCCTGGGCGGGCATATCGTGCAGGGGCACGTGGACGGCCGCGGCGTCATCCGCGCGAAAACGCCGCGCGGACGCGATTTTCGCCTGCGTATCGCCTGCGGACCCGTCCTCGCGGCGCAATCCGTGGTCAAAGGGTCCGTCGCGCTGGATGGCGTATCCCTGACGATTACGGAAGTCGGGCGCGATTGGCTGGCTGTCGATCTGATACCCACCACGGCCCGAGAGACGACGCTCGGTGCCAAGAAAGTGGGCGATTTCGTCAATATCGAGGGCGATGTGATCGGAAAATACGTCGCCAAAGCCGCGGCGCCCGCCGGGCTGACCCTGGAGGCGCTGGAACGCGCGGGTTTTTTGCGCGAATAAGGAAAGGAAGAATGCAATGAAGAGACTATTGACCATACAGGACGTTTCGTGCGTCGGGCAGTGCTCGGCGACGGTCGCGTTGCCGCTTGTTTCCGCCTGCGGAGTTGAGTGCGCGGTTTTGCCCAGCGCGGTTCTTTCAAACCACACCGGCGGCTTCAAGAGCTGGACGTTCACCGATTTGACGGATGACCTTCCCAACGTGGAGAAGAAATGGAAGGAACTGGGCATCCAATTCGACGCGTTTTACACGGGTTACGTGTGCGAAAGCCAGATCGACCCCATCCTTTCCATCATGTCGAGTTGCGCGAATCCCGGGGCTTTGCGCATAGTCGACCCGGCCATGGCGGACAACGGGAAGCTGTATCCCGGGTTTGGCGCGGACTTCCCCGCCAAGATGGCGCGGCTGTGCAAGGGGGCGGACTTCATTTTGCCCAACCTGACGGAAGCGGCGCTTTTGACGGGTCGGGAGCCCAAGCTGTCCGGCTATACGCGGGCGGAAATCGAGGCGTTGATCGAGGATTTGCATGAATTGGGCGCGAAAGGCGTCGTTTTGACGGGCGTATCCTTCGATCCGAATGAACTCGGGAGCGCGATCAGCGACGGGAATACGGTCGTTTACGATTTCAATCCGCGTATCGACCGCGTGAGCCACGGCACGGGGGACGTCTACGCCTCGGTGTTCGCCGGGGCGCTTCTGCGCGGCAAAAAGCCGGTGGAAGCCGCCGCGCTCGCGGCGGATATCGTGTGCGCGTCCATAAAGGCCACGGCGCCGGACCACTGGTACGGCGTCAGTTTCGAGCTCGCCATACCCGAGTTGGTCCGCGCGTTGGACGCCGAATAGGTTCGCGCACGGCATGCGCGGCGGTGTTTTCGGGCTCGGCAGCCCCGTGGGCAGACCCGCGGGCGGCATGAGAAAGGGTCGGTTCTGCTGGAACCGCCTCCTTTTTTATCCGGCGGCGGGCGGAAGGAGGGCCGCTTTTCCGCTCCGCCCCTAGGCGGGGTTGCCCCTGTTGCGCCGGAACGGCCACCCCGTTGCGCCGGAACGGTGACCCTGTTGCGCCGGAACGGTGATGCCGTTGCGCCGGAACGGTGATGCCGTTGCGCCGGAACGGGCACCCCGTTCTACTGGAACGGCCACCCGGCCCGGCTCGCGGCGGATTGTCCGGTTGTTCGCAGGCGGCGATCTGCTCCTTCTTCTTTTTCGCTTTCGCTCTCCGCCCCTCGGAACGGTCTGGCCGGGGCGTCTCGCGACAGGGTACAGTTTTCGTCCTTTCGCGGCAGGCCGGCCGCGCTTGCAATCTTTGCTTGAAAATGGTAGAATATCCTTATGAAAAGAAAATCGACTTCTGCTGTTGTGGCCGCGGCGTGTCTGGCGGCTTCGTGTGTACAGGCTGCGGTGACGGTCACGGGGCCGAAGCCTTTTGGCAAGCTGTCCGACGGACGCGAAACGCACATTTGGCGTATCGACAGCGGCAACGGGCTGATTCTCGATGTGACGGACTACGGCGGGCGGCTGGTGCGCGCCTATGCGCCAGACCGCCACGGGAACCTCGCGGACGTGACGCTGGGGTGGAACACTGCCGCGGAATACGAGACGTACGGTTTTTCGATGGGGACGCTTGTGGGGCGGTACGCCAACCGCATCGCCGACGGCCGGTTCACGCTGGACGGCGTCGTGTACCAGCTTCCAATTAATGAGAACAAGCCGAACCGGCACAATACGCTGCATGGCGGCCCCGAGGGGTGGAGCCAGAAGGTTTGGAAGGTTCAGCCTTACCAGGCGGCGTCCGAAGCGGGGCTGGTGCTGGCCTGCATCTCGAAGGACGGCGAGATGGGGTTCCCCGGCACGGTGACGGCGACCATCACCTACCGCGTCACGACGGACAATCGTTGGATCATCGACTACGAGGCGACGACCGACAAGCCCACGATCATCAATCTCACCCACCACTCCTACTGGAATCTGGCGGGCGAAGCGAGCGGAGACGTGCGCAAGCAGGAGATCCAGATCTTCGCCGACTCTTACACGCAGACAGACAAGGGGCTCATCCCGACCCGGGACGCCCTCGTGAAAGGAACAGGCATGGATTTTCGGCAAATGCGGCCGCTCGACGCCTGGTCGGGCCTGATGGCGGCGGAAAAGGCGTTCGCGCCCATGGACAACTGGTACGACCACAACTTTGTGCTGCGCGGCAAGGCGGGCGAGATGCGTCCGGCGGCGACGCTGCACGATCCCGTCTCCGGGCGCGTTTTGGAGATCCAGACGACCGAGCCGTGCATGCAGATGTACGGGGCGCAGAACATGACGTCCGACCTGCCGGCCAAGACGGCCGGGAAGAAGCTGTGTCCGTTCGCGGGCGTCGCGCTCGAGACGCAGCACTATCCCGACTCGCCCAACCATCCGGAGTTTCCCACGACGGTTTTGCGTCCGGGCGAGACGTTCAAGAGCCGCACGGCCTACCATTTTACGGTGCGCTGAGGCGATAAAGGGCGGTCCGGCGCGCGGGGGAGTGGGTCGAAACGGCGATAAAAGGAAGAATTTGCTTAAAAAGAGAGAGAAAGATTGAAAAATCCCCCTTGTCAGAGCAACGGCATAATGATATAATATACGACTAGTCTATGGAAAAGTAAGGAAAGCATATACATGCCGACTATCAACCAATTGATTCGCAAGGGACGTCATCCTCTTGCATCGCATTCGAAATCGCCGGCGCTGAAGGCGTGTCCGCAGCGTCGTGGCGTGTGTCTCGTCGTCAAGACGATGACGCCCAAGAAGCCGAACTCGGCTCTTCGTAAGGTCGCCCGTGTGCGCCTGACGACGGGCGTCGAGGTGACGGCGTATATTCCGGGCGAAGGCCACAACCTTCAGGAACACAGCGTCGTGCTGGTGCGCGGCGGCCGTGTGAAGGACCTTCCGGGCGTCCGCTACCATATCATCCGCGGCAAACTCGACTCGCTCGGCGTTTCCGGCCGCAACCGCAGCCGTTCCAAGTACGGCGTGAAGCGTCCGAAGAAAGAGGAGAAGTAAGCCATGTCGAGAAGAGCTAGAAAGATCGTCAAGCGCGTGACGCTGGATCCGAAGTTCAATTCGGAACTCGTGGCGCACATGATCCGCGTGATCATGAAGGACGGCAAGAAGACCGCGGCGGAAAAGATTGTCTACGGCGCCATCGCGAAGATCCAGGAAGCGATCGCGAAAGACGCGGCGAAGTTCACCAAGGATGACAAGGTGTTCTCCGATCCGCTCGAGGTTCTCGCGACGGCGATCGACAACATGAAGCCGCAGGTCGAGGTCAAGACGCGTCGCGTGGGCGGCACGACCTATCCGGTCCCTGTGCCGATCGCGGCGAACCGCCAGCTTTCGCTCGCGCTTCGCTGGACGACGCAGTACGCAGGCGCCCGTCACGGCATGGGCATGCCGGCGGCGGTCGCGGCGGAAGTCATCGACGCGTTCCAGGGGCAGGGCAACGTCATCAAGAAGCGTGACGATGTCCACAAGATGGCGCAAGCCAACAAGGCGTTCGCCCACTACGCGTGGGGCAATAACGCGGGCTAAGAGGACTTCCTTCTAACTTTTCCTAGATCGGGGTCGCGGCGTCCGCTGCGGCCCTTCGCTTTTGTTCCCCCGCGAAAATATTTCCCTGGGAGTCCTGAAATATGGTATAATGTACTTGAGCTAACGAGAAGATTGGATTGTGAAGTATGAAATGCGAATTGTGCCATAAAAAAGAGGCGGAAACGGTCCTCAACCTGCAGAAAGAAGGCAGGGAGATTGAGCTTTATGTTTGCAAGGCCTGCGCGAAGAAGGCGCGCGCCAAGACCAGCCTGGAAGCGGATGAACATGCGGGGACGGACCATCTTCCCAAGAACGGCGAAACGGACTTCCCGGGGAACCTTCCGGACGTGCTGTCTCTGGGGGATGAATTGACGAACAAGGTCGCCTCGGCCATGGACGATCTCTTTACTCACATAAAGGACGCGACGGAACATGGCATGCCGCTCGACGAGGCGCTCACTTCGGCGTTGAAGCGCAATGTGCGGAGCAACGCGGATTTCATGGCCCAAACGCAGCACTTTCCGCTCAAAGGCTTTCCGGCGACCTATGTGGTGCGCGATTGTCTGCATCTGGAGGGCCTTTTCCAGATTTACGAGCTTCAGGATGTCCTGCGGGCCTGCAGCATTCAGGATGTCTATCTCGTGCCGTATGACGCAGACGGTTTCTCGGCGGCGGGCCACCTCTACGAAGTGCGCTATTCTTGTCCGAAAGAAGAGTTAAAGGATTGCATCGAACTTGTGATCGAACGCGAAAAGCGTGCGCGTTCGCTGCTCGTGACCGAATCTTCGCGGGTTTTTGCCGATTCGCTCGGCCGTGCGCTGGCCATTCTGAAGGTCTGCCGCATTCTGACGCAGGGGGAATTTGTCGATTTGATGTCCCCTGTGCGTGTTGCGCTGTGCGAACGGCTTCTCAAGGGCATCAAGCTGGCCGAGTTGGACCACTTGATAGAGCGGTGCGACCTGGAGAAGCACAACCTCTTCATAACGGAGGAAGAGGCGAACAGGATGGACGATCTTCTGGCGGACGAAGCCAATTCCCTTTTTAGAGGCGTCAACTATACGACCCGTGCGATGAGGATATTTCTATGAATTTGACGAAAAACGCATATGACGCGATAAACGGCGCGGAGGACTGCGCACGCAAACTGGGGCATGACCATATTGGGGCGGAGCATATCTTTCTGTGCATTTTGGCGATTCCCGACTGCCAGGCCTGCCGGCGCCTGCGGGCGATGGGCCTGTCTTTGACGGATTTGGCCGAATCGTTGCGCACGTCGGTGGCGGGCAATGCGACGGGCGTTTTGCAGCGCGGCAAACTCCCCATGACGGCGCGTATGAAGAAGATTTTCGATATGGCCGAGCTCGAGGCCGGCAAGGGCGCGCCGGTGGGGACCGTGCAGCTTGTCGCGGCGATTCTGCGCGAAGGGGACAACGCCGCGGCCCAGCTTTTGTTCAACGCCGGCGTCACATTCGACAAGTATGTTGCCGCCGGGCTTGCGGGAAACGGGCGTCCGTCGGCGGATCCCGAGGCGGATCCGGCAAAAGACGATCCCGCGCCTACGCCGCGCGGCGAGAACGGGAAGGCGCAAAAAACGCCGACAATCAACGCTTTTGGGCGAGATTTGACGGATTTGGCCCGCCAAGGGAAGTTGGACCCCGTTATCGGCCGCACGGAAGAATTGAAGCGCGTCATCCAGATTCTGGGGCGTCGCACGAAGAACAATGCGGTCCTGATCGGCGAAGCCGGGGTCGGCAAGACGGCGGTCGTCGAGGGGCTCGCACAGGCGATTCTGCGGGGCGACGTGCCGGAACGCCTGCAATCCAAGCGCGTGGTGGCGCTGGATATGGCGCGCATCGTCGCCGGCACCCAGTATCGCGGCCAGTTCGAGGAACGTTTGAAGAAGATCCTGGACGAGACACGCCGCGCCGGAAACATCATCCTCTTTCTCGACGAAATCCATACCATGGTGGGCGCGGGCGGCTCGGAAGGTGCGATGGACGCGGCGAACATCCTCAAACCAGCGCTGGCCCGCGGCGAATTGCAGTGCGTCGGGGCGACAACGCTCAAGGAATACCACAAGTCCATCGAAAAAGACGCGGCGCTCGAGCGGCGCTTCCAGCCCGTGCAGATTGAAGAGCCCTCCATAGAGGACGCCATCGCGATCCTCAAGGGTCTAGCCCCCAAATACGAGGAATACCACAGCGTCCACTATCCCGAGGAGGCTTTGCGCGCCTGCGTGGAGCTTACGGCGCGCTATTTGCCGGCGCGGCAATTGCCGGACAAGGCCATAGACGCGATGGACGAGACGGGTGCGCGTTTGCGCATGCGGGCGAGTGTGCGCCCGGCCTATTTGCAGGACCAGCAGGAGGCCCTGGAGCACCTGCGCCAGCAGAAAGACGCCGCGGTCGCGGCGGGGGATTTCGACAAAGCGGCCGCTTGCCGGGACGGCATACAGGACGCTTCAATCAAATTCGAGGCGGATCTCGCCGCCTGGCGGGCTACGCACAAGGAAGACGTGATTGAAGTCGCCCCGGCCGATATTGCCGAGACGGTCTCTTCCATGAGCGGCGTCCCGGTGGAAAAGATGTCCGCGGCGACGGCGGAGAAGCTTCTAGGCATGGAGAAGTCCCTCGACGAGATCATCGTCGGCCAGCCGCAGGCGGTTGCGTCCGTGGCACGCGCTTTGCGCCGCAGCCGGGCCTTTTTGGCGGACCCGAAGCGTCCGATCGGCAGTTTCCTTTTCTTGGGACCGACGGGCGTGGGCAAGACCTATCTCGCCAAGATGCTTGCGGAAAAGGTATATGGCGACGAAAAGGCGCTTATTACCTTCGATATGAGCGAATTCCAGGAGAAATACTCTTCCTCCCGTCTCGTTGGCGCGCCCCCGGGGTATGTCGGATACGACGAGGGCGGGCAGCTCACGGAACGCGTGCGGCGGCGTCCGTATTCGGTCGTTCTCTTCGACGAATTCGAGAAGGCCGATGGCGATGTCATGAACATGCTTTTGCAGATTCTGGACGACGGACGCCTTACAGACGGACAGGGGCGCGTCGTCGACTTCCGCAATACCATAATCATCTGCACGGCGAACCTGGGCGTCGGTTTCGCGCGGGGCGGCACGCATCTGGGCTTTTCGGCCCAGGCGGGCGAGACCGAATACGACCGCTTGAAGGAACAACTCATGGCGGAAGCGCGCCGCACGTTCCGGCCCGAGCTTTTGAACCGGTTTGACGATATTGTCGTATTCCGTCCGCTGGACAAGAACGATCTTAAGCAGATCCTGTCGCTGGAAGTGGACAAGTTCCAGGCGCGGCTGGAAAAGTTGGGCTACAAGATCGTATTGGACGACGCAGTCCGCGACTTCCTTGTTGAGAAGGGCAACGATCCCACGTTGGGGGCGCGTCCGTTGCGGCGCGTCGTCCAGACCTACATCCAGGATCCGCTGGCGGAAAAGGTTCTGGCGGGCGCGAAAAAGAAGACCATTCGCGTCAAATTGGCCAAATCCGGACAAGAGCTCGAGTTCAAATAATGGAAAACGAATCATTTTGCGTGCGCAAGGCGCGCCTTTCGGATGCGGAGAAGATATACGCGCTTATTCATCTGCACAATTATTTGCTTGTGCCGCGCTCGCTGGGCAATATCGTGGAGAACATCGACCGTTTCCTCGTCGCCGAAGCGAAAGGGACGATTCTGGGGTGCGCGGCGTATTCCATCCACCCCGAACTGGGCGCGCCGGAGTCCGCCACGGTCGAAATACAGTCCGTCGCCGTTTTGACCCCCTATCGCCGCCAGGGGGTGGGGCGGGCGCTGATCGCGGCGACGGTGGACGTCATCCGGACCACAGGCACGCACGAGGCGGTCGTTTTGACGTTCGCGCCGGCCTTTTTCGGCGCCTTGGGCTTCCACGAGATACCCAAGACGAAGATTTTGCATAAACTCTACACTGGGTGCATAAACTGCACCAAGCATTCGGACCCGTATACCTGCCCCGAAATCGCCATGGTGCTGGAACTCGCGAAGTAGCATGTCAACCCGTCCGTCGTTCGGCGTCGGCCGTGTCACGCGTTTCTACGTGCCGATGCTGTTGCAGGCCTTTTCGCAATCGCTGACCTACCCGCTCGTGGCGGGAATCGTGACGCATGGCGTCTACGGCGTGCACGAACTGACCGCTTTCGCCCAAGGGCAGATGATCATGTTCATGATTGGCGCTTTTGGCGGCGGCCTTATGATGACGGGCATGGTTTTCGCGACGGACCGTGCCGGGTATCTGAACTTTCGCAAGTTGAACGCCCTGATGATGGCGGCGCTTTTGGCCGCGCAATGCCTTCCGGCGCTCCCGCCTTTCAATACGTGGGTTTTCGAGGGCGGATTCTCCCTGTCGCCGGATCTGGCGCAAATCGCGCGCGAAACCCTGCTTTGGGGCACCGTCATGAACGGCAGTTTCTTCCTGCGCAACGTGCCTCTCGTCGTGCTGTTCAACAACCTCCAGAGCGGAAAGGCGAATGTCGCCACATGCGTCCGCATCGTGCTGACGGTGGCGAGCGCGGCGCTTTTCCCCCGTCTGGGGTGGACGGGGGCGGGTCCGGGGCTTTTCGCGCTCACCCTGGGGTGCGTGGTGGAACTCGCGATCACCTGGTTCTATGCGCGTCCCTATACGCGGGAACTCTTGGCGCAACCCGGTGCCGCGGACGCGGATAATGCCGTTTCCACGCAATTCCGCTTCACGTTGCCCCTTTCCTTCGGCGGACTTCTCCTCATGATGTCCCCCATCATCATCGCGGCGTTTGTGAGCCGCACGCCCCAGGCGGCGGATATGCTCGCGATCCATTACGTGACCATCGGCGTCGCCAACCCCGTGGCCTACGCGGCGTTGCGCATGCAGGCGGTGGCGATCGAGTTTCCGCCCGAATATCCCAAAGACCGCCGCCTCCTCGTTTATGCCGCGTGCGCGGGGCTTGTTTTGGGGCTCATCCCCGCGCTTTTCGCCTCCCCGCTCGTCGGACGGTGGTATTTCGGCTCCTATCAGAATGTGCCGCCGGCGATTTTGGATACGGCGCGCCTGGCAATCGGAATCTACGCCTTTATTGCCGTCATACAGGCCCTGCGGGGGCGTTTGGAGGGTCTCGCGGCGGTCCGGAAGCGTCCGCGGGCGGTCATGGCGGGGCAAATCGCCTACACATGCGGACTTTTTTTGACGCTTTTTGCGCTGAAATTGCTTGGCGTACCGGGTTGGCTGATGGCGGTAAGCGCGGTTTTCGTCGCGCCCGTCTGCACAACCACGGTCATTGCGCTTTGCCTGCGTACACGCCGCGTTTGACGCTATCCGGGGCGATTCCCAAATCCCCATGGAGTTTTCTCTAATATCCTTCCAACCGCCCATCCCCTCC
>DBKW01000090.1:22281-23508 GCA_002298665.1 Verrucomicrobia bacterium UBA740 | reverse complement strand
GCCGCGCGACAGGGTACACTTTCCCGCGCCGTTTCCTGTCCGTCTGGCGTTGTCAGACCGCGGCGGATTTGGTATACTATAAACAGATATGAAAAGAGCAGACGTCAATAAAGTACTCATCATAGGGTCCGGTCCCATCGTGATCGGGCAGGCGTGCGAGTTCGACTACTCGGGAACCCAGGCGTGCAAGGCGCTGCGGGCGTGCGGCTACAAGGTCGTTCTCGTGAACTCGAATCCGGCGACGATCATGACGGATCCGGTGATGGCGGATGCGACCTATATCGAGCCTTTGAACGAGATGCGCCTCGAGCAGATCATCGCCAAGGAGCGTCCGGACGCGATATTGCCGAATCTGGGCGGGCAGACGGGTCTCAATCTTTCGATGGAACTGGCGAAGAAGGGCATTCTCGACAAGTACGGCGTGAAGGTCATCGGCGTCAATCTGGACGCGATCGAGCGCGGCGAAGACCGCGAGGTCTTCAAGGAGACGATGCAGAAGCTCGGGATCGAAACGCCGCGCTCGGGCATCGTGCATTCCGTCGAGGAGGCGGTCGAGCTGGTGGAGAAAAAGATCGGCTATCCGGTCGTGGTGCGCCCGGCCTACACGATGGGCGGCGCCGGCGGCGGGTTTTGCTACAATGTGGAGGAGCTGCGCGCGATCTGCGCCCGGGGGCTCGACGCGTCGCTGACGCACCAGTGCCTGATCGAGGAGTCCATCCTCAACTGGGAGGAGCTCGAGGTCGAGGTCGTGCGCGACGCGAAGAACCAGATGATCGCCGTCTGCTTCATCGAGAACATCGACGCGGTGGGCGTGCACACGGGCGACAGCTTCTGCGCGGCGCCGTTCCTGACGATTTCCAAGGAGCTCGAGAAGCGCCTGCAGGACATGGCCTTCCGGATCGTCGAGGCGATCGGCGTCATCGGCGGGACGAACGTGCAGTTCGCGCACGACCCGAAGACCGGGCGCGTGGTGATCATCGAGATCAATCCCCGCACCTCGCGCTCGTCGGCGCTCGCCTCCAAGGCGACGGGCTTCCCGATCGCGCTCGTTTCGGCGAAACTGGCCGCCGGCATGACGATGGACGAGATAACCTACTGGCGCGACGGCACGCTCGAGAAGTACACGCCGTCGGGGGACTACGTCGTCCTGAAGTTCGCGCGCTGGGCGTTCGAGAAGTTCCGCGGCGTCGAGGACCGGCTCGGCACGCAGATGAAGGCCGTGGGCGA
>DBKW01000090.1:20974-22185 GCA_002298665.1 Verrucomicrobia bacterium UBA740 | reverse complement strand
ATGAGCCTCGAGGCGCTTTTGAAGGCGCTTTCCGTGCCGAATTCGGAGCGGCACTTCCAGATGTACGAGGCGCTCCGCAAAGGCGCGACGGACGAGCAGATTTTTGCCCGTACGGGCGTGAAGGCGTATTTCGTGCAACAGATGCGCGAACTCGTCGAGGAAGAAGAGAAGATCCTCTCCTACAAGGGGAAGACGCTGCCGGACGCGCTTCTCGTGCAGGCGAAGAAGGACGGTTTCGCCGACAAGTATCTCGCCCGGCTTTTGGGCGTCGCGGAGAAGGAGATCCGCGACCGGCGCACGGCGCTCGGCTGTCGCGAGACGTGGCACAAGGTGCCGGTTTCGGGCGTGGAGAACCAGGCGTACTACTACTCCTCCTACACTGGCGGCGCCAACGAGGTTCCGGTCACGTCGGACCGCAAGAAGGTCATGATCCTGGGCGGCGGACCCAACCGCATCGGGCAGGGCATCGAGTTCGACTACTGTTGCTGCCACGCGGCTTTGGCGATGCGGGCGAAGGGCTACGAGACGATCATCGTCAACTGCAACCCCGAGACGGTGTCGACCGACTACGACACGTCGGACAAACTCTATTTCGAACCCGTCACGCTCGAGGACGTGCTGCAGATCTACGCGTTCGAAAAGCCGGAAGGCATCATCGTGCAGTTCGGCGGCCAGACGCCGCTCAACATCGCGCGCGAACTCCAGGAGGCGGGTTGCCGCATCCTGGGCACTTCGGTGGACTCGATCGACGCGGCGGAAGACCGCGACCGCTTCCACGCCATCATGGACCGGCTGGGCATCCCCATGCCCCAGAGCGAGATGGCGAGCGACATCGCCGGCGCGTTGAAGGCGGCGAAGGATCTGGGCTACCCGCTCATCATCCGCCCGAGTTTCGTTTTGGGCGGGCGCGGCATGGAAGTCGTCTACGACGAGCAGATGCTGCGCGAATACGTGGCCAAGGCCGTGGGCGTCACGCCGGACCGTCCGCTCTACCTGGACCGGTTCCTGCACCATGCGCTCGAATGCGAGGCGGACGCGCTGTCGGACGGCAAGGACGTCTTCATCCCGGCTATCATGCAGCACATTGAGCTTGCGGGCATCCACTCGGGCGACTCGGCGTGCGTGCTCCCGCCGGTGGGCATTCCGGAAGCGTGCCGCAAGACGATTCTCGACTATACGCGGCGGATTGCGCGCGAGCTGAAGGTCGTGGG
>DBKW01000090.1:14524-20876 GCA_002298665.1 Verrucomicrobia bacterium UBA740 | reverse complement strand
CTCATGCTGGGCGCGACGGTGCCGGGCCTGGGGCTGGACCGCGAAAAGATCATTCCGTATTTTGGCGTGAAGGAAGCGGTTCTCCCGTTCGAAAAGTTCCCGGAGGTCGACCCCGTCCTGGGTCCGGAGATGCGCTCGACGGGCGAAGTCCTCGGACTCGCGGAGACGTTCGGGCTGGCCTACTACAAGTCTCAGGAGGCCGCCGGTTCCCCGCTCCCGACCGAGAAGGGCAAGGTCCTGTTCTCGCTGAGCGAGAAGACGCCCGACGGCGTCCAGGCCGCGAAGGATTTCGCGGCGCTCGGCGATGAAATCGTGGCGACGGAGGGCACCGCGGCGTTTCTGTCGGCGCAGGGCGTCGCCTGCACGGTCGTCGCGAAGATCGGCGAGGGCCGGCCGGACGTGTTGGACGCCATCAAGAACCGCGCGGTCAAGCTGATCGTCAACACACCGAGCGGACGGCGCGACGCGCGGGCGGACGACTGCCGCATCCGCCAGGCGGCGATCAAGTACCGCGTGCCGTATCTGACGACGCTCGCGGCGGCCAGCGCCGCGGCGGAAGGCATCGCTTCGGCGCGGCACGGCAAGGGCGAAGTGCGCTCCCTCCAGAGCTACCACGCGTCCATCACATTTGCGCAAAAATAAACAAGAATTGTTTTCAGAAAGGATACAGCTATGAAGATACTCGTTACAGGTGGTGCGGGCTACATCGGTAGCCACACGGTCGTTGAGCTCCTCAACGCGGGGCATGAGGTTGTCGTCGTGGACAATCTGTGCAACAGTTCGCGCAAGTCGCTCCAACGCGTGAAGAAGATTACGGGGCGCGAGGCCAAGTTCTACAAGCTTGACATCCGCAACGAGAAGAAACTTAACGACGTCCTCGACAAGGAAGGGCATTTCGACGCGACGATCCATTTCGCCGCGCTCAAGGCGGTCGGCGAATCGACGAAGATTCCGCTGAAGTACTACGCGAACAATCTGGGCGGCACGTTCACGCTTTTGAAGTGTCTGGCGGACCACAACTGCAAGAACATCGTCTTCTCGAGCTCGGCGACGGTCTACGGCGATCCGGCGAGCGTGCCGATCCGGGAGGATTTCCCCACGCCCGGCTGCACGAACCCGTACGGGTGGACGAAACTCATGATGGAGCAGGTCTTCCGCGACGTGCAGAAGGCCGATCCGGAATGGAACGTCATTCTTCTGCGCTACTTCAACCCGATTGGGGCGCATCCGTCGGGGCTTATCGGCGAGGATCCGACGGGAATTCCCAACAACCTCCTGCCGTACATCGCGCAGGTGGCGATCGGGCGCCGTCCGGAACTCAACGTTTTCGGCAACGACTATCCCACACCGGACGGGACGGGCGTGCGCGACTACATCCACGTCGTGGATCTGGCGGTCGGGCACCTCAAGGCAATCGAGAAACTCGAGGCGAATCCGCAAGTGGGGCTCAAGATCTACAATCTGGGCACGGGCCACGGCTATTCGGTGTTGCAGATCGTGAAGGCGTTCGAGAAGGCGTCCGGGCGCCCGGTTCCGTACAAGATTTGTCCGCGCCGTCCCGGCGACATCGCGGAATGTTGGGCGGATCCGTCGCTCGCCGCGAAGGAGCTGGGCTGGCGGGCCGAACGCGGCATTGACGAGATGTGCCGCGATTCCTGGAACTGGCAGAAGAAGAATCCGTACGGATACAACAAGCCGCCCCAAGCGTGAGGTCGCTTCCGGAGATACTGGACGCTTTCGAAGCCGAGCTCGCCCTTGAAAACGAGCTCGGCGTCCGTGTATTTTCATGCGACCGCAGTTTGCTGGTGCCGGTTCTCCCGAAGACCGGTCCGGCGACTCCCGCCCGGCCGGTACCCGAGCCGCGGAATGCGCACTCCGGACGGCAGACGGAGGCTCCGCCGCCTTCGGCGGGGAGGGCGCCCGTTGCACCCAAAGCCACGCCCCCTGCGGCTGAAAAGCCGGCGGGCGCCCCGGCGTTCGTCTTCCTGCATCATGCGCCGCTTACGCCGCCGGGCGTGGAGATGATGGCGAAGATTATCGCCGCGCTCGGGAAAAAGGCGGATGTCCCCATCCTTTTCGCGCCGCCGCGACCCAAAACGCGCTACGCCGTCGTTCTGGGGGGCTTCGCGCTTCAAAAGTGGTTCCCGGGCGTCCATTCCGAGCCCGGACGCTGGACGAAGGCGGAAGACGGCACCTGGCTTTACGTGACCTATTCGCCGACCTACCTCTCGCGTTTCGGCGATTCGCAGCACGTGCGGAGCATGAAGTTGTCCATGTGGCAGGGACTCAATGACCTGATGAGGAGAATCGAGACATGAAATTGGACGAAGAATGCCGCGTGAAATCGCACGCGGAATGCGGTCCGGGCTACCGGCGCCTCGTGTTCGAAGCGCCGCGGATGGCGGCGGAACTGCAACCGGGGCAATTTGTGCATGTGCGCGTGCCGGGGTTTGAACCGACGGCTCTGCGGCGTCCGTTCAGCGTGTTCGACGCGGCGGATGGACTTGTAACCATCCTCTACAAAACGGTCGGGCGCGGCACGTTGGCTTTGAACACTGTCCGGCCCGGCGACACGGTGCGCGTGTTGGGTCCGTTGGGGCATGGCTTCCCGGCGACCTGTTCGGGGGCGGCCTATCTCGTGGGCGGCGGGTATGGCGTCGCGCCGCTGCACTTCTTGGCGAAAAGGCTCAAAGCGGCAGGTCATTCGCGGATTGTTCTTTTCGCCGGCGGGCGCACACGCGCCGACCTGCTCGCGCTTGAAGATTTCCGGGCGCTCGGGGTCGAATTGCGACTGGCGACAAACGACGGCTCGCTCGGGACGAAGGGGTTCGTGACGGCGCCGTTGGACGCGGCGCTCGCGGCGGGAGAGGAATGCGAACTTTTCGCCTGCGGACCCGATCCCATGCTGAAGGCCGTCGCCGAGCGGGCGATTGCGCATGGACGCAAGGGTTGGATTTCTATGGACCGGCACATGATCTGTGGCGTCGGGGCCTGCTACGCCTGCATTCAGCGGACGGTGCGCGGCAATTCGCGCTGTTGCCTGGAAGGGCCCGTCTTTCGTGCGGAAGATCTTGTTTGGTAAGTGGAAGGAAACGCTATGCTGACACCGGATACAGTCGATATGCGCGTCAATCTGGGCGGACTCGAGATGGCCAGCCCCCTCGCGACGGCCAGCGGAACCTTCGGATACGGGACCGAGTATCTGGGGGCTGTCGATTATTCCAAGTTGGGCGCCATTACGGCGAAGGGCGTGCGTCTCGAACCGTGGCCGGGGAACGGGATGCCGCGTCATGCGGAAGTCCCGGGCGGACTCGTGAACGCGATCGGTTTGCAGGGGTCGGGCGTCGCGGCGTTTGTCGCGTCCACGCTGCCGTGGTATGCCCAAAACGTAAAAGTCCCCATGATCGCCAACATCTGGGGCGGGTCGATAGAGGAGTATGCCGAAGTCGCGCGGCGGTTGACCGCGGCAAAATCGCCGGTCGTCGGCGCGCTCGAGATGAACGTGAGCTGTCCGAACGTCAAGGCGGGCGGTCACACCTTCGGACAGGATCCGAAGGTTCTGCATGAGGTCGTCGCGGCAGTCCGCGCGGCGACGGACCTGCCGCTCATCGTGAAACTCGCGCCGAACGTGCCCTCGATCGTTCCCTATGTGAAGGCTTGCGAAGAAGCCGGGGCGGACGCGTTGAGCCTGATCAATACGATCCCCGCCATGGTGATCGACATCGAAACGCGCCGTCCGGTTCTTGCGAACAAGACAGGCGGACTTTCGGGGCGCGGCATCCATCCGGCGGCCGTCAAGCTCGTGTATGACGCGCACAAGTGCTCGAAGCTGCCGATTCTCGCCATGGGGGGCGTGTACGAGGCGAAGGACGCCATTGAATTCTTGCTTGCGGGCGCCACGGCGGTCGCGGTGGGGACTGCCATCTTTACGAACCCCGGCGTGGTTTCGGAAGTCTACGAGGGTATCGCCGCCTATTGTGCGCGGCAGGGTTTCGCTTCCGTCGCCGCGTTGACGGGTGCTTTGCAGGAAGAAAATGCATGAAAATACTTACGCGCTATATCTTTCGCGAGTTTTTGGTTCCTTACGCCTATTGCTTGATCGGCTTTTTGTCCATTTACGTTCTTTTTGAACTGTTTGGCTCGTTCGGACGCTTGGCCGAGGCGGATATGTCCGCCGGCGACGTGGTGCGGTTTTTCGCAGGCTATCTTGCGCCTTACTTCCATTATCTGGTCCCTGCGGCGCTCATGCTGGCGACGCTGTATACGATGTGGAATTTTTGCCGCCATTCGGAACTTGTGGCGATGCGGGCGAGCGGAATCAGTTTTTGGACAATTGTCAAACCCGTTCTTGCGATGGCTTTTCTGACGGCCTGTTTCGTGGCGTGGGTAAACGAGTGCTACGTGCCGAATCATGCGCAATGGGCGAAGCGACTTAAGGCCGCCAAGTTCGATGTGGGAAAGGCCCTGCGCGCGAACGAGGTCGTCTATGAGAATGCGCGCGCCAACCGCACCTGGACGGCGGACGCGTTGGCGGACGATACAGGCGCCCACCTGCGGAACGTGCGCGTCATGACTTTGCGCCCGGACGGTACGCGGCTGTCGCTTTTGACGGCTGACCGGGCGGACTTTCTCGATCGCGAATGGTGGTTTACAAACGCGCATGTCAGTTCGTACGACACGAATGGCGTCGAAATCGCCACAACGAACGACGCGGCGCTTGCGAATCTGAAACTGCGCGTCTTCCCCGAGTTCCGGGACCGTCCGGGCGACATACTCGTCCAAAACCGCGATTGGCAATACTCTAGCGTGCGCCAAAAAATACGCTTTTTGCGTCGGAATACGGACTTTTCGGAAAGTGCGCGGCGGGACGGGCTCTACGATGCGGTAGCGCAGATCATGTCGCCGTTCGCCTGCATTCTGATTACGTTCCTCGCCATTCCGGCCGGAATCTCTTCGGGGCGGCAGTCCGTCTTCAAGGGGATTTTGAGCGCATTGGGTCTCTTTTTCGCCTTCTATGGTGTTGTGATCGCCGGCATGGTCTGCGCCAAGCAGGGGTGGATTCCACCGATTCTTGCGGCGATTTTCCCGTATATCGTGTTCTTCCTCCTGGGCGTCCACGCCTTCTATCGCCAACGCTGACCCGTCGGCCCGCCTCCGCCCACGGGCGCCTAGAGCGCGATATGCCGCAAGGTGCGCCCGTCGAAATAGCCGTAGGAGCGCGGCGTTCCGCCTTTGGGCAGCGAAATGGAGCCGGATTGAAGAACACGACTCCGTTCGCGAGCACGCACTTCTCCACAATGCGGGTGTGGCCCTGCACGAAAACGCCGCCTCGCGGCAGGAAGGGGAGAGTATGCCGCCCAAAAGGACGATTTTTCGAATCCAAGCGCATCAGCTTCCTGAAGCGTTTGCTCAGAGTATGGCGAATGCCAAGAATGTCGCTAATAAAAACAATTCTCAGGCCTCCATTATACCACGATTACGCCGCAAAAAACCTGTGGATGTTCTCCCCCTTTTCGCGTTCTTTGCAGTGTGGGGGCGGAGTGCCGCGGTTGGCACGGTCCTCTCTCGCGGTGAAACAAGGAAAGGAACAAAAGAATGAATGCGAAAACGAAAAGAAAGAACGGCGCCGTGAAGCTGATTTTGGCGGGCGCATGCATGGCGGGACTGGGGTATGCGGCGTATGCCGGGCGCACGCCACATGCGCGCGGCACGGAAGGCGCAAAACTCCACAAATACTCGACAACAATCGAAAAAGAACGTCCGAAACTCGATGACGAGACAAAAGCGTTGATCTCCGCTTGCCGGCAAAATCCGTGCGAAGCCACGCGCGCGGCGCTGGAAAAGAAGGTACGCGCCAATTACGAGAAGATCGTCGCCCGCAAGAAAGCCAAACTCGAAGAGTTGAAGCGTACGGCGAAAGACGCGTCTAAAGTTGAAGAAATGCGCAAAATCGTGACGGAAATGGAAAAGGATCGCGAGCGCCGCGTGGCCCAGACCCTGCGCCGCTTCACGGATCTGCGCCTGAAACCGGGCTCCCGCGCGGCGGTGGACGGCTGGCATGCGGTACTGGGCGTTCCCCGGCTCGAAATCGCCCATACGGAAGTCACGAACGCGGAATACGCGAAGTTCAAGCCTTCCTGGCCGCTTCGCGACAATCTGCCCGTCGTGAATGTCGGCTATAAAGACGCGGTTGCCTATTGCGATTGGCTTTCAAAAACGAATGCGGACGGGGCAACCTACCGCTTGCCGACAGAAGAAGAGTGGGAAATGGCGGCGGGGCACATGCCGAAGGACGCGGATTTCAACTCCAAAGGTGAAGACGGACGCCTTTCGCCGGTGGACGCCCACAAGG
>DBKW01000090.1:0-14476 GCA_002298665.1 Verrucomicrobia bacterium UBA740 | reverse complement strand
TCGACCGTCCGCACCCCGGGCACGCGCGCCGTCAAGGGCGGCAGTTGGCGCACGGCGCGCACGGATTGCCGTACGGAATGTCGCGATACGGGGCGTGCAGAGGACTCCGGTTACGGCAATGTCGGTTTCCGCGTGGTTCGGGAGGTGAAAAGTCCGGTTTCCGGGCGTTAAGCCTGTGGCGGTCGGTGCCGCCCGACGGGCACAGAAGGGTGGTCCGGCGGCAGGAACGCCGCAGTGGGAGGGGGCGGGATATCCCCCTCCCTTTTTTTTCGTGCCCATGAGAAGGGCATCTGTTCGTGACGGGAGGGGCGGGCTAGACGGGGTCACCGGCGTCGGCGGGCGGTAAACTCCAAGGCGCGGACGAGTCGAGCGACGGCCTGCGCGATTTCCTTGTTGTCCGGGAAGCGCGCCTGCAACTGTTCCAGCGTTTTCTTTGCGCGTTTGAGTTTGGCAATCCGCTTGTCGGCGATCAGCCGTTCTTCGTCCGTTGCCGTCAGGGCCGCAACGAGCGCCTCGGAGGTGTGGACGGCTTCGTGTTCGACCTGTGCGAGCGCGGAACGCGTGCGGAGGTATCCAGCCAGGAGCGCGGCAAATAGTCCGATCGCGAGAAGCGCCGCGGCGAGGGCGCCTAGCGCCGCGGGTGGATTCCGCCGCGTCCACAAGGCCAGACGATGGGGCCAGCCGGGCGGGCGGGCCTCGAGGGGTTCATGCCGGAGCCACCGGTCCAATTCATCCGCCAAGTCGGACATGTTCCTGTAACGACGGGCGGGGTCCGGGTGCGTGGCTTTGGACAGAATTGCGGTGAAATCGGCGTTTGGATGCAATTCAAGGAGCGGTCGGGCTTCTTCGCGCAGGGTTGCCCCGAGCGCGTAGACGTCCGTCTGGACGGACGCGTTTTCGCCGCGCAAGAGTTCCGGCGCCATGTAGGCGCGCGTCCCGGCGGCGTCTGCGGCGTGTCCAGCGAAGCAAGCCAGCCCGAAATCGCCGATTTTGACGTGGCCTTCCGCATTTATGAGAATGTTTGCGGACTTGATGTCACGGTGCAAAATGCCGCAGCCATGGGCGTAGGCGAGAGCTTCCGCGGTGCATATGCCCAAAGAGGCTACGTCTTCCAGCGTTTTGAAGACATGGTCGCGCACGGTCGCGCCTTCTACATATTCCATGGCGAAGTAGCAGTCGCGTCCGCAGGATCCGGCGGCGTACACGTCGATAATGCCCGGATGGTGCAATTGGGCGACGAGGCGCGATTCGTCGGCGAAGCGCGCGCGGAAAGTCTCCGAACGGGAAAAGACGGGCAGAAGGACTTTGACGGCGACGGGGCGCGCGAGCGAGATTTGCCGCGCCAGATACACGATGCCCATTCCGCCGCGCCCGAGTTCGCGCCCGAGTTCGAAGTCCGTCCCCCGGAAATCCGGAGCGTTTTCGGGCGGGTGGTCCGGGAGCGTCCCGCCCAATGCGTCCAATTCCGCAGCGAGACGGCGCAGGGAGGCGGGCAGTTCAGTCGGCATGGCGCTTCCCGTCGGGGTGGGGTGCGGAGCGGAAACAGGAAAGTTCGGCCAGTTTCCGGTGCAGGCGTTCGAGCGCGCGCACATGGCGGATGGAGGCGGCTTTGGGCGTAAGTTTCAGGATTTCGGCGCATTCCTCGTTGCGCAGACCGTCAAAGTGCCGCAAAACGAGGATTTGCCGGTCGTTTTCCGCCAGAGAATGAAGTGCCGCGACAAGGAGACGGTGTCGTTCGCCGCGGTCGACCTGGGAGACAGGCGAGGGGGAGTCCGCGGCGAATCGGTCCCAATGGAGGGCGTTCGTCGTCGAATTGCCAGGCGAGTCGGTCACGGGGACTTCCTTGTACAGGTCGCGGGCCCCGGCCTGCAGGTTTTTGCGCTCGAGATCCGCGACGACCTGCAGAAGAAGGGTGCGGAACTTGAAATAAAGGGGGACTTCCGGGTGCGAGACGAGGTAGTCCGTCCGTTTCAAGCATGCGGCGTAGGTCAAGGAAAGGACGTCCTCGGGCGCGAAACGGCGCAACAAAATCGGTTGCAGGTTCCGCGCGGCCAGCGCAAGCAGATGTGCGCGGTTGGCGCAAAACGCCGCGGCCCAGAAGGGCGTTTCGGCAGATGTTCCGGGGTTCTCGGTTCTGGCAGTCATGGAATTATTGTAGCAAATCCCGGATGCTGCGTCAAGCCGGGCGCCAACTGGAGTCTCCCACGAAAAGTGTACCCTGTCGTGAGACACCCGGGACAGGTCGTTCCGAGGGTGGAAGAGCGAATGCAGCAAAGGAGAAGGATTGGTTGAGGAAACGAAAGGAAAGAATGCGCAAAGACCACCCCATGGGGGGGGGTGACCGCCGCAAACATGCGCCTTTGCGCCGGAACGGCGATGCCGTTCTACTGGAACAGCCACCCCGTTGCGCCGGAACGGCGATGCCGTTCTACTGGAACGGCCACCCCATTGCGCCGGAACGGTTGCACGGTGCGGAAGGAGTGCGTCGGTCTCGTCTGCCGAAGCCTAGGCGCACAGGCGGATTCGAAGAGATAATTTCGTGAAACAGCCTGGAGTGGCGTATTTTCTTCGCGTTTTACGGACTTTGCGTCCGACATCCGCTCTTCTGTTGCGATCTTCTGTATAAGCGTTTCAACTCGCGAGTCGATTCCTTCGCACGAGAGGCCAAAAATATGCTATAATATATCCCGCCATGTGGAATTATTCAGATAAAGTTCTAGACCACTTTCGCCATCCGCGGAACGTGGGCAAAATCGAGAAGCCGGACGGCACCGCCACCGTGGGGTCGCTCGCCTGTGGCGACGCGCTGCAATTCCAGTTCAAATTGGGCCCCGATGGCCGCATTTGCGAGGCCAAGTTCCAGACATTCGGGTGCGCGAGCGCGATTGCGTCCAGTTCGGCCTTGACGGAAATGGTCATCGGCAAGACGCTTGAAGAGGCGAAGAAGATAACGAACAAGGACATCGCCGACTATCTGGGCGGTTTGCCGCCGCAGAAGATGCACTGCTCGGTCATGGGCCGCGAAGCGATGGAAGCGGCCATCAAGAATTACGAGACGGGAAAGAACACGGACCGCAATCTTGAAGACACGGTTTTGTGCACCTGCTACAATGTGAGCGAGAACGAAGTGCGCCGGGTCATCACGGAGAACGGTCTTACGACGGTGGAGGAAGTGACGAATTACACGAAGGCCGGCGGCGGCTGCGGACGGTGCAAGGGCAAGATCCAGGCGATTCTCGACGAAATCAACGGGACGGCAAAGTGAAGACGGGCTTCGACAACGAAAGGTATCTGCGCGAGCAGTCCGCGGAGATAAGGCATCGCGCGAAGAAATACGACAAGTTCTATCTGGAGTTCGGCGGCAAGCTCATGAATGACAATCATGCCGCGCGCTGTCTGCCGGGGTACGATCCGAATGTCAAACTCCGGCTCCTTCAGCATCTGGGCGATCAGGCCGAACTCGTGCTGTGCATCTACGCCGGGGACATCGAGACGAAAAAGAAGCGCGCGGATTACGGGACGACCTACGAAGAAGAAACGCTCATGCTGATTTCGTCCATGAGAGACTATGGCGTTTCGGTTCGCGGCGTCGTGATTACGCGCTTCGACGGGCATCCCGCCGCGCGCGAATTCGCGAAGACGCTTGAAAAAGCGGGCGTCAACGTCTTTTACCATTATCCGATCAAGGGCTATCCCAACGATTTGGCGACGATTGTCAGCGAGTCCGGCTACGGACGCAACGACTACATCCCGACGGAGCGCCCCATTGTCGTCGTGACGGGCCCCGGACCCGGCTCCGGCAAGTTCGCGACCTGCTTGACGATGCTTTACCATGAAGTCAAGCGGGGATTGCGGGCGGGGTACGCCAAGTTCGAGACCTTCCCCGTGTGGGACTTGCCGCTGATGCACCCGCTGAACGTGGCGTACGAGGCGGCCACGCTGGAGCTGAAGGACGAAAACCAGATAGACCCCCACCACTTTCTCGCCTACGGCGAAATCCGCGTGAATTACAACCGGGACGTGGAGGCCTATCCGATTTTGCGGACGATATGGGAGCGCATGATGAATGAGCCCTGTCCGTACAAGAGTCCGACGGATATGGGCGTCAACCGTCTTTCGTGCGGGATCGTAAACGACGTCGTGGTGCGGGCGGCGAGCCGCGAGGAGTGCGTCCGGCGCTATGAGCGCGTCAAGGCCGAATTCGACGTCGGTCGCGTGGGGATAGACATGCTGGCGCGGGCGCTCACCGTCATGGCCAAGGCGGACTGACGTCCCCCACGCAAACTATAATGCACGGAAATTTTAAAAAGGAAATCAATATGAACGAAGACTTCATGGTATTCTCGGGTACCGCCAACCTGCCGCTCGCGGAAAAGGTGGCTTCTTATTTAGGCAAGCCGCTGAACAAGATCGACATAAAGCGATTCCCGGACGGCGAGACGTTCTGTCAAGTCATGGAAGGCGTGCGCGGACGCGATGTTTTTGTGATTCAGTCGGGTTCGCCCGAACCGAATGAAGCGTACATGGAATTGTTTATCATCATGGACGCGCTCAAGCGCGGCTCGGCGGCGCGCATCACGGCCGTGTTGCCTTACTACGGCTACGCCCGCCAGGACCGCAAGGACCAGCCGCGCGTGCCAATCACCGCGCGCCTCATCGCGAACCTGCTGACGGCCGCCGGCGCCGATCGCGTGCTGACGCTCGATTTGCACGCGAACCAGATCCAAGGCTTTTTCAACATTCCGCTCGACCAGCTGCACGCCGAGCCCGTCATCCTGAAGTACATTCGCGATATGCACTTCCAGAAGCCGATCGTCGTCTCGCCCGATACCGGCGGGGCGAAAACGGCGTACGGCTATAGCCGCAAGCTCAAGACGGGCCTTGCGATCGTCGCCAAGCAGCGCACGGGCGATTCGACCGTGGACGCCTTCAGCGTCGTCGGCGACGTCAAGGATTGCGACGTCATCATGATCGACGACATGACGGCGACGGGCGGCACGCTTTCCGCCGCGGCCAAGATGTGCCGCGACTCGGGGGCGCGCAGCGTGCATGCGTTCGTCTCCCACTTCCCGCTGACGGCGAAGGGCGAAGAGCGTCTCATGAAGGAAACGCAACTGGACGAGCTCGTCGTGACGGATACGATTCCGCTCCGCCCGGGGTTCGATCCCTCGAAACTGCCCTTCAAGCTGACGCAGCTTTCGGTCGCGCCGCTGATTGGCGAAGCGATTAAGCGCATTCACCGTAACGAGTCCATCAACGACCTTTTCAACCACGAATAATCGCCCGCCCGCAATGAAAATAATTGTGGGACTGGGCAATCCGGGCGAACAGTACGCCCATACGCCGCACTCGATTGGATTCGAGGCGGCGGACGCTTTGGCGCGCGAGATAGGCGTCTCGTGGGAATTCAAGAAGGCGGAAAACGCTTTCGTGGCGCGCGGCAACTGGAAGGGCGAGCGCGTCCTCCTCGTCAAGCCCCAGACGTACATGAACCTTTCGGGACAGGCTGTGGCGCCGCTCGTGAAATACGCGAACGCTACGGCGAACGACGTGATCGTCATACAAGACGACATTGATCTTCCCGTCGGGAAACTCCGGATAAAAAAAGGCGGATCTTGCGGCGGCCACAATGGCATCCGCAATATCATCGAGAGGCTCGGCTCCAGCGATTTCATACGCGTCAAAATCGGCGTCGGGAAGGATCGCGCGAATGTCGTCGGGCACGTTCTGGGGAAATTCAGCCCATTGTCGCGAAAGATCATGGAGGAAGTTCTGCCGGTCTGCGTGCAGGCCGTGGAGCTTATGTTGACTTCGGGACCCGACAGAGCCATGAATCTGTTTAATGGCTGGACGGCCCCTACAGCAACCCAGGAGGGACAAAATGAGAGATCTTAACGAGATATTGAAAGAGGTGCGCGGGAAAATCGCCGCGGCCTGTGCGCGGGTCGGGCGCGATCCGCAAACGGTGGAAATCGTCGCGGTCACGAAGACGCATGGCCCGGAGACGGTGAACGAAGCCTGGCAGGCAGGGTTGACCATGATTGGCGAGAATAAAGTCCAGGAAGCCGCCTGGAAGAAACCCGCCGCGATGACGGGCCCCTCGTGGCATTTGATCGGCCACCTCCAGAGCAATAAAGTGCGCCATGCTCTTGAACTTTTCGACGTCATACATTCCGTCGATTCGCTTAAACTCGCGGAACGCATCAATCTGATCGCCGACGAAATGGGACTTCAGCCCCGTATACTGCTTGAAGTCAACGTTTCGGGAGAAAAATCCAAAAGCGGCATGAAGCCGGAGGATGTCGAGGGGACGGTCTCGCACATTCTCGCGGAATGCCCGCGCATCACGCTCGAAGGCCTGATGACCATGGCGCCTTTTTCGGAAAACAAGGAAGACGCGCGCCCCTATTTCCGAAAACTGCGCGAAATGCGCGATGCGCTCGAGAAGAAGTTCGCTATTGGCTTGCCCCGCCTTTCGATGGGCATGAGCGGCGATTATGAAGTCGCGGTTGAAGAGGGCGCCACTTGGGTGCGCCTCGGAACCGTGCTCTTCGGCGAACGGCCGAAAATAAAAACCGTCCGCCCGGTGTCAGGCGAAGACGCGGCGGCTGGCGGCCTCGACTCCTATTCGGGCGCGGGTCCGACGGTCAAAGTGCTGGACTGACGCTCAGTAGCGTTTTATGCGCAGCCCGATCTCTTTCAGGACGTCGATGGGGCGGATGGGCCACAGACGCGAAGGGAGTTCCGCTTCCAAGGGGCGCTGAATGAAGTCGGGAAGATCGGGCAGGAAGTCCAGCCCGGAAATCTCCTCGAGTTCGTCTATTGTCACCAGGTGGCGCGTCGGCCAGCAACGCCAGGGGACGTCTTGGTCGAACAGCAACGCGAATGCGCGGACGTCCATCTCTTGTTGGCACACAACAACGGCGTAGTATTTCTCCGGGATGTCAATGTCCGTCCCGAGAAGCCTGGCGGAATTGTCCGTTATCGAACCGACGACAACCCAGATTTCGCCCCAGCGCGCGGACCAAAGATCGGCGATGCGCCGTTCGACTTCGCGCCACACGCCCCGGTTCAGGGAAGGGGTCTGCGGGGCAATATTCGACATGAGAAAGGTCTGGCGCTGTTCGTGTGGACCAAAGCGCGTGGCGATGGCGTAGTTGGGGGCCATATGGCCGCGGTCGTAGCCGGTATGGTCGTAGGCGTTCGATGTGGGGCAGCGGGGCGCGTTTTTGTCGCGCATGAAGCTAGGGCGCTTCCCCGCTTCGTAGGGCGCTTCGCGCGGCACATGGTAGGCGACCCAGACGGGATGGCGCAATTTCGGCGACCAGCCGACGATGAATTCGCCGCGGTTCAGGATCTGTATGTCGTCCGGTGCCGGCAAACTCTTGCGGATAGGAGCGCCGGCAAACAGGACCTGTCCCTTGGGCGCTTCTTCGTCATATTCGTAGACGGCGTCGTGCCCAGTCCAGCCGAGGGCGTCCGTAAAGTCGCCTACGGGATTTCCCAGCGCACAGAGGAACTGCGTGAGGAGCGGATGGTTCTGGGCCTTGTCGTCGATCCAGCGCGGCGGATGATGGACGAACCACACGCCGGCGAGGGCCCACAGAGCAAGAAAAACCGTCCCGGCAAATGTGGTCCAGCGCGTCACCCGTTGCGAAGACGCCGTCTTCTTCGCGGGGCGGCGCTTTTTGCGGGTGCGTGCAGACAGGTCCTTCTTTTTCGAACGCTTGACGCTCATAGATCTTCCAGTTCAATCCGAATCGTGCGGTTTTTGAGGGCTTGCGTGTGGTTTTTGTCCAAATCGTCCGCCGCGTGCCGGACGATTCGGTCAGCAGGGGCGGGAGGCACGGTTATCTTCGCGCCGCAAGCCGGGCACTCCGCTTCATGGTCGGCCAGGTCAGAGGTGGCTTCTATTTCGGAATGGCACGTGGGACAGCAAAAGTACGTGAACGTAATCGGCGTATTCTTCATGGTTGGAATCCTTCTTTGTCAGTCGATATAGAGCGGATCGACAACAATCTTTCCGCGGCGGAACGCGGGCGTGTCGCTTGTTGAGGAGGGTTTGGGCGCGGCCGCCGGCTGGGCGGGACGCGCGGCGGGCGCAATCTCGGCCGTGGCAGTCCGGGCGGGTGCGCGCGTGGCGCGATAGAGCGCGCGCACGCCGACGAAAAGGAGCCAAAGGAGGAAGCCCGCGGCCAACAGGAGGACGAGCGGCCGCCAAATCACGAGAAACAGGTTGTTCGCGGGCGAGACCGGCTCGTCCAGCGGCGTCGGCGCGGCGTAGCGCGAAGGTTTCCGTTCCGCGGAAGGCGGCGGGGGAGGAGCCGGTTCGGGCGGATTGGGACTGTCGAATGTGGGCTGCACAAAAACCGTTGGCGTCTCCGCGGATTCAGGCGCGGGCGGGCGCACCGGTTCGGAATGGGCGGCGACGGGCGCGGACGCGCCAGACGAACTCTCGTCCCGCAGACGGACCGACGGCTCACGGTTCCCGTTGAAGATTTCCATGAATTCGGCGATCATGGGCTTGGCTTCAATCCCGACCGCCTCGCAGTAGAGTTTGACGAACCCTCTTCCGTAGATGGGGGCGGCGAAGCCAGAAAAATCCTCGTTCTCCAGCGCTTCGATTTGCCGCGCCATCATGTGCGTCGCTTTCGCTATGTCGTCTACCGTAAGGCCTTTTGCTTCGCGCGCCTGGCGCAATGTTTTGCCGAACTCTATCATAGGGTTTCCTCCGAAGGGGTTTCGGGTTTAGCTGCTGTTTCCACATCTGCGTCGGGTGCGTCGTATTCCGCGAATGCCGCGTTTTCATCCGCGGAAGGAGTCTCTTCAGTAGGCGCCTCCGGCGACGGGGCGGCCATCGCGGCGGCGTCTTCCCCGCGCAGGATGGCTTCCAGCTGATTCTGGTCCAGGAGAATGGTGCGGGGGCCGGCACCGCTGTGCGGCGCGACGACGCCGCGTTCCTCGAGTTCGTCGCACAGCTTGGCGGCATGGTTGTAGCCGATGCCGAGCTTGCGTTGGAAGTGCGAGACGGACGCGCGGTTCGTGTTGATGATGACCTCGATCGCCTTGGTGAAGAGGTCGGCGTCCGCGCTCGCGCGGGCCAGTTGGCGCTGCGCGGCGGGCGAAGCCTCGGGCCGGGGCTGGTTGTCGGGGTCGTCCTCGTTGGCCGCGAACGGATCGTCTATCGTCGCTTCCTTCACGCGCCCCAGTTTCGTCGCGAAGTGCTTGTCGAACTGGACGCTGGAATGCTCCTCGATGAACGCCGTGATGTTGGCGATCTCCTCGTCGCTGATCCACGCGCCTTGTGCGCGGGTGAGGATGCCGTCCTTGCCCTTGAAAAGCATGTCGCCGCGGCCGATGAGGTTTTCCGCGCCCGCGTCGTCGAGAATCGTGCGCGAGTCGATGGCCTGCGAAGTCTTGAACGCCACGCGCCCCGGAATGTTCGCCTTGATCGTGCCGGTGATGATCTTCGCGTCCGGACGTTGCGTCGCCAGGATAAGATGGATGCCCGCGGCGCGCGCCTTGGCCGTGAGGCGCGAAATGTCGGGCGTCACTTCCTTGCCGGCGGCCATCATCAGGTCCGCGACTTCGTCGATGATGATCACAATGTACGGAATCGTGCGCGGATCGGCCGAGTCGCCGCCGGACGATTCGCCAAACATGTCGGTCTGGACGATCGATTTGCGGTGATTGTAGTCGTAGATGTTGCGCACGCGGTTGCGGGCGAAGAGCTTCAGCCGCTTCTCCATTTCCGCCACCGCCCAGTGAAGCGAGAAGACGACTTTGCGATTGTCCGTGATGACCGGCACGAGCAGGTGCGGAATGTTGGAGTAGGGCGTGAATTCCACGCTCTTGGGGTCCACCATGATGAGCTTGAGCTGTTCGGGCGTGCGGGTCATGAGAAGGCCGCAGATGATGGAGTTGAGGCACACCGACTTGCCTTGCCCCGTCGCGCCCGCCACCAGCATGTGGGGCATGCTCGCGAGGTCCGCGACAAGCTCCCGCCCCGACGCGTCCTTCCCGAAGAGAAGCGGCAATTCCATCTTGGCGGACTTCCAGGTTTCGGACTCGATGATTTCGCGGAAGGAGATCCCCGCCGGCTTGCGGTTGGGCACTTCGATGCCGATGCACTCGTCGCCCGGGATGGGCGCCTCGATGCGAAGCGATTTGGCGTGCAGCGCGCCCTTGATGTTGTCCGCGATGTTGGTGACGGCCGAATAGCGGATGCCCGGCGCAAGCAGAAGGGCGTATTTGGTGACGACGGGTCCCTTGACCGTATAGCTGAGCTTCGCATCCACATTGAACAGCTTGAGCGTGTCGATGAGCCGGCGGCTCATTTCCTCCACGTCGCTGTGGTCCGCGTTGGAAGGGCTGAGCGGATGCAGAAGCGAAAGCGGCGGCAGGGTGTACGGACCTTTCGCCTCCTCCTCGACGGCGACCGCGGTGGCGGAATCCGTCCGTGCGGCGGGGGCGCGCGGCGGCGCGGGTTGGGGTGCGGCGGGGGCAGGCGGCGGCTCGGGGCGGGCGGCTTCCTGCTGCTGCCGGCGGGCGGCTTCTTTGGCTGCGCGCGCGGCCTCCTTCTCGGCGCGCACGCGCGCCTTTTCCGCTTCCCGTTCGCGGCGCGCTTCTTCGCGCGCGGCCTGGGCGGCCTCCAGGGCCGCGCGTTCCTCCTCCGTCATGTCCGCCGCGGGCTTGCGCAGAGCCGGACCCAGCGCCCAGCGGAAAAGCCCTTTGAAAAGGCCGAGGAACGCCGGAAGGCCCACCGCGGCGACGAGCGCGGCGATCAGGGCGGTCAGGACGACGAGACTGGCCCCGAAGTCCGACAAGAGCGGCGAAAGGGCGCGCGTGACGAGAAGATACCCGACCACGCCGCCCGCGGCAGGGATGTTGAGCGCCTCTATCTGCTGACGGATGAGCGGGCTGTGGGGCTGCAGGAGCTGGAGCAGGCATGCGCCGGCCGCCAGGACGAGCGTCAGCCAGAGTTCGCGGCGCCCGAGACGCGTGAGACGCCCGGTGACCAGGCGAACGCCCAAAACGACCAGGATGAGCGGCACCGCCCAGACGGCAAGCCCCAGGGACATGTAGCCGTAGTAGGCGAAATAATTGCCGAGCGGACCGATCCAGTTGCCGACCGGCGTTTTCGCCGGCGTTTGCAGGATGCCGATGGCGCGCCAATCGTACGTGAGAAGCGCGACAAACGGAAAGAGCGCGGCGGGGAAGAAGAGCCACCCGAGCGCGTTGTGCCGCCCGTTGCGCTCGAATGCGTTATCTTTGGATGAAGTGTTGCGTGTCATTTCGGGCATTTCCGCGGTCGGCGTCCGACGAAGCGATCACATAGTAGATGACGATGGCCAGGACAAGCGCGATGAGCTTGAGCCCCCAGTTGCGGGTCAGCGCGTCGCCCAGCGCGGCGAAGAGACCTTTGAAATCAACGTTTTTCATCGGGTGCCGTTTGCGAGGGTTGTTTTGCGCCCATTGCCGCCTCGCGTCTGGACGCGGCGGCCTGTGCGCGTTTCTGCAGAAATTCGAAAAGGCGCGCGAGAATCCCCGTCGTGCGCGTCCCCGTGTCCAGGGCGCGCGCCAGCCAGCGGCGCAGCGACGAGTCGTCCGCGTTTTCCGTGAACCGCACGAGCCGCCCGTTGTGGGCGAGGGAGACGATGCCCGTCTCTTCGGACACGATGATGACGAGCGCGTCCGTCTCTTCCGAAAGCCCGACGCCGGCGCGGTGGCGCATGCCGTGGGCGATGAGCGCGGGGTTGTTCGACACCGGGAAGAGGCAGTGCGCCGCGGCCAGACGCCCGTTGCGGATGATGATCCCGCCGTCGTGCAGCGGCAGGGGCGGCGTGAGGAGGGTGCGCATCAGCTCGCGCGAAATGATCGCGTCCAGCGCAATGCCCGTGTTCTCGTAGCCCCGCAGCGAGATGCCGGCTTCGAAGGCGAAAAGCGCCCCGGTCCTCGTGGACGAAAGCTCCTTCACAATCTCGAACATCAGCTCCGGCGTGGCCGCGCCGCTGGCGTAGTGCTTGGGCTTTTCGAAGTACCCGAACGCCCCCACCGTCGCGAGAATGCGGCGGATCTCCGGCTGGAAGATGACGACGGTCGAGATGGCGAGATAGGCCAGCAGGAACTTGAGGATCGTGGACAGCACGTCGAAATGCAGAACGTAGGAAAACGCCGCCAGGAGCGCCGCGAGAATGCCGATCCCCACGAGCGCCTGCCCGAAGCGCGACCCTTTCGCACCCTTCAAAATCGCGTAGATGACGAAATAAAGGATGGCTATCTGCAATATCGCCGTCACGGATGTCATGCGCCCGGTTTCTCCTCCTTGTCGGCGTCCGCGACCTCGTCCGCAGGCTTGGCGTCTTCCGCCGGGCGAGCCGCCCCCGCCTCGGCCGGCTTCTCCGCTTCGGCCGGCTTCTTTTCGTCCGCCTTGTCCTCGCCCGGATCGTCCCGGAAGGGGAGGCCCAGCAAGGCCGCCACGTCGCGTCCGTCCATGGACTCCTTGTCCAGCAGGGTCTCGGCCAGCTTCTCCAGTTTGTCGCGGTTGGCCTTCAGAAGCTCGTCCGCCTGCGCGTAGGCCTTGTGGACGATTTCCGAAACCTCGGCGTCCACGGCGCGGCGCGTTTCGTCGCTGAAGGCGGGCGGCAGGTTCTCGCTCGCGAACGGACTTGTCCCGCGGAAGGTGCGGAAGCCGAACTTGTCGCACATGCCGTAGGAGCAGACCATCTTGAGGGCGGTGTCCGTCGCCATGGCCAGGTCCTGCGCCGCGCCCGTCGAAATGTCGCCCGTGAACATCTCCTCGGCGATGCGCCCGCCGCACATGACCACGATCTCGTCCAGGAATTGCGCGCGCGTACGGTTGAGGACGTCCTGCTCGGGCAGGGACATCGTCGCCCCGAGGGCGCGTCCGCGCGGGATGATCGTCACCTTGTGGAGCGGGTCCGTGTGCGCCAGGAGAAGCTGCAGGAGCGCGTGGCCGCTCTCGTGCCAGGCGGTGATTTCGCGGTCGTGGCGCGAATAGCCCGCGCTCTTGCGTTCGCTGCCCCAGATGACCTTGTCGCGCGCTTCGTCGAGCGTCGCCTGGTTCACCGCCGCGAGCCCCTTGCGCACCGCCAGAAGCGCCGCCTCGTTCAGCAGGTTCGCCAGATCCGCGCCCGAGAACCCGGGCGTGCCGCGCGCGATGCGGTTGAGGTTGACGTCCGGCGCGAACTTGATCTTCTTGCCGTGCAGGCGCAGGATCTCCTCGCGCCCCTTGAGCGTGGGCAGGTCCACGATCACCTGCCGGTCGAAGCGGCCCGGACGCAACAGCGCCGCGTCCAGCGTGTCCGGACGGTTCGTCGCGGCGATGACGATGACGCCTTCGTTCGCGTCGAAGCCGTCCATCTCGACGAGCAGGGTGTTGAGGGTCTGTTCGTAGGCGTGGTTGCCGCCGAGCGCCCCGGCCCCTGTGCGTTTCATGCCGATGGAGTCGATCTCGTCGATGAAGATGATGCAGGGCGCACGCTTCTTGGCTTCCGCGAACATGTCCCGCATGCGCGAGGCGCCCACGCCCACGAACATCTCCTCGAAGTCGCTGCCGGAAATCGCGAAGAAGGGCACCCCCGCCTCGCCCGCGATCGCACGCGCCAAAAGCGTCTTGCCCGTGCCGGGCGGACCGACGAGCAGCACGCCTTTCGGAATCCGCGCGCCGATCTTGCGGAATTTCTCGGGCTTTTTCAGGAACTCCACGACTTCCTGCACTTCGCCCTTGGCCTCGTCCACGCCCGCCACGTCGGCGAACGTGACGCGCTTGCGCTCCTCCTTGCCGGTGAGCATCTTGGCGCGCGACTTGCCCATGCCGAAAATGCCGCCGCCCGCGCCCCCGGCGCGCCGCCCCATGAACCAGTAGAACAGGGCGAGAAACCCGAAGAAGAAGAGCAACTGCGTCACGAACGGCGAAAACGCGCTCTGCCGCGTCTCGATGCGCACGTTCAGCCCCCGCCGGAACAGATCCGCCATCAGCGCGTCGTTCTCCCCCGGCACCAGCGGCACGCGAAACGCAATCTCCGCCGTCTTGCCCGCCGCGGCGGACGCCTTCCCCTCGCCGGACGCGACGGACGGCGTTTCGGACGGCTGGGCGGCCGGCAGCAGATGTCCCGTCAGATAGGTTTCGCCCGCGTCGCGGTCCAGGACGCGCGTGATGGGGTCGGCGATCTGGTTGTTGGCGAGGGCCGCGTAGAATTCATGCTGCGTCAAGACGCGCGTTTCGGGCCGGTTGGGGTTCAACCGGTACATCGAGAAGAATACGAGGGCAATCAATGCGATTACAAGCCACGATCTCCACGGGTTATTCGACTTCTTAATCATGCGTTCTATTATACCATATCGCGGGCGGAATTTGGAGATTGTTTTTCCAAGTCGCAAGCGAACCTGTAGCCGCCCCCATCTCTACATTTTCTACATTCTCTACACGGCTAAATTTATCTCACGCAGAGAT
>DBKW01000046.1 GCA_002298665.1 Verrucomicrobia bacterium UBA740 | reverse complement strand
AGGAAGTCCCCCTCTGCCAATACTTCTGAGGGGGGCGGGCGGCGGGGCGCAAGGGATAATTAACCGCGTAGAACCAGTAGAGGGCGCGCGTCCTACGCGTCCTAGTTGTCCCGCCCCTGCCGCCCACGCGGTACTAACCGTACAGAAAATGTAGAATATGTAGAATGGGGGGGGGCCTACTTGTCCCAGTTGTCCTGCTCTTTGCGTCGGAACGACCTGTCCGAGGTGTCTCGCGATAGGGTACACATTTCCAACGCCCGCGAAAATACCCCTTCCCTTTATCCACAAAATACGCTATAATCTATAAACATGTTCGCTGTCTTTTGTTTTGTTCCGTTTGGCGTCCGCGGCCGTTTTTGCCGCGGTCCGGCGCGTTTTTGCCCTGAATGTTCCGCTCATCGTCTTCCGTGAAGTCCTTCCTCTATATATATAAGACCTCGGAGGGCGTGCGCAAGACGGAAAAAATTTCCGCCGAAACACGCGACGAAGTGTTTGCCGCGCTCCGGGCGCGGGGCATCCGCCCCATAAAAGTCATCGCCGAAGACGGCTCGAAGGCCAACGGCGCCCCGCCGCAACCTTCCGGATGGCGCAAAAACCGCCTTTTTCTCGCGATTCTCGCGGGGCTTGGGGTTTTCGCGGCGCTTTGGGGGATTTTTGGACGTACCCCCGCTCCCGCCACGCCGTCCGCCGCGGGGACGGTCGCCCCTCAAGGGGCGGTCTCCGCCGCCTCGCAGGTAGCGCGTCCGCTGGCCCGGCAGGTCATTTCGGGCGACCGCGAGCGGATAACCCATCCGCCGGCGACGCTGTTTCCTTCCGCCGCGGAGCGGTATCTGGCCTATTTCGCCGAACCGGGGCGTCCGCTGCCCCCCGCCACGGTATCCCCGCCCGACACCGCGGCGTTTTTGGCCTGCCTGCAGGTTCCGTTGCGCGTCCGGACGGACGAATTCACGGAATATGTGGAACTTGTGCGCATTGTGACGCGGCTCAAGGACGAATTGCGCGCCTATCTCGCCGGTGGTGGCACGGTGACGGACTATCTCGCCGAACTCTTCAAGCGCCAACGGCTGGAAATCTCCTATCGCGACCAGGCGGAAGAGAAGCTGGGGGAACTCCTGGCCGGAAGGAAACCCGATCTGCCGCGGGCCTACGACTACTGGCTCAAGGCGAACGCCCGGCTGCGGACCATGGGGATTTACCCGCTGCCGTTGCCGGAAAGCCTGCGCACCTACGAACTGACCGCCGACCTGGAGGACTAGGCCGGACGTGTCCCACTCGGACGCATCCGGTGCGCACGGTGCGCCAAAATGGCACAAACCAATTCTCTTTTCCGGAAAGTGTGACACTTTGATGTGCCAGAGCGCGGCATTTCGCGTTGGCACGGTATTTGCTAGTTATTCGGTGTCGCTCTCGAAGTGAGCGGCGAAAGGAAAGAAAATTATGGCAAAAGTACTTGGTATTGACTTGGGCACAACGAACAGCTGCATGGCTGTCATGGAAGGCGGCGACGCGGTAGTCATTCCTAACAAGGAAGGCGCGCGGACGACTCCTTCGATCGTTGCGTTCACGAAGACGGGCGAGGTGCTCGTCGGCCAGGCCGCTAAGCGTCAGGCCGTGACGAACCCCCATTCCACGATTTATTCCATCAAGCGTTTCATCGGCCGCCGTTTCGACGAGATGACGGACGAGATCAAGATGGTCCCGTACAAGGTCGTGGCCGCGCCGAACGGCGATGCCGCGGTCGAAGTGGCGGGCAAGGTCTACACCGCGCAGGAGATTTCCGCGATGGTGCTGCGCAAACTGAAAGAGGATGCGGAAGCGTACCTCGGCGAGAAGATCACCGAAGCCGTCATCACGGTTCCGGCGTACTTCAACGACCAGCAGCGCCAGGCGACAAAGGACGCGGGCCGCATCGCCGGTCTTGATGTGAAGCGCATCGTCAATGAACCGACGGCCGCCTCGCTCGCGTATGGTCTGGACAAGAAGAAAAACGAGAAGATCGCCGTGTTCGACTTCGGCGGCGGCACGTTCGATATCTCCATTCTCGATATCGGCGATGGCGTCTTCGAAGTGAAGGCGACGAACGGCGACACCCATTTGGGCGGCGACGACATCGACCAGGCCGTCATGAAATGGATGATTGCGGACTTCAAGGCGCAGCAGGGCATCGACCTGGGCAACGACGTCATGGCGTTGCAGCGTCTGAAAGAGGAAGCCGAAAAGGCGAAATGCGCCCTCTCCACGGCGACGACGTACGACATCAACCTGCCGTTCATCACGGCGGACGCGACGGGCCCGAAACACCTGCAGATGACGCTGACGCGCGCCAAACTCGAAGCGCTCGCTTCCGATCTCGTGAACCGCACGGAAGAGCCGTGCCGCAAGTGCCTGAAGGACGCGGGGCTCTCCACGGTGGACGAAGTCGTGCTCGTGGGCGGCCAGACGCGCATGCCGCTCCTGCAGGAGAAGGCGAAGGAGATCTTCGGCAAAGAGCCGCACAAGGGCGTCAACCCGGACGAAGTCGTGGCCATGGGCGCGGCGATCCAGGGCGGCATCCTGAAGGGTGAAGTGAAGGACGTGCTCCTTCTCGACGTGACCCCGCTGACGCTCGGCATCGAAACGCTGGGCGGCGTGCTGACCCCGATCATCGAGCGCAACACCACGATTCCGTGCAAGAAGTCGCAGGTGTTCTCGACGGCGGCGGACAACCAGCCGGCCGTGACGATCGCGATCTTCCAGGGCGACCGCAAGATGGCGCGCGATAACAAGTCGCTCGGCAACTTCAACTTGGACGGCATTCCGCCGGCTCCGCGCGGCGTCCCGCAGATCGAAGTCACCTTCGATATCGACGCGAACGGCATCTTGAACGTCTCCGCGAAAGATCTGGGAACCCAGAAGGAGCAGAAGATCACCATCACGGCGGCGGGCGGTCTCACAAAGGATGAGATCGAGAAGATGCGCCGCGATGCGGAAGTCCATGCCGCGGAAGACGAAAAGCGCCACGCCGAGGTAGAGGACCGCAACAAAGCCGATGCGCTCGCCTTCCAGACCGAGAAGGTCCTGAAGGACGCGGGCGACAAGATCGCCGCGGAGAAGAAGGCTCCGGTCGAGGCCGCTCTCAAGGACCTCAAGGACGCCCTCGCCAAGAACGCGCCGATCGCCGACGTCAAGGCGAAACAGGATGCGCTCACCAAGGCGATGGAGCCGGTCGCGCAGGAGATGTACGCCGCGGCGAAGGACGCGGGCGCGGCCCAGGGCGGGGCTTCCGCCGGCGCGGGCACGCCGCCTCCGCACGACGATTCGTCCTCTTCCGGCGATGGAAAGAAAGACGGCGGCGATGATGTCGTGGACGCCGACTTCACGATGAAGTAAGGCGCAGGACGGCAAAGAGACATAGAGAATTCACTTATACAACTCAAGGAGTAACACAGATGAAGATTAGACCTTTGGGCGATCGCGTGCTCGTCGAGCCGATCGAAGAAAAGGAACAGACAGTCGGCGGGATCATCATCCCCGACACGGCCAAGGAAAAACCGATGCAGGGTACGGTCGTCGCTGTCGGGAAGAAGACGGACAAGGACGGGA
>DBKW01000013.1 GCA_002298665.1 Verrucomicrobia bacterium UBA740 | reverse complement strand
CCCCCCCTCTGCGCGGGAAATGGCCATCCTTTCCGCGAGCGGACAATGCGCGCGCCGGCAAACGAATGCAGGTACTTTCCTTCCCACTAAAAAGGGAGGCCCGCTTGCACGAGCCTCCCCCAACGAACAACAAACGCGAAAGGAAACGTTGTTGCGTTAAACTTGTGGGCGTTGCCGCCGTAAACCGAGTAGCGCGGCGCCTGTGAGGAGCATCAGAGCGCTCGTCGGTTCGGGAAGAACCGTGAAGGTGAGATCCCTGCCCAACGGATTGATGGACGACCAGTGCGCATTGAATTCCGCCGTGGACGCCAACGCGCTCCCGAGTTGCTCGTACGAAACGCTTGCGGACCGGGCAACGGCGGTCGCGGCGCTTCCGTCGACTTTGTTGATAAGTTCGATAAAGAAGACGGAACCCGCGTAATCTCCCGTCAGCTCGGCGTAGGCCGCGGCGGCGTCCAGATAGTCTTTCCCGGCATATCGCACGGGCGTAGTGGAACCGTCCGAATTGAACAAATAGCTCTCCAATTGCGTTTTCCGACCCCCATGGACCGCAAAAAGCGTCGCATAATTCCAGTCCGTGCCGGACGCCGCCGTACCGCCTTCAATAGTCACCTCCGGATTGACCTGCCAATACAGGATCTGCGCCGAACTCGCCGAGACCCAAACCGCCGCTCCCAGCGCCGCCATCAGTTTTGTGCTCATTTTTCAATCCTTTTCTTCAATTGTTGACGGTTGCCGCGGGGGACGAGGTGCCCTTGCTCTCATACCAGAAGCCGGATCCGACCGGCAGGACGGCCTTGTTTTCTTCCAGCGCGGCAAAAGTCGTGCCGGAAAAGCCATTCTCGACGCTGTTGGACACCGTACGCCAGCCGCCATCATTATAGACTATGAACCGCCGCTTGCCGTCCGCGTCGTTCCAGGTGATCGTATCGCCTTCCGCACAGTCCGTCCAGCCGACTTTCGCCAGATCCAGCGCCGTCCGGCCCGGGTTCCCGAGGAGGGTGAACGCGCCGGCTTGCGCCGTAAGCGTCGTCTTGCCGTCAGCAATCTGCCCGTAGAGGTAGAAACTCTCGGATGCCGCGCGTGTCTCGTCCGAACGGTTGAGCCAGACCGCCGCGCCGCGCGCCAAGGCGGAATCCGCCGCGGGCGCCGTCTCGCGGACCGAGCACCCCGAAACCGAGATCGCCGTCGCCCAGTTTCCGTCCGCGTCTAGCGCCCAGCCGTCCCACGATTCGCCGTTCCACTTGAGGATGGAGTCGCCCGGTTTGAGGTTCGTGGTGAGGATATAGTCCGTCACTTTGATGGCCGCCCCGTCCCCGACTTGCACGAGCGGAACGGACACAATGACGCTTTTCGCCGCGCTTTCGACCTCGATCCGGCAGAGTGTGTGGGTCGCCGTCACACCCGCCTGGAGGCCGATGGCCAACGCCGCGGAGGCGGAAAGCAGAATGTTTTTTGCGTTCATCGTCGGTTTCCCCCTACTTGTTCGCACGCGTGACCCTGAAGAAGCGGTTATCCGCCGCATCCTCGACCACGAGGGTGATGTCCCCTTCCGCACCGTTGAGGCCCGCGGCGAGGTTGTGCTTTTCCATGTTCGACAGGCTCGCCCCGCCCGTGACGGTATACTGAATATACGGCACCGTACCCCCGACCGTAAGAATCACCTGCGCGCCCACGACCCGGATGCCCTTAACGACCGGCTGCGGTGCTTCCGCCGGAACCGCCGAGGCGACCGCACCCGCCCCGGAAACCGCCGCGACATGCGCCGCGGAATCCGCCGCGGCCGCCTTCACCGCCACATAGCTGTTGACCGCCGCGGGGGAGCCGTCCGCCTGCCGTCCGGCGACCATGGGCTGGCTGTCCGCCATCGCCCGGACGCGTGTATCGAGGAGGTAAACGGCAAGATTGCCCTCCACGCCATCGGGGAGCGTGAAAACGACCGGCGGGCAGCGTCCGCCCTTCGCAAGCGGAGCCAGGCCTATAAGGGTATCGTTAACGGAATCGACAAGCGAACCGTCCGCCTCCAGCCCTGGAATCCCGTTTTGGACGCCACCAGCGCATAGATTTCGCCATCCAGCACCGTCGTACCGTCCGCATACGTGTCCGGACCGGCAGAGGAGAACTGCACGAAGGACGGGATCGCGCCCGCACCCAGCGCCCCCGCCAAAGCCGCGGCCAAAAGAGACAGTTTCTTCATTTGCCACGACCCCTTCCTGAGTCCTCCGCCTTCGCCACGACCTGGAAAGTCAGGACTTTGCCCGCGACTTCGCCGAGTTTAGCCTGCGAAAGATCGACTTTCGCGGTTGTCAAAGTCTTGCCATCCGCGGTTGCCGAAACGGTTTCCGGCGTCAAACTGACATTTTTGCCGTTCTCGTCCGTTACGACTATGGCATAGGAGGCTGCCTTTCCGGGGACCGTGAAGGAGGCGCTCTCCTCCGCAAGCGTCATCCGGGAAACCGCGAACTTCGTGCCGTCGTCGACCGCGTACCCCGACTCCACGCCCAGTCCCGCCTCATATTTCTGCGCGTAGTTCAGACCCGATCCATCACCGACCGTCTGCGCCAACGTGTCGCGTCCGACGCTGTTGCGCAGGCACCAGTTCAGCGGAACCTTGACCGCGGATTCCGCTTCCCCGACCGCAAACGCGGCGTTTTCGCCATACGGCTTGATTTCCGCCAGTGCCTTGTTCGGCGTGACCACGACATCGTCCACCGAAGTCGCGCCCGCCACGGTGACGGAGGCGACCGTCTGCGCGGTTGCCGGCGTGCCCGGGAAGTCGTAGACGCCGCAGACATCGCCGTCGATGCCAACGCGGCACTTCCGGCTCGCGTAGTCCAGTACCAGCGTCGTCCGCACCCAGGCACCCACCGGGGCGGCAAAACCCAGTTTCCGCCATGCGCATTCCCCGTCCGCTTGGCACCAGACAAAGAAAGGAGCCTGCGCCTGTCCATCCACGGATTCCGCGCGTCCGACCGCCACGGCGATCTGGGTAGCCCCCGCATTCGCCGGCGCGGACGATGGATCTTCTTCCGCGGCGGTTACCTTGACCATCATGTCGACGACAACGACAGCGCCCGACACCGCTTCGCCATACGTGCGCACAACCGTCCCCGTCACATTGAGGAACTGGGCATGCCCCGACACATCGTCCCCAAGCGGCAACCCGGCTTCGGAAACATGAGTATAGGCCGCATTTGTAACCACGCCGTCCCCCGTCCAACCAGCCGGCATCGCGCCCGCTGTCGCGGACTCGAAGTCGTCGCAAACCGCGGCGGAAGTCGCGGTGCTTTCGGGCTCCGCGGCGGATAGAACCGAGAAAGCGAGTGCCGCGCACCCGCCTATCAGCGTTTTTTGTGTCAATCTCAACATCGTTTACGTACCTTTATCCATCGGGTCTAGTTGTATCTTACCATATTTCATCTTCCTCTGCAAGGCAAAACTTCACTTTCCGCGATTTTATTTTTGCAAACGTCCCGAAATGAGCCGTTTAAGTGCAAAAATGCTATTCTTAATTGGGAAGGCGGACGCCCTTCGCGCAATACGAATCCCCGAATGCGCGCCGGACGCGAAACCTTTCCCGGCGGAAACAAGCTCAATCATCGCCCCGCATGCGCCTTCCGTCCGTGCGGACTTCCCGCGCTTCGGCGCACGCGTGGCATGCGTTATCCGCTCTGACGGGCGGCGGACGTTTCCGGAAACACAAAGAGAGGTGGCGCGAAACCGCACCACCTCTCCTGTAGCGTCTGGAATCGAGTTTTAGGCGACCGTGCCGCCGACTTTCTCGATCTTCGCCTTGGCCGCCGCCGAGCAAGGAACCTTCACCGTGAACTTCTTCGTGAGTTCGCCTTCCGCGAGGATCTTGATCTTGGGCTGCTTGTTGTCCATGAAGCCCTTCTGCGCCAGGGAAGCGACCGTGATCTCGGCTCCCGCCTCGAAGTTCTTCTCGAGGTCCGCGAGGTTGACCGCCAACGCCTTGGCGTTGAACGCCGCGTTGTTGAAGCCACGCTTGGGGAGACGGCGCACGAGCGGCATCTGGCCGCCTTCGAAGCCGAGTTTGCCCTTGTGGCCCTTGCGCGAGTTCTGGCCCTTCTGTCCGCGGCAGGAGGTCTTGCCCATGCCCGAACCGCAACCGCGACCGACGCGTTTGCGGCGCTTGCGGGCGCCTTCAGTATTCGTAAGAGAATGCAAGTCCATTATCGAATTCCTTTCTGTATTAGGCGCGAACAGCCTTGATCTCGTCTTCCGAGCGGAGCTTCTTGAGCGCGTTCAACGTCGCCTTGACCACGTTGAGACGGTTCTTGGAGCCGAGGCTCTTGCCGACCGCGTCGCGGATGCCGACCGCCTCGAGGACCGGGCGCATGCCGCCGCCCACGATCAGGCCCGTGCCGTCCGGCGCCGGCTTGAGGATCACGCGACCGCCGTCGCACACGCCTTCCACGTCGTGCGGAATCGTCTTGCCGCGGAGCGTAATCTTGCGCATGTCCTTGCGCGCCGCCTCGCCGCCCTTGCGGATGGCTTCGGAAACTTCGTTGGCCTTTCCGAGACCCACGCCGACCTTGCCTTCCTTGTCACCGACGACGATGACAGCCGAGAAGCTCATGCGGCGTCCGCCCTTGACCGTCTTCGCGCAGCGGTTGATGAACACGGTGTGTTCATCGAGTTCGTCCTGCGCGTCACGGTCGTTGCGCTTGTCACGATTGATAGCCATGATTACTTAGCCTCCTCTTTCTTCGCGCTGATCGCCAGACCCGCCTCGACGGCCGACTCGACGATGGCCGCGATGCGACCCGTGTACTTGAAACCGCCGCGGTCGACGACGACCGTAGCGATGCCCGCGGCCTTCGCCGCGGCCGCGGCCGACTGCCCGAGCGCCTTGGCGACCTCGATGTTGGCCTTCTTCTCCTTGAGCGTGCTCGCGGACGCGAGCGTCTTGCCCGCGTCATCGTCGATGAACTGGACGTACATGTTCTTGTTCGTCACGCAAATCGACATGCGCGGACGCGCCGCGGTGCCAGCCACGTGCTGGCGCAGGCGCAAATGCCGCTTCTGACGCTGAACTTTACGATTGAAACTCATTTCGGTTTCTCCTTAGTGCCGCGCGTTAGGCGACCTTCTTGCCCTGTTTGCGGCGGATATGCTCGCCAACGTACTTGATACCCTTGCCCTTGTAAGGTTCGGCCGGGTAGAACGAACGGATGCGGGCGGCGACTTCGCCGACCTTGTCCTTGTCGCAACCGAAAACGGTGACCTGCAGGCCGTCGTTCTCGACCGTGACCTTGATTCCCGCCGGGACGGCGAAAATCTTGGGCGACGCGAAACCGAGCGAGAGCGCGAGCTCGCTGCCCTTGAGAACAGCCTTGAAACCCGTGCCTTCAATCGAGAGTTTCTTCGTATAGCCGGCGGACACGCCGATGACCATATTGTGGATCAGCGCGCGGGCGAGGCCGTGGAAGTTGCCGAGCTTCGCGTCATCCGCGCACGCCACGAGAACTTCGCCGTTTTCGACTTTCGCCGTGATGCCATCATGCATCGTGTAGGAAAGCTCGCCGAGCTTGCCCTTGACCGTCACAACCTGGCCCGCGACGGAGGCGGTCACGCCTTCCACGAGCTTGACGGGTTCTTTACCGATTCGAGACATTGTCTTCTGGCTCCTTTATTAGGCGACGGTGCAGAGAAGCTCGCCGCCGAGTTTGGCCTTCTTGGCCGCGGCGCCAGTCATGACGCCCTTCGAAGTGGAGAGGATCGCGAGACCCATGCCGTCGAGGACGGACGGGATTTCGCCGACCGAAACGAACTTGCGCAGACCCGGCTTCGAGACGCGCTTGAGCTCGGTGATCGCGGGAACCGCACGGTCGTTGTACTTCAGCGTGATCACGAGCGACTTCGGGAATTCCGTCGTCGTGACCGCGTCGGCGATATAGCCCTCTTCCTTGAGGACACGCGCGATTTCGCTCTTGAGATTGCTGGCCGGCGACTTCACGGAATGAAGGCGCGCCTTCTGTCCGTTGCGGATCGTCGTAAGCATTTCGGAAATGGGATCAAGTGTCATAATAGGATTCCTTTCCTCAAAATTACCAAGAAGCCTTCGTGACGCCGGGGATCTGCCCGGCGAGCGCGAGCTCGCGGAAGCACAGACGGCACACGCCGAACTTGCGGATGAACGCATGACGGCGTCCGCAGCGCTGGCAACGGTTGTACGCGCGCACTTTGAACTTAGGCGTCTTTTTCTGCTTTTCGATCAAGCATTGCTTAGCCATGATTAATTCCTCCCTGCGAACGGCATGCCCATGGAGATGAGAAGCTCCTTGGCCGCCTTGTTGTCGGTTGAGCTGGTCACGAACGTGATGTCCATGCCGCTATGCGCGGAACCTTCCACAACGAGTTCGGGGAAGATCGTGTGCTCTTTGATGCCGAGCGTGTAGTTGCCCCGGCCGTCGAAACCGCGGTTGGAAACGCCGCGGAAGTCGCGGATGCGCGGAAGCGCAGCCGAAATCATGCGGTCGGCGAATTCCCACATGCGGTCGCCGCGCAAAGTGACCTTCGCGCCGATGACCATCCCTTCGCGCAGCTTGAAGTTCGAGATCGACTTCTTCGCGCGGCAAAGCTGGGGCTTCTGCCCCGTGATCGCCGCCAGATCGTCCACGAGCTGTTTCTGCTCGTCCTTCGAGACAATGCCGAAGCCCATGTTGATCACGATCTTCTGGAGGCGCGGAACGAGCATCTTGTTGGTCGTGCCGAACTTCTTTTCAAGTTCGGGAACCATCCGGCTCGCATATTCGTCTTTAAGTCTTGCCATTTGTCAATTCCTTGCTTAGAGAGCCTTGCCGCTCTTGACCGCGACACGGGCCTTCTTGCCGTCCTTTTCGCCGGCCTTCACGCGCGTGCCGGTCTTCTTTTCCGCATCGTACGGCATAAGCTTGCAGAGACGGATCGGGAGTTCCTTCTCGATGATGCCGCCCGCCTGCTTTTCCGTGCGGCGCACGGCCTTCTTGTGCACGTTGACGCCGCCGACAACCGCGACCGCCTTCTTCGGGTCGACGCGGAGCACGGTACCCGTCTTCCCGGCGGAAGTGCCGGAAATCACGATGACCGTATCGTTCTTCTTGATTCTAGAAAGTGCCATTTGTATGCTCCTTCGCCTTAGACCACTTCCGGGGCCATGGACAGAATCTTCATGTAGTTCTTGTCGCGAAGTTCGCGCGCCACAGGCCCGAACACGCGGGTCCCGATGGGGTTCATCTTCGAGTCGACGAGAACGCACGCATTCTGGTCGAAATGCACCGTCGAACCGTCCTCGCGGCGGATCGGGTTGCCCGTGCGGATGATCACGGCCGTCGCGACGGAGCCCTTCTTGATCGAGCTCGTGGGCGTGGCCTCTTTGATCGCAACGCGAATGATGTCGCCGAGATGCGCGTACTCCTTGCGCTGCTTGAGAATGCGGAAGCACATCGCGCGCTTGGCGCCTGTGTTGTCCGCAACGACGAGATTAGAGAGTTCCTGTAACATCGAAATTCCCCTTACTTGACGATGCGCCAGCGCTTGGTGGCCGAGAGCGGACGCGTTTCCATAATGGTGACGGTGTCACCGACCTTGGCGGTATCGGCCTCGTCGTGCACGTGATACTTCTTCACGCGCTCGATGACCTTGCCGTAAACGGGGTGGCGTTCGCGGTAGCCGACCGTGACGACCACGCTCTTCGCACCCATCTTGGACGCGACAACGCCCTTGCGAATCTTGCGGGTGCCGCGATTTGTATTTTCCGTGCTCATCAGATCTTAACTCCTGCGCGGGTGATAAACTTAGTGTGAATGCCGATCTTGGTCGCCGCGAGACGGAGACACTCCTTCGCGGTTTCCTCGTTGACGCCGCCGACTTCGAAGAGCACCTTGCCGGGGAGGATGACGGCCGCCCAGAATTCGGGGTTGCCCTTTCCTCCGCCCATACGCACTTCGATAGGCTTGCGCGTGACGGGCTTGTCGGGGAACACGCGGATCCACAACTTGCCCTTGCGCTTCATCTCGCGGTTGATCGCCACGCGGCAGGCCTCGATCTGGGTCGCCGTCAGCAAACCGCGCGTAAGCGCCTTGAGGCCGAACTCGCCGTACGCGAGCTCCGTGCCGCTCGTGGCGTAGCCCGAACGGTTGCCCTTTGAAACCTTGCGGTACTTGACTCTCTTAGGCATGAGCGGCATGGCGCTTACCTCCTTCACGGTCGCCACGACGTTCGCCGCGCTGCGGACGAGCCTGGAAACCTTCCTTCTTGCAAATCCAAACCTTGAGACCGATCTTGCCGGCCGTCGTATTCGCCTCGGCGAAACCGTAGTCGATGTTCGCGCGCAGCGTGTGCAGCGGCACCTTGCCCTCGCGCGACCACTCGACGCGCGCGATTTCCGCGCCGTTGATGCGGCCGCCCGCACGGACCTTGATGCCGTCGACGCCCATATCCATCGCGACCTTCATCGCACGCTTCATCGCGCGCTTGAGCGCGATGCGGCGTTCGAGCTGCTGGGCGATCGACTCGGCGACGAGCTGCGCATCCGCATCCGCGCCCTGGACTTCCTTGATCTCGATGTAGACTTCCTTGCCGGTCATCTTCTCGAGTTCGGCGCGGATGGCGTCCACGTCCCCGCCCTTGCGGCCGAGAATGACGCCCGGACGCGCCGACAGAAGCGTCACGCGCACACGATTGGCGAAGCGCTCGATGAAGATCTTGGAAAGACCCGCCTCGACGAGTTTCTTCTTGAGGAATTCGCGAATCTTCTGGTCCTCGACGAGAAACGCGCCGAAGTTCTTCTTGTTCGCGTACCAGCGGCTGCCCCAGGCGTGGTTGACGCCGACGCGAAAACCGACGGGATTGACTTTCTGTCCCATTATTTCGACTCCTTCTTGGCATCGGTCAGCACGATCTTGCAGTGGCACAGACGGCGGGCGATCGGGTGCGCCGAACCGCGGGCCGTGGGCCAGTAGCGGCGCATGCGAATGGACTCGTCGAAAACGCACAGCTTGACCGTGAGGTTCGCCGCATCGGCGATACCGTTGTTGTTCTTCGCGTTGGCGATGGCCGACAAAAGCGTCTTGCGGATGATTTCCGCGGCCTTCTTCGGCGAGAACTCGACGACCTTCAATGCATCGGCCGCCTTAAGTCCCTGACAGGCGCGCGCGATCGGACGGCCTTTGGCGGCCGACATGCGCGCGTTGCGGGTTAGAGCGATGACTTCCATTTGTTCTCGGCTCCCTTACTTCTTCTCGACCTTGGCGGCGGAGTTGCCGTGCGCCTTGAACGTGCGCGTCGGAGCGAACTCGCCCAGCCGGTGGCCGACCATGTTTTCCGTGATGAAGATCGGCATGTGCTGCCGTCCGTTGTGAATGGCGAACGTCAAACCGACGAACTCGGGCAGAACCATCGAGCGACGGCTCCACGTCTTGATCGGCTGCTTCTTGTTGCCGGCCTGCGCCTTCTCGACCTTGCGGAGGAGGCTCTCCTCGACATAAGGTCCCTTCTTGAGAGAACGTGCCATGGATTATTTCCTCCTCTTGACAATGACTTTGTTGGATGCTTTGCGGCGCGAACGGGTCTTGCCGCCCTTCGCCAGCTGGCCCCACGGGGAGCGCGGATCGCTACCGCCGGACGTACGGCCTTCGCCGCCGCCCATCGGGTGGTCGACAGGGTTCATCGCCACGCCGCGGACCGTCGGACGGATGCCGAGGTAGCGCTTGCGGCCGGCCTTGCCGAGGTGGATCGAACCCCAATCCTTGTTGCCGACCGAGCCGACGCACGCCAGGCAGCGGCCGTTGAAGATGCGCACTTCGCCCGAAGGCATCTTGAGCGTGACCGTGCCGCCGTCGCGCGCCATGATCTGGCACGCGTTGCCGGCCGAACGCCCGACCTTCGCGCCCTGGCCCGGGACGAGCTCGATGGCGTGGACCATCAGCCCGAGCGGGATCTGGGAGAGCGGCAGGCAGTTGCCGACCGTCGCCTCGGCCTTCGCGCCGTTCATGACCGTCATGCCGACCTTGAGACCTTCCGGCGCGAGAATGTAGCTCTTCACGCCGTCCGCGTACTCGATGAGCGCGAGGTTCGCGCTGCGGGTCGGATCGTACTCGATCTCCTTGACCGTCGCCGGCACGTCGACCTTGACGCGCTTGAAATCGACGATCCTCAGACGCTGCTTCACGCCGCCGCCGTGGTGGCGCGTCGTGATGCGGCCCTGGTTGTTGCGCCCGGCCGTCTTGCGGACGGCTTTCGTCAGGCTCTTCACCGGCTTCTTCGCGGTGATTTCCTCGCGCGTGCTGGCCACGCGGAAACGCATGCCGCACGAACGGGCTTTGAATGTTTTAAGTCCCATTGAGATACTCCTTAGACCTGTTCGATGCGCTCGCCGGCCTTGACGGTGACATACGCTTTCTTGACAGTCGGTTCCGTCACCGCGCGGCGCGTGCCGCGGATGTAGCGGATCCCGCCCTTGGTGTTGACCGTGCGGACCGCGAGGACGTGCACGCCGAACTTGGCCTCGACCGCCGTGGCGATCTGGGGCTTGCGCGCATCCGCCGCGACTTCCAGCACATAGCGGTTCTCGACCGAAAGGCGCGAGCCCTTCTCCGTGATCAGAACCTTCTTGATGACTTCATCGTTCGTCATGACTGCTCCTTACTTGGCGATACGCTCGACGAGCGCGTCGAATGCGGCCTTGTCGCAAACAACCTTGCGCGCGACCATGAGGGAATACACGTCAAGCGCCGCGGCCGTCGAATAGTCGATGCGGGGCAGGTTGCTCGTGGCCAGAAGCGTCGTCTCGTCGACTTCCTTCTGGACGATGATCGCCGTGCGGTCGACGCCGAGTTCCTTGAGGAAGCCCGCCATGAGCTTCGTCTTGGGCGCCTCGAACGAGAACGCGTCCACGACGATCACGTCGCCCGCCTTGAACTTGTCGGAGAACGCACGCGCGAACGCGAGTTTCATGACCTTCTTGTTGACCTTCTGGTCGTAGACGCGCGGCTTGGGGCCGTGCGCCACGCCGCCGCCGCGCCAAACCGGCGACTGGCGGAAGCCCGCACGCGCGTTGCCCGTGCCCTTCTGCTTCCACGGCTTCTTGTTCGAACCGGCGACTTCGCCCTTGCCCTTCGTCGAGGCCGTGCCCGCGCGCATCCAGTTGCGGATGGCCGTAATCGCGTCCTTGACCGCCTGCGCGCCCTTGTCGAGCGTCAACTGCGACTCTTCAATCGTGACGTCAATCTTCTTCATGATTACTTGGCCCCCTTCTGCGCTTTCGCCGCGATCACATTGTTCTTGAGGGACTTGCGCACGATCACGATGCCGTTGCGCGCGCCGGGAATCGAGCCCTTGACGAGGAGCGCGTTGTCCTCGGGACGCACCGCGACGACCTCGAGGTTCATCGCCTTGCGGTTCACGTCGCCCATGTGGCCCGGCATCTTCTTGCCCTTTTCAATCCAACCCGGGAGATCGCGCGCCGCCAGACCGCCCGTACGGCGCTTGGAGTGGCCGCCGTGCGTCATGTTGCCGCCCGCGAAATTGTAGCGCTTGAGGACGCCGGCGAAGCCCTTGCCCTTCGTCACGCCCGTGATGTCCACGTACTTGACGCCTTCGAAGTTCGCGACCGTGATCTTGTCGCCGACCTTGACTTCCTCGCCCGCGTCCAGCGCGAATTCGCGGAGGACCTTGAGCGTCTCGACGCCCGCCTTTTCAAAATGCTTCTGCTGGGCCTTCGCCAGACGCTGCGCCTTTTGCGCGCCATAGCCGAGCTGCGCGGCGCTGTAGCCGTCGTTCTCGGGCGTCTTGAGCTGCACGACCGGGCAGGGACCGACCTCGACGACCGTCACGCACGTGCGCACGCCGTCCGCGTCGTAGACCTGGGTCATGCCAATCTTCTTGCCAATCAAACCTTCCATCGCAGACCTCCTCAGACCTTGATCGTGATGTCCACGCCAGCCGGCAGATTGAGCTTCTTGAGCTCATCGATCGTCTGGGCGGTCGGGTTGACGATGTCGAGCAGGCGCTTGTGCGTGCGCATCTCGAACTGATCCATGGACTTCTTGTCGACGTTCGGCGAACGGTTCACCGTGAAACGCTCGATACGCGTCGGCAGCGGGATGGGCCCCACGACCTGCGCACCCGTGCCCCGGGCCGTGTCGATGATGCCACCGACGGCCTGATCCAGCACACGGTGATCGTATGCCTGCAGGCGGATGCGAACTCTTTGCTGTTGCATTTTTACCTTTGTTCCTTACTTAGTTCATTCGACCTGCGCTTCGACGATCGCGCTATCGGCGGTCACCACCCGGTGTAGCCGCCGGGAACCCCTTCAGAAGCAGTCCCGCGCACGATTGGGTCTCGACACAGTCCTCCCCGCAAAAAAAGAAGTCGCTCGCGGCGTTCATGACCGCGAGCGGGGCTCGGCGGTCACGACGCGACGGGATATACTCGCCCGTATCGCGACCCTCTTCCTGCGAAGATTAGGTTCTATTATACCAAATCTAACGCTTTACGGCAATAGGGTATTTTCAAAAATCTATTGCCTGGGCAGGTGGCCAACAGAGAAAATGTAGATTACGCTGGGATATTCTACTTTTCTGCATGCCTTTCCCGGTTGAATCGCATCCCCGAATCCTACGGGACTTGTCGATCGGGGCGGGTCAGGCGTCTTGCAGCGTGCAGACGACGCGCTTCTGACGCGGCGCGGCGTCTTTCACCCCGCCGCGCAGGGTCAGGACGAACGTCAGTTTCGTCCCCGCCGGCACGTCCTGAAGTGCCGCGGGCCATGCGAATTCCGTGCAGAAGTAGTCCGTCGTACACACCTCCAGCGGGACCGTCCGGATGTCCCCGTCCCCGGCGCGCCACGAAACTTCGGCGGAGTCCCCCAGCTCGGCGCGCAGAATCAGGTTTCGCCCGAACGCGGAAATCGTCCGTCCGCGCACCACGATGCCGTCCCCGCCCGTTTGGCGCGGCAGGGACTGGAAGTTCTGGATCGTGATGCGTTTCTCCGGGCGGCTGTTGACGAAAGCCAGACGTGTCGTGTCCAATGCGCGCGACAGCCCCTTCAACGGCGTCACGGCGACGGACGTTTTCACGGTTTTGGGGTCGAAGGGACTGTTCACGCCCTCCACCTTGCCGCGCAAAACCGGCGCGAACTTGAGCAGATTGCCGATGCGCCGCGGCACGCCGTCCGCCGCCACCTTTTCGGCGAACGACAGCAGGACCGCCTCGACCAGAAACGCGACCGTCCTCTCGTTCAGATTGAGCGAAAGACTCTGAACAGCCTCCTTGTAGGCGCTGTTCTCGGCCTGCGCAGGTTCCTGCCGCAGTTGCAGCCGGTAGCCGCCGGGATTCCCCGGCGCCCGGCACGGCACCGTGTCGTACGTCAGATACTTTTTGTCCATTTCTTTCCGCCTTTCTTGCCGTCCAACTCCGGCTTTCACCCCGTTTGCCACAGACCTTCAGCCACTCCGCCGGACCGCTTTGTAGCCTCATAGTCTACCATAATTCGGAAAACCAAGCAACCAAAAAAACAATTCACTATGTGTCTTGAAACAATACTCTATGAGTTTTTATGTGAAACACATAGTGTTTTAATGTAATTGACATAGTGTTTTGTGTTAAAAGTCATAGTGTTTTACATCAAAACACATAGTGAATTCATATGAAAGACATAGTGATTTGCAATTCAGGTCGCAGACGGAGATATTCCAGGTCTAAGGGGCAGCTATTCAAGTCGCCAACCTGGGGACGGAAAGCCAGAGACGCGCCGGACAAAAGCCGGAGACGGACCGCACGGAAGTCTCCGGCGGACGCTGGACGGGGGGGAGTGCCGCGCTCAGGGGTTCAGGAAATCGCCGAGGGTCTTGAGACGGGGAATGCGCGCGAGCGGATAATGCACGCCGAACGCCGCTTCCGTCTCCATCAGAAGCCGCAGGTGGTTGATGCTGTCCCACTGCGGGATGGACTCGAACGCCGTCTCGCGCGTCAATGTCTCGCGCGGCACGCCAAAAACCTGCGCGGCGAGTGCAAAAAAGGCTTCTTCGTTCATTTTTGTTCCGTCTTCCTCTTGCGCAGGAGAAAATCCCCCACGAGCCACCCCGCCAGAAGCAGGTCCGCGAGGACGGAAAGGATGGCCCAGACGAGTACGCCCGGTACGGGGGCGGGGACGTCTGCGGGACCGTTTTCGCGCGGCTGGGGAACTTCCACAAGCGCCGCGGCGCCATAGTACCCCAAAACGCGCATCCGCGCCCGGCGCATCTGGTCCTGGACGGACGGGTTGCGCAAGGCTTGTATGTCGGCGAACTGCAGTTGGGCGTCCGCCCGGCGGGGGGCGCAATAGAGGGCGTCCACGCGCACGAGGTCGAAGGTCCCTATAAGGATGAGGAGGACGAGCGCGGCGGTTTGCATGCTTGGCGCGAGAGACGTGCGCGCCAAAAGCCGCCGCAACGCCTCAAGTCCATAGCCGGCGAGGACGGCGAGGGCGAATTCCGTCAGATGAAGCCACTTGACCGGGGCGCGCAGATAGTCGCCGAACGGCAAAGCGTAGACGAGCCGGTAGACTGGCGCGCAGTAGCGTCCGAGCGCAAACAGCCAGAAGACGAACGCGCACGCGGCGAAAAAGAAGATGTCCGCACGCGACAGGGCGCAGGCGCGCAACCCACCCCGCCCGCACGCGGCGACGAGCGCCAAAAGGGCGAGCGCGCAGGTCGCCGCCCCCGCATACAGCGCGTGCTGGCGGTAATTGCCGCCGGGCGCCCCGTCCGGACGCCCCAACCGCCCCGTATACGGACGCGTCCCTTTCGCCGCGCCGTTAATGGCGAGCGTGAGCGGACAGCTCGTATCGCCCTGCACGCGCGGCACGACGAGTTCCAGAGTGTCTTCCGGCGGCAGGGACCAGTTCGTGACGAAAATCCACCGCGCCCGCGCCTCGTCCGCCGGATTCGCCGCGGAAGAGGCGATCTGCGCGTCGCGTCCGCCCAAATCATTGACGAAGGCGGAACGGAAACTCGGCAGGCCGATCAGGACAAACGCCGCGCACGCGAGGGCCGCTCCTTTGAGGAAACGGATTCCGCCGGTGCGGAGCGGCAAAAAGCGCGCCCGCTCCCGATACAGGCGATAAAGGAAGTAGACAAAGGAAAAGAGGGTGAAAAGGAGCCAAAGGTCGGGCTGGTAGAAACTCCCCCACGCCAGACACGCGCCCAGAAGGAGCCAATAACGGGCCCCGCCCCGCCCGAGCGCACGGTCCACGAGCCCGAACACCCAGACGCCGTACGTCATCCAGCGAAACCAGCCCAGGTGTCCGGCGCTGAAAAGCGTGCACCAATAGCCCGAAAACGCCAGGAAAAGCCCCGCCCCGTAGGCGGACAGGCGCGAGAGACCCCTCCCGCGCAAAAACCAGGCCAGCCCCAACGCGGCGGCGAAAAGCGCGACCGCGTACCGCAGTTCCTGCCAAACGTAGGGTCCGCCGAGGAGGACGAGCAGATCGTCCGGGACGAACTTGCCGTTCGCGAACCACTCCCCCCCGCGCGTGGCGAGCCACCGCCGCGGAAAGGAAACGGCGCAATCCGGCATGACCGGCGCGAGATCAGTAGACCACGCGCCGGCGAAAAGCCAGCCGACCGCCACGGCGAAGACGGCGGCAAACGCCCAGAATGCGCCGCGCTTCACGCGGGAAACGTCCTTTTACTTCACCGCGCCGAGGGCGATGAGCGAGAACACCATCGCGAAAATGGCGACGGTCTCGACGATGCCGAGCGCCGCGAGGTAGTTCGTGAAGCCCTGGTTGGTTTCGGACTGCGCATCGCAGGCCGCCGCCGCCGCACGCCCCTGGAAGAGCGCCGAAAGGCCGATCGCGAAGCCCGAGAAGATGCCCGCCACGAGAACCGGCACGCCCGAACCCGCCGAGACCTTGCCGACCATGCCCAGCATGACGAACATCAGGATCATTCCGTACAGCGTCTGGGTGATCGGCGCGCCGACGAAGGAAAGGAGCAGGAACGGCGCGGGCTTGTTGGCGGCGTAGCATTTCTTCCACGAGCCGACGGCCGCCGCGGCCGCGTAACCCGTCCCCAGCGCACTGCCGGCGCCCGAAAGTCCCAGGCAGGCGATGGCGCCCGCCACAATCATTGCTGCATCATTCATTCGTGTTCTCCTTAGTTTAATGTGGAATGTCAAATCTTTGCGCGTGTCACCGGGCCTGCGCCGCCCGCCGGCGGAAAGGCGCGAAGGCGTATCCCGACCAGGTCACGCCCTTGTGGTTGGAAAATTCGAGCGTGTTCAACCGCACGGCGTGCACGAGGACGGACAGCCCCGCCATCGCGAGGTTGAGTCCGTGCCCGACGATCAGGATGAACGCCGCGCCGAGCCCCATCAGCGCCGAAACCCACCAGGCGTGGGAATCGGCGAAAAGCCCCAAGGCCATCGCGTTGAAGTTTTCCGCCACTTTGACCGAGGCCAGCCCGACCGCGAACAGGCGCACGTAGGAGATGATGTCCCCGAGCGCGCTCATGATGCTCAGCGGCAGCATCCCGAGTTCCGCCCCGCGCGTCTTGAATTCGGACGGTTTCAGGGTGAAACCGAAGACGCCGACGAGCGAAAGTCCGAAAACGACGTACATCGCCACGGGAATCCCCGGGAAGACGCCGACGATGGCGTTCGTCACGAAATACATGAAAAGGAGGATGCCCGCCCAGCCGAATTCCGCCAGGCAGGACGTGTCGTTCAGCTTGCAGACGCCGTTCCAGAGGCGGGCGAGCATCAGGTGCGACACGCCAATCGTGAAGCAGAGGAGCATCATGTGCCGGTAGGTGACGTCGCCCAGCCACTTGACCGTCGGCCAGTCGCGGCACCAGGGCAACTGCGCGCCGAACCACGTGTTGGAGAGAAGTCCCCAGACGATCGTCGCGGACGAGAAGACCGTCAGCAGGACGAGCCAGCTGCGGGCGACGGGCGAGCGGTGGCCGGCCGTCTTCTTCCATCCCCACAAAGTCGCGGCGAGGAAAATCGCCCCGTAGGCGCCGTCGCCGACGAGCATCGCGAAAAAGAGCGAGAAATAGCACATGAACGGAACCGACACGTCCGCTTCCGTATAGGCGGGCACGATGCCGAGGCCGCCGAACAGGGCTTTCATGGACTTGAAGAAGCGGGGCGGGTCGATCAGCGTGGGGGGTGTTTCGCCCGATTCGGGCGCACGCAGGAGGATGCCCCAACCGTTGGACGCGGCGGCCGCGCGCACGTTTTCGCACGCCGGCGCCGGCACCCAGCCCGAAATGGAGGCGAGCGAACCGTGCGTCCCCATGAGCTCGCGCGCCTCTTCGAAGGCGATTTTGTCCGCAAGCGCAGGGTAGGACTTCAAAATGGCCGCCTCGTCCGTCGCCGCGAGCGCGGCGCTTCCGTCGGCGATCTTCTTGAGGAGCGCGGCATGGTCCGCCTCCAGGGCGCTCAGCCGCTTCGGCGGCAGTTTCTCGGGCAGTTCGGCGACGCCCGACAGATCCACCCCGGCGTCCAGGATCTTCCGGGCGAGGGCGGGGTCGAAATCGCCGTAGGGCGCGTACTGCCGGATCAGGCGCGCGAGCCGTTCGGCCTCGGCCTGCTGTTCCGTGCGCCGCGCCACCAAATCCAGCACTTCGGACGGCGTGCGCTGGACGGACTCCGCCAACGGACGGGAAAGGCCGAGTTCCTTGCGCGCCTTGCGAATGGCCCGCACGGCGCTTTCCGCCGCGGACGCGGCGCCTTTCGCGGCGGCTACGTCCGTGCCCGCCGCGGCGTTCAGATTCAGGTGCACCGCCCCCAGTTCGCGCAGGGCGGTCAGCGTCGCTTCCTTCTCGTTCGCCAGGCAGACGAGATCCAAGTGCTGCATCTTGACTATCATTGCGCCACCTCGCTTTCCTTCACGCGGGACTTCGCGATTTTGCCGCGGATGACCGCCGCGGTCTGTTCGTCGCCGATGGCGATCTTGATGACGCGGATGGCTTCCTTGCACGCGGGTATCTTCACCTTCTCGAAGAGGTTCACGCGCTGCGCCGTCTGCTGCAGTTCCAGCGTGATGAGCCGGCGCTGCTCCTCGTAGATGGCCCGCTCGCACTGGAGCGTCAGAATCTGCGTCGTCGTCTCGACCGCCGCGTCCACCCACGCCGGCGTCTCCCATAGATCCACCGCCTTCACGTCCGTCTCGATGGACATGAACGTCGGGATGGTGACGCCCGCAATGTTGGTGAAGCCGGTATACACGTGCTTGACGGATACCAGCCCCTGGAGCAAAGCCTCGTCCGTGGCGAACAGTCCGACCCAGCTGTTCAGACCGGACCGTATCGCGCGCTCTTTGGCGGACACCGCGTCCGCCTTGGCGGCGATTCCCGCTATCTCGCTTTGGAGCTGCTGTTTCTTGAGTTGAAGCATCGGCAGGAAGCGTTGAAAGCGTTTCAGCGCGTCCATCTGAGCCTTGAGCTCCGTCTTCGTTAGTTTTACCCGTGCCATTGGAATAGATTATACTATTTTTTGGGCGGGAATTCAAAGGCGAATTTTCACTTTTTCTTTCCGTCCCCGGCGGACAAGCCGACCGCCGCCTTCCCCGTTGCGCCGGAACGGCCACCCCGTTGCGCCGGAACGGTGATACCGTTGCGCCGGAACGGTGATACCGTTGCGCCGGAACGGTGATACCGTTGCGCCGGAACGGTGGTACCGTTGCGCCGGAACCGCCACCCCGTTGCGCCGGAACCGCCGCGCCTGCAAAAGGACGCGCAGCAGGGTCCGCTTCCTTCTTCTGCGCTTTTCCCGCGTCGTTTCCCCTTCCTTATATACGGATTCCTGGACCGTTCCGTCGGATTCCGCCCTTTCGATTTTAGGGGAAAGCCCGAAATCGGTAGTTTTTAACGCTTAAATTTGATATAATACAGACATGCAGGGTTTCGAGGTGCTTCAATATGCAGAAAGGAGTCTAAACGAATGAAATCGCACATCGTTCTGTCGATTTTTCTTGTCTCTGCGCTTTTTTTGTCCGCCGGCTGCTTCTCTATCGACGTCGCGGCCAATCGCCATACCCGCGAGCGCCATGTGCTCGTGACGAACTACGGCTGGTATCTGTTCGGGAAAATCCCGCTCGTCTGCGGGAACGTCTCTCCGCGGCGTTTCACGCCTTTCGCGTTCTTCCGCGACGACGTGACGATGGATAAGATCCAGTCCCGTTTCATCGATTTCGCCCGAAAAGAGGGCTGCGAGGCGCGGGACATGATGTATCACATGAGCGACCAGGTCCTCTTCACCCTCCCCGGCTCCTCCATTTCCTTTCCGCTTCCCTACTTCATAACGTATCGTGAAATCCAGCTTTCGGGGGTGCTCCAATGAAAAGAATCCTGATTTCCGCGGCGCTTCTCGCGGCGTTTCTGGGCGGCGGCTGCGCCACAATCAAGACGTCTTCGGCTGGCGGACGCGAAATGGTGGCGATAGAGAACTCGGGGTGGTACCTCTTCTACCTCATTCCGCTGGCCTCGGGCAATCCGGAAAATCCGAACGGCTTCGGCTGCGTCTTCGGCCGGCAGACGACGACGCTCGACAACAACATGCGCATCCTGGAGGACGAAATGGTCCGGCGCGGCTTCACAAAGTGCCGCGACCTGATCAGCTATTCCGCCGACGAGTCGTATCTTATCATCTTCCTGCGGCGCCACACGCTCTACACAAGCGCCGAACTAATACGCTGACACCATGAGAATCGCAAAATCCGTCCAGAATCTCGAAGCCTACGTGCCGGGCGAACAGCCCAAGTCGCAGGACGTCGTCAAGCTCAACACGAACGAAAATCCCTATCCGCCCTCGCCCCAATGCGCCGCGGTGCTGAAGGATTTCGATCTGGACAAGCTGCGCCGGTATCCGGACCCGGTGTTCCGGGATTTGCGCGCCGCGCTCGCCGAACTCAACGGCACCGTGCCGGAACGCATCTTCATCGGCAATGGTTCGGACGAAGTCCTTTCGCTCGCCGCCAAGGCTTTCGTGGAAAACGACGAGCAGATCGCCTCGCTGGACCCGAGCTACTCCCTCTACAAGACCCTCGCCGCCATCCGAGACGTCGCCTGGGTACCGGTCGGACCCGACCTGCGCACGGCGCAAGTCGGCTCGAAAGTCGCCCTCGCGCTCATCACGAACCCCAATGCGCCGACGGGAACTTTGAAGGAAATCGACGAAATCGCCGCGTTTTCGCGCGTTTTCCGCGGTGTTTTGCTGGTGGACGAGGCGTATGCGGACTTCGCGCCAGTGAACTGCATGAGTCTGGCGACCGCGGCGGAGAATACGAACGTCCTTGTGATGCGGACCTTTTCCAAGAGCTATTCGCTCGCCGGGCTGCGCGTCGGATATTGCGTGGGACCGGTGGACCTTATAGACGCGCTCTACAAGATAAAGGACTCCTACAATGTGGACGCCCTCGCCCAGGCCGTGGCCCTCGCCGCGGTCAAGGACCGGGCGCATTTCGAGGACACCGTCGCCCAAGTCGTCGAATCCCGCGGCAAATTGACGGACGCCTTGCGCGCCCGGGGCTGGAACATCCCCGAAAGTCATACGAATTTCCTCTTCGCCCGCCCCCCCGCCCCCTTCAAAGCGGATGAACTTTTCGCGAAATTGCGCGAAAACAACATATTCGTGCGCTATTTCCCCGGCGAAATGACGGGGGACCGCCTGCGGATCACAATCGGGACACCGCAACAGAACACCCGCTTTTTGGAGGTTTTGGACCTTTTAACCGGAGGGCATCAAGATGGATAACTTCTTCAAAAGCGTCCGTAAACATATCGACCGGCTGGACATCAACCAGTTGCGGGGACAGTATGCCCGCGCGCTGGAAGAAGTCGTTTTTCTGGATACCCTCATCTCGACGATCGCGCAGGGCATCCTCGTGCTGAACGAACAGGGGGAAATCGTCCGCGCCAATCCCGCCGCCCACACGCTTCTGGGCATGGCGCCGGCGGACGCGCTCAGATACCTGAAAATCCCGGTCGGACGCGCCTCCAAGAGCGAAATCACCCTGACCTACCCCGATACGCGCACTTTGGAAGTGCAAACCCAGCCAATGCACGGCCCCACGCTCGTGCTTTTGCGCGACATAACCGCCGAAAAAGCCCGCACAAACGCCGAATTGCGGGCCGGAGCCTCGCATGCGATCCACGACCTGGCCCGGAGCGTCGCCCACGAAATCGGCAATCCGCTCAACGCCATTTCGCTGAATCTGCAGCTCCTGGCGCGGGATTACCCCACGAACGAGTCCATCGCCGAATGCCGGCGGCAAGTGCAGCGGTTGGACGGCATCATCCGCGATTTTCTCCAGGCGCTGCGTCCCACAAAACTGGCGCTGACGGCCGGTTCGCTCGTGGAACCGCTCCAAAATTGCCTCGAAACGCTCAAAAACGAGCTGAAAGAGCGCAAAATAACAGTCCGGACCGATTTCGCCCGCAGCCTGCCGATGGTGGCGCTGGACAAGAACCAGATGGAACAGGTATTCTTCAACCTCCTCAAAAACGCCCTCGAGGCCATGAAAGAGGGTGGACATCTGACGCTGAGCGCCGAGGCGGACGACACCAGCGTCTCCGTAAGCATCCAGGATACGGGGTGCGGCATGGGGAAAGAGCAGATTGCCCACCTTTTCGAGCCTTACCGCTCAACAAAGACGAACGGCCATGGCCTCGGGCTCATGATTTGCTCGCGCATTGTGCATGATCACGGGGGATCCATCAGCGCCGAAAGCGTGAAGAACGCGGGCACGACCTTCACCGTCAAACTGCCGCGGCTGGAGCCGCGCGTACGCCAATTGGAAAGTTGACGTCCCATGACCAAACCGAAGATCTTGATTGTAGACGACGAAAAACCTACCCGGGACGTCATGGCACGCGCCCTTTCCGACCGTTATGCCTGCCTGACCGCGGCGGATGCGGAACAGGCGCTGGACGCCATCCGGGCGAATCCCGACCTCGCGCTCATGATCAGCGATATCCGCATGCCGGGCATGGACGGCGTTTCTCTCCTCAAAAAGGCCAAAGAATGCGCCCCCAAGCTCGCGTGCATCCTGCTGACGGCGTATGGAAGCGTCGATTTGGCCGTAAAAGCGATGAAAGAAGGCGCGGACGATTTCCTCACTAAGCCCATTACGGACCTGAATCAGCTCGAACTGCGTATTTCCAATGCGATAAAGACCCATTCGCTCGAGCAAGAAGTAAAAGAACTCAAGTCCCAACTCAATCCGAAATACGGGCTGGAGGCGTTCACCGGCAATTCGCCGGCCATGCAGGAGGTGTACAAACTGATCCGGCTGGCGGCGCGGTCGAACGCGAATGTGCTCATCGAGGGTCCGTCCGGAACCGGAAAGGAACTCGTGGCCCGGGCCTTGCACGATCTTTCCAGCCGCGCCAAAGGACCTTTTGTCGCCGTCGAATGCGCGGCGCTTTCTCCGACTTTGCTCGAATCCGAGCTTTTCGGACACGAAAAAGGCGCCTTCACGGACGCCCGAGAGCGCAAAATCGGCCGATTCGAGGCGGCCAACGGCGGTACGCTCTTTTTGGACGAAATCGCCGAAATCGACCTCGCTACCCAGGTCAAACTCCTGCGGGTGCTCGAAACGCGCACGTTCCAGCGGGTTGGCGGGTCCGAGGACGTCAAGACGGATATCCGCATCGTGGCGGCCACAAACCGGAATCTTGTCGCCGAAGTCGCCGCGGGGCGTTTTCGCGAGGATTTGTATTACCGTCTGAACGTCATCGACATCCATATGCCTGCCCTGCGGGAGCGTCCCGGGGATATTCCCATGCTGGTGACGCGCTTTTTGAAGGAATTTTCGAAAGAAAACGGCGGACTCGTCACGGGAATCGAGCCGGCGGCGATGAAACTGCTCGAAAACTACGCCTGGCCGGGAAATGTGCGCCAATTGCGCAATGTCGTCGAGAAAATGGTCGTTTTGTCCGAAGGCGGCCTTCTGACCCCGGCCGATGTGCCCGCCGAAATCCGCCAACCGAGGGTCCCGCAGCCGCCGGCCGCACTCCTACTCGCGGAAAATGCCGCGCCACCGATCCTGCCGGCCCCCCAGCCGGTTGCGGAAATCCCCGCGCCGGAATGTTCGCTGGCCGACAGGGAAAAGGAACAAATTCTCGCCACGATAGAAGCGTGCCACGGGAACAAGTCCAAAGCCGCCCAACAACTGGGTATTTCCCGCCGCACCCTCCACCGCCGTCTGCACGATTGGGGCATGACATGATTGGAAACACCCTTCTTTTGGCCGCCGCACTGACGTTTGCGGACTATTTCGAGGCGCGCAACGCCCTGGCCTGCCGGACGGTGGAGACCAATTCCGTCCAGAAAGAGGCGTTCTGCCTGCCGGAAAAGCCGAATGTACTCCGCCGCCTGCCCTGTCCCTTCTGCGACGGAGCACGAAAAGTCACGCTCACTGAGCCCGATTACGGGCAAAACGATGGGAGAATAGGCGAAAAGAAGCCTAAAACGCACAAAATCACGTGTCCGGTTTGCGCCGGGAAGGGGCGCCTCGCCTCATACGGCGCACTGGACGAACTCTATGCCGAAATTCGCCAGGCGCGCGAAGATTTTGAAGCGCGACACCTCGCAAAAGGCGACCGGGCCGTAGGCGAAGCATATGTGCCGCGCGAAGAAGCCGGGAAACTTTCCCGAAAAGACCAGCGGCGCCTGGCGGACGCCTATGGGAAGCCCTGTTCGCGCTGCCACTGGTCGGGCATCGTCGCCTGCCGCGCATGCAAGGGCAAAGGGCTTGTGAAATGTCCCAACAAAGACTGCGAGAACGGGTGGATAATCGATGAGGTCCGCACGAGCGGACGCGTCAGGAAAACGAATGTGGCACCGTGCCCGACCTGCAAAGGCATACAGGCCGTCCGCTGTGCGAAGTGCCGCGGAACACGAGGTCAGATTTGCACCGCCTGCCAAGGAGCCGGAATGAAATGAACAATGCGATTTTGATAAACAAACCTTCCCTGCCTGGTCTTGAACTCGAAGAAAAGATCGGCGAAGGCGGCATGGCGTGCGTTTGGCGGGCACGATTCGTCGGTTCGGACCAGTTGGTCGCCGTAAAGATCCTCAAGCAGGAACCCACAGGCAATCCAGAAGACCGCGCCCATTTCGTGGAGGAAGCACGCGCGATGAGCAAACTGGACCATCCCGGCATTGTGCGTTGCTACGGGCTCAACCAGTACAGGGACGTCTGGTACTACGTGATGGAATACGTGGACGGCTATTCGTTCGCCTCGCTTCTCACGCGCAAATGCCACCTGCCGGAAGCGGACTGCCTCCTTATCTGCGAATCGATTGCCCTGGCTTTGGACTACGCCTGGCACAATTTCGGCGTGGTGCACTGCGACATCAAGCCCGAAAACATCATGATCAACACCGAAGGCGTCGTCAAACTCACCGACCTCGGACTCTGCCACACCTTCCATTTGCGTCCAAACGAGGAAATCGACGTTACCGAACAGGTTCTGGGCACGCCCGCCTATATTTCACCGGAACAAGTCTATGGCGATGTCGAACTCGATTGCCGCGCCGATATCTACTCGCTCGCCGCGACGCTTTACCATTTGGCCTGCGGACGCATGCTTTTCCCCAAACTCCACTCGGAAGACATGCTCCGCGCGCATTGCGACAATGCGAAACAGGCTCTGGATCCCCGAAGATACGGCATCGCACTTTCGCAAGGTTTCTGCCAATTGCTTGAAGCCATGCTCGTAAAAGACCGCTCGGAACGCCTCTCTAATTGGCGCGATGTCTATGATATGTGCCTGGAAGTGGAAAAAGGCACGCTCTTCAAGCCCCGCGCAGCCGATCACCCCTCCTCGCTCAAGCTCGAGAGTTGACCGCGCCGTTTGCCTTGAGAAAATTCAGATGATGTAGCCGGGCAGGGCGCCAATGCGCGAATCGACCGGAAGACGATTCTTTGCTTCGTATTTCCGGGGTTCCGTGCAAGCCGTCCGGGCTTTATTGCGCCTTTCGGGTTTAGTGTTCGGCAACCTCTGCGCGCGTCTCCAAAACCTGCCGCGCCCGCCAGCCGCCCCAGACGCAAAACGTCCAGGGTCGGACGTTCCGCACGACCTTGATGATCTCACCCGCCTGGTCGAGAAACGTAACATCGATCGGATAACGCATAAAGAAGGTGTGCACCGCGTTGCAGCGCGGGATCAGAAGCCCCTCTCCCTGCGGCAAACCGCGTGTCCCGATTAAACCGCGTGCACGCTCAAAGAACGTGCACGCGATTCGGGCCTTAACCCCACGGATGAGTATCGTCTTCATCCGTTTTGTTCCCGTTCAAGACTCAGACAGCCTCGTCCTTGCCATAGTAGGCGTTGAGGTACATCTGCTTGATTTCGCTCATCAGCGGATAGCGTGGGTTGGCGCCGGTGCACTGATCGTCGAAGGCCTGCTCCGTCATCGCGTCGAGGCGGTCGAGGAAGTCCTTCTCATTCGGCACGTAGTCGCGAATCGTCGGCTTGATGCCGATCGTCTTCTGCAACTCGCGGATGGCCTTGATGAGGTTCTCGAGCTTCTCTTCGTCCGTCTTGCCGCCGAGCCCGAGCGCGTCCGCGCACTCCGCATAGCGGTGAAGCGTCTTCGGGTGGTCGTACTGCGGGAAGGTGCCCATCTTCGGCGGCTTCTCGTTCGCGTTGAAGCGCAGGACCTGCACCATCATGAGCGCGTTGGCGATGCCGTGCGGGATGTGGTGGAACGCGCCCAGCTTGTGCGCCATCGAGTGCATGACGCCCAGGAAGGCGTTCGCGAACGCCATGCCGGCCATCGTCGCTGAATGCGCCATGCGCTCGCGCGCATAGAAGTCCGCCTTCTTCGCGCAGGCCGCTTCGTAGCAGGCCGGCAGATACTTGAAGGTCGTCTTGAGCGACTGCAGCGCCAGACCGTCTGTGAACTCCGTCGCCATCATCGACGCATACGCCTCGAGCGCGTGCGAAACCGCATCGATGCCCGACGCGCTCGTCAGTCCCGGAGGCGCGAACATCATCATGTCCGCATCAACGATCGCCATGTTCGGCATGAGCTCGTAGTCCGCGAGCGGATACTTCGTGCCCGTCTCCTGGTCGGTGATGACGGCGAACGGCGTCACTTCGGAACCCGTGCCCGCCGAGGTCGGAATCGCGATGAACTTCGCCTTCTCGCCCATCTTCGGGAAGGTGTAGGCGCGCTTGCGGATATCCATGAAGCGCATCGCCATATCGAGGAAGTTGCACTCCGGGTGCTCGTAGAGAACCCACATGATCTTGCCGGCGTCCATGGCGCTGCCGCCGCCGACGGCGATGATCACGTCCGGCTTGAACTCGGCCATCAGACGCGCCCCGTCCATCGCGCACGCGATCGTCGGATCCGGCGCCACGTTGGAGAACGTCGCCACGGCGCACCCCTGCTCTTCCAGGCTGCGCTCGATCGGCTTCGTGTAGCCGTTCGCGTAGAGGAAGTAGTCCGTCACGATGAACGCGCGCTTGCGGTGCCAGACTTCGCTGACCTCGCGCAACGCCACCGGCAGGCAACCCTTCTTGATATAGACCTTTTCAGGTGCACGGAACCACAACATGTTTTCTCTCCTGATCGCGACTGTTTTGACGTTGAGCAGATGCATCGCACCCACGTTGGTCGACACCGAGTTGCCGCCCCAGCTGCCGCAGCCGAGCGTCAGCGACGGCGTGAGCTTGAAGTTGTACAGATCGCCGATACCGCCCTGCGACGAAGGCGTGTTGACGAGAATGCGGCAGGTTTTCATGCGCGCCTGGAACTTGGCGAGCTTGTCCTCGTTGTCGCGCTTGTTCAAATAGATCGATGAGGTGTGGCCGTAGCCGCCGTCTTCCACGAGCTTCTCCGCCATGTCGACGGCCTGGTCGAAATCCTTCGCGCGGTACATCGCCAGCACCGGGCTGAGCTTCTCATGCGCGAACGGCTCGGACTTGTCCACACTCGTGACCTCGCCGATCATGACCTTCGTCGCCGCCGGGATATCCACGCCCGCAAGCTTCGCGATCGTCACCGGCTTCTGGCCGACAATCTTCGCGTTGACTGTTCCGTTCTCGTTGAGGATAATCTTGCGGACCTTGTCCAGTTCGTCCGGCTTGAGGAAGTAGCAACCGCGATAGGCGAACTCCTTCTTCACCGCGTCGTAGACCTTGTCCAGCACGATGACGGACTGTTCGGAGGCGCAGATCATGCCGTTGTCGAACGACTTGGAGTGGATGATCGAGCTGACAGCGAGCTTGATGTCAGCCGAGTCGTCGATGATCGCCGGCGTGTTGCCGGGGCCGACGCCGAGAGCCGGCTTGCCCGAGCTGTAGGCCGCCTTCACCATCGCCGGACCGCCCGTCGCGAGAATGACGTCCGCATTCTTCATGAGGAGCTGGGTCTTTTCGATGGAAGGCTCCTTCATGCACGCGATGATGTCTTCGGGCGCGCCCGCCTTGACAGCCGCGTCTAGAACGACCATCGCCGCGTCGTACGTGCACTTCTTCGCGCGCGGATGCGGGCTGATGATGATGCCATTGCGCGTCTTGAGCGCGATGAGGGTCTTGAAAATCGCCGTCGAGGTCGGGTTCGTGGTCGGGATGACCGCGCCGATGACGCCAACCGGCTCGGCGATCTTGCGCACGCCAAAGCTCTGGTCTTCCTCGATCACGCCGCACGTCTTCATGTTCTTGTAGCAATTGAAGATGTATTCGGCCGCGAAGTGGTTCTTGATGACCTTGTCCTCGACAATGCCCATGCCCGTCTCCTGCACGGCGTCCTTGGCGAGCGGAATGCGTTGGCTGTTCGCCGCGAGCGCCGCCGCACGGAAGATCTTGTCGACCTGTTCCTGCGTGTAGGTAGAGAACTTCTTTTGCGCGGCACGCACTTTCGCCAATGTTTCAGCGAATTCCTTCGCGTCCGTGCTGACGGTTGCGGTGGTAGCCGGGGTCGCGGTTTCCGCTTCCGGGGCCTTCGTTTGATTGTCAGACTTCTTCATTTCTTTCTTACCTTGTTCGTCCAAGACCTTCTCAGACGTAAAATATGACACATAGTATACATATTTTTATATCGGTAGTCAAGTAGCGATATAAAAATATGTATTTATATTTGGACGGGCGCGAATAGCATACCCAAACACCTACTTTTCTTCCGTTCCATTGTCTGTCGCATCCGCCGCGTTCGCCCCAGGGTCCGCCAACAGCGCCTGGGATTTGAGCTTCTTGACGGGCGGCGCGCCCAATTTGATGATTCTGTTCACCGTGTACACGATGCTTCGCCCCTCGCCGGATTTCGCCGCGAGCTTCAGCGCCTTGTCCAGACCCTGCCGGCCTTTCTCCAAATGCGTTTGGGTGTCTTCAAGCGCGGCAAATAGCGCATCCACGCGCTCGACCAGAAGGCGCGCCTGCTTGATGATCTCCTGCGTATTGCGCTCGACCTGAAACTGCGACCACGCCTGGCTCACAAGAAGCAGAAAACCCAGCAGCGTCGGCGGCGTCACCAGGACGACCTTGTTCTTGAACGCAAAGTCCATGAGCTTCGCATCCACCCGAACCGCCGCCTCGAGCGCCGCCTCGCACGGCACGAACATCGCCGTCAGCGGCACGTACTTGTAGCTTTCGAACCCAGCCGGCGTCGCGAGGGACGGATAATCCTTCTGCGCCAGCTCCTCGATATGCTTGCGCACGCTTTGCACATGCTTCTTGAGCTCCGCTTCCCGTTGCGGTCCTTCCTCCATCTCGAATGACGCGGCATAGTTCGTCCAGCTCATCTTGGAATCGACGACCAGAATGCGCCGTCCGACATGGTCGATGACGAGCGCGTCGGGGATCTTGCCCTGGACGCCCGTCTGCAAGAGATAGTGGACCCCCTCCTGCAGTCCGAACGACTCCAACAGCGCCTTAAGGATATTCTCGCCCCATGTGCCCTGCTGCTTGTTGGCCCCCCGCATCGCATCGCGGAACGTCCGCGCTTCCTGTCCGAATTTTGCCGCGGTTTCCGTGAGCGAACTGAAGAACGAATCCAGCCGCGTGGTCATCTGCGCCTGGCTGGCGGCGGAGTCCTTCTGCAGGCGCGCAATCTGTTCGCTGAGCGGTTGCAAAAGCTGCCGGTTTTTGGCGGAAAGTTCCTCCTCTCGCGATTTGAGCGCGGCGTTCGTCACCTGCGTGACTTCCGCCAAAAGCCGCTGCAGGGACGCATTGAGCGTGCGCGCCCTCTCCTCCTGCAGACGTTCCGATTGTGCACGCTCTTCGGCGCGCGCGGCGCGTTCGTAGCCGAGTTCCATTTCGGCTTTCGCGCAGGCGCGGCGGAGCCTGTCCACCCAAACCATCCCGGCGCAGGCGGCGAGCAACGCCCCGAAAACGAAGCCGCCCAGTCCGCACAGCACAGCCGCATCCATCAGTTCCGCTCCTTCCGCAGAAGTCCCGTTGACCACTCGCCGTAGACTTTCCGGGAAACTTCCGCGAAGCCCAGCGCGGCAAATGCGGTGCGCACTTCCGGATACAGCTCGTTCAAAATCCCCGAAATGACGAGCCGGTCACGCGCATAGCCGGCGATTTCCGCCGCAAACGCAATCAGAAGCGGACCCAATATGTTCGCAACCACGAAGTCCGCCGGTTCGAAGGGCTTTTCGAGCGGTGGAACCGCCCGTCCCTGAAGCGCTAGGTCCGGATAGATTCCCTTGGCCGCCTCCACCGAAGCATCCAGCGTCAAACGTCCGCCGCCCAGGGCGAAGACCCGGTAATCGACCGCAACCTGGTTGCGCGCGGCATTCTCCTTCGCCGCCTCCACCGCTTCCTCGTCTATGTCGAATCCGGCCACCGGACGGTACCCCAGTTTCGCCGCGGCGATGGAAAGAATCCCCGAACCGCATCCCATATCTAGAAAGGATTGCGGCGTCTCCCCCGCCGCTTCGTCGATATACTGCAGGCACGCCCGCGTCGTCTCGTGCTTGCCCGTGCCAAACGCCAGCCCCGGATCCAGCGTCACGACGACCCCGTCGGACGGCTCCGGCTCCCACGGCGGATGCACCACGAGCCGCGCCCCAATCCGCTCCGTCGTGAAATGCCGCCGGTACGAAAGCTTCCAATCCTCGTCCGGTATTTCCGCGTACGCGATTGGCGTCCCCCCGGCGCCGACCAGATCGAGCGCCGCGGAAAGTGCCGCGCGCGCCTCTTCCGTCCGCGCTTTGTCCGGATAGTAGATCTGTATTTGCGGACGCGTCTCTTCGATGTCGCGGTAGGAGGACAAAACAAAATCCCCTCCGTCGAAAACTTCGAAGAGGGGATTTTCAAACCGTTCGTCTATCGAGCAGAACAGTTTATTCATGAATGTCACTGCGCCGCGGTTTTGGCGACAAGCTTCTTGACGACCGTCGGACGCTGCACGAGCACGCGCACGTCTTCATCACCCATAAGCTTGACTTCTTCTTCCTTCATGCCGAACTTGACAAGACGACGACGCTGCGCCGCGCTCTTACGCGCCTTGGCGGCGGGCGTCTTGCACGGACGGACGTGTGATTCCTTGCGGAGTGTACGACCTGTACCCATTTTTGACCTCTTCTTCTTTCTTATGTGTTGAAAATGTCCTACTATTATACCTAATTCGACGCGAAATTGCAACTACCCTTCTTCAAATCATGAAAAATTTGTGAATTGCCCAAGTAAATGCTCTTAGCGTATGGACATTTAC
>DBKW01000024.1:176-7607 GCA_002298665.1 Verrucomicrobia bacterium UBA740 | reverse complement strand
GAGATACGCGGAGAACGCAGAGCCCCCCCCGCGTTCTCGGCGTCTCGTAGACGTTTTGATTTTACACCACGTAATTTACCACGATTGCCGACGCCTTTGCAACATTTATCCGGCGCGTCACCCTCCTGGGGGTGGTCCTTGCGCATCCTTCCTTCCGTTTCCGCAACCGATCCTTCTTCTTTGTCGCCTGCGCCCGCCACCCCTCGGAACGACCTGTCCCGGGTGTCTCACGACAGGGTACACTTTTCGGCGACAAGGTGCTCTTGCGCCGGACGGCGAAAAATGTTAAAATATGGCTACACCGGCCAGAATGGTGGAATGGCAGACACCAGGGACTTAAAATCCCTTGTCAAGTATTTGACGTGCGGGTTCGAGTCCCGCTTCTGGCACCATGAAGGGGTTTTGAAAAGAGGATATGGATACACGTGCAATAGCCATAGTCGGTATGAGCTGCCGCTTCGCGGGTTGCAACGCCCCAGCGGCGTTGTGGCGGGCGATTATGGCGCGTCGTTCCCTTTTGACCAATCTGGGTCCGGGCACGGAGCTGCCTTTCGGCCAGCGGAATGTTTTCGCACGGACGTATCCGACGCGGATAGGCCAGCTGGGCGATTTGTACGCGTGCGTGCCGGCGATGCAGAACTTCCCGCGCCAGCTCAATGCGGGCGAGAACCAGGACCTGTATTTCGCGACGCAGCTGGCGATGGATGCGCTGGCGGACGCCTCGATGCGCCCGCACGTGTCGGAGGCGGTCCGGGGGACGGTCCGTCTAGGCTATGCGCCGCCGTTCAACGCCTCCACGGTGAATTGGCTGCAGCACACCGCCTTCTTGGACCAGACGATGGAGATTCTGCACCGTTTTCTGCCCCATGCGCCGCAGGAAGCGCTGGACGAGACGCGCGCGAAACTGCTGGAATCGCTGCCGGAACCGAACGCCGCGGCGTTTCTGCTGGGGTCCGGCTACCGGTTCGTTTCCTGGATCGCGCGCGAATGTTCCTTTTCGGGGGCGGCCACGATCATGGACGCGGGGCTGATCACGGGCGCGGCGACGGTCATGGACGCGGTGGCGGATCTGCAGACGGGGAATGCGGACGTCGTTCTGGCGGGCGTGCAGGAGCCGCCGCTTTCGCGCGCCTACCTGGAGGGGCTTTCGGGAGAAGTGCAGTTCTCCGCCCGCGCGGAACTGCAGCCGTTCTCGAACGATCCGGACGGCACGATACCGGGCGAAGGGGGCGTTTTCCTGGTCCTGAAACGCCGCGAGGACGCCTTGCGCGACCGGGACCGCATCTACGCGCTGATCCGGTCCGTCGCGATAGGGCACAATCCGGCGGACGATCCCTCGGCCATTCTGTCCGAAGCGCTGGCGCGCGCGCAGGTTCCGGCGCACACGATTGAGCTCATTGAGGCGGACGGATCGGGAATCGGCGACATGGAAGCGCGCGAAATCGCGTGCGTGCAGCGGCTGTGGGGGGTGCACAAGCCCGGCGGGGCGCTTGTCGGTATCGGGTCCGTCAAGGGCAACATCGGCAATACGCTGCGCGTTTCGATGGGGGCGGGCCTCGTCAAGGCGGCGCTGGCCCTGCATTACCGCACCCTGCCGCCGCAGGTCGCGCCGGAACATCCGCTCGAGGCGCTTTCCAATCTGTCTTCGAGCGCCTATCTTCTTACGGAGGCGCGTCCCTGGATCACGGGTAACAGCGCGAATCCGCGGCGGGCGGTCGTGATGGGGTCCAACTTCGATTCGTGCGACCCCGAGGGATTGCACGCTTCCGGAAAGGGCGGACGCAGCGCGGCGATCGTATTGGAAGAAGAACCGGAGGATCGGGCATGACGACATTCGATGCGCGCCTGGGGAGTGACGAACTTATTCTGCTCGCCGCGGCGGACGACGCCGCGCTCTGCGCGGAAATAGACCGTCTGACGGCCTTTCTCAACCGCATTCCGGACGTGCGGCTCATAGACGTCGCCTACACCTGTGCGCGGACGAAAGGTCCGGCGGTGTTGGCGCTGGTCGTCGGGTCGGTCGCGGATCTGCGGGCGCGTCTGGCCACGGCGCGCGCGCGCATCGCCGCACCCGCGACGGTGCGCATCCGCGACAAGAGCGGGACGTACTACAGCCGCGCGCCCTTGATAGGCCCCGGGAAGGGGAAGGTCGCGTTCGTCTATCCGGGAGCGATTTCCTTCTATCCGGACATGTTGCGGGATCTGGCGATTTCGTATCCGGCCTGCCGTTCGGCGTTCGACGAACTCGAGGAGGCGCTTGCGGGCGAGCCCGACTTCTCGCCTTCCAACTTCATCTTTCCGCCGGCGTCCTACTACCGGCACGACGCGGACATCTTCAGTTCGGGGGCGTATTCGCAGGCGTTTGTCGCGACGCACGCGGCCTGCGCGGCGCTGACGCGCCTGCTGACGGAGACCGGCGTGGAGCCCGACGGGGTCGTAGGCGTGGGCGGAGGCGATTTCGCCGCGCTCATGAAGGCGGGCGCGACGGCGCTGGACAAGGACCGTCCGGCGCGGATCAAGGCGCTGTACGAGATCTACCGGCTCGTCAGCAAGGCGGTGGACCACGGCGGCCTGCCCAAGACCGTCATGGAGATGGTGATTCTGCGCCATGCGGGCGACGCGGACGCCATCGTGTCGCGCTTTTCGCCGGCGGACGTGACGCTTGCGATCGACTTTTCGCCGCGGATGAAGATATTCTCGGTCCGGCCGGAATGCGCGGAAACGGCGAGCAACCTGTTCGCGACGACGGGCGCACGCGTCTTGCGGCTCGAACTGGACCGTCCGTTCAACACGCCGGCGTGCGCGAGCCTGGCTTCCTCGGTCAAGAGTTTCGTCGAGACGCTCGTCCGCTACGAGCCGAAGTGCGAGATCTATTCCTGCGCGACGGCGGGCAAGCTGGCGAAGAACCTGAAGTTCCTGCGCCAGGAGGCGGCGGAACGGTGGTCGAAGCCCATTCTGCTCGCGGAAACCGTGCGGCGCATGTATGCGGACGGCTACCGCGTTTTCCTCGAGGTCGGACCGCGCGGGCTTCTCACGTCGGGCATCGCGAACACGCTGGAAGGCGAGGTTTTCGCGGCCATCGCCCTCGACACGATCCACCGCACGGGCATCCAGCAGCTGCACCACGCGCTGGGGTATCTGGCGGCCCTCGGGGCGCCTGTCGATCTTTCGAAGGTGCTGGCGGCGCGCGGGGCGCGGACGCTCGATTTCGACGCGGTCCTTTCCCTTGAAGTGCGGCGCGAGGCGGAAATGCGCCTTTCGCGCGCATTCCCCCGGCTGATGCTGGGCGAGTCCGTCCTGACGCTGGCCTCGCTCATGGCCGAGCCGAAGGGGCGCGGGGCGAAGGCGGCGGCGCGGGCGGCGGCGCGGGCGGCGCGCGAAGGGCTGCAGCTTCAGTTTCTGGCCGGCGTGTCGGATCCGCTCATCTCGGACGCGCCGCCGAAGGAGTTCGCGCCGGGGCTGGCCTACGCGTTCGAGAAGACGTTCCGGCTGCAGGACGCGCCGTTCATCGGCGACTTCGCCTATGGCGCGAGCCAGCTTTCGTACGCGAATCCCAACTTGCGCGGCTTGGTCCATCTGCCGTTGCCCGTCGCGCTCGAAATCATGGCGGAGACGGCGGTTCGCGTCCTGCCCAACCGCCATCTCGCGGCGGTGATCGACCTGACCTATGCGCGGCGGCTCGTTTTCACGGAAGGGGAGCTTCATCTGGCGGTGCGCGCGGAACGCGTGAGTTCCGAAGATCCGTCCGTCGCGGCCGTCCGGGTGCAGATACGGGGCAACGAACCGGATGCGGCCTTCACGCGCTCGGCTCTCGAGGCGACGCTGATTCTTTCCAAAGAGGAGCCGCCCCTTTCGACGGCGCCCCTGAGCGCGCTCGTGCGGCCGCGCTCGGTGCACTGGTCCAGCCGCGACATCTATCCGTCCAAGCTGGGGCTCGGACGGCGCCTGCGGGGAATCGTTTTCGCCGACGAATGGGGCGAGGACGGCATCAACTACCGCGTGGAAGTCCCTTCGCCGGCGGGGTGCGTGGCCTTTACGCGCCTGCCGGTCTGGACGGTCAATCCGCTTTTGCTGGAAATCATCGTGAGCGGCTTCAAGCTGTGGCGCAGCCACGAGAAGTTCCCCGGCGCGTTTTCGTTCCCGTTCCGCCTGCGGCGGCTGGAGCTGCACGGCCATTTGCCGGGCGAGGGGGCGGTGCTCAACTGCTATCTGCGTCTGTCGGGCGTCACGCCGCGCTCGCACCTGTCGAATATCGTCGTGACGGGCGGCGACGGGAACGCCGTGCTGACGATCGAGGGCTGGGAGGAGTTGACGGAACGCGTGCCGCAGGAATACTGCAGCGTCATTCTCCAGCCGGCGACCTGCTTCATCAGCACGGCGGTCCCGAACAGCTTCCTGGGCGACCCCTCGACGGACGTGTCCTCCGCGGTGATCACGGAAGTCCCCTATGCCGTGTTCGAGCGCAACGACGATTTGTGGCTCGACATCATGAGCCACGTCGTCCTGAGCGAACCCGAACGCGTGGAGTTCGCCGATATGAAAGGGTCCGTTTCCCGGCGGACGGAATGGCTTTTCGGGCGCATAGCCGTCAAGGAGGCGGTGCGCCGCTATCTCAAGGATTATCACCAGGCGCGGTGGAGCTACGCGGACGTGCAGATTTGGCGCGACGAACTGGGCAAGCCCCGCGCCATCGGCGCGTGGCGCGACAATCTTTCCGTGCGGCTGGACGTCGCGATCGCGCACACCTCCCAGTTCGTCATCGCCCTCGCCGCGGCGAACGCCCGCGTCGGCGTGGACGTGGAATCCATCGCACGGAATCTTTCGGAGGAATTCGCCAATGGCGTCTTTCTGCCGGACGAGATCGAGCTGGCCGCGCGGACAGTGAACGCCGCGCAGGGCATCATCCGTTTCTGGTGCGCGAAAGAGGCGCTTTCCAAGGCCTTGGGGACAGGCATCCGTTTTTCGCCCAAGGAAATGCACATTACGGACTATCTCGCGGATTCGGGGCGCGTCACGCTGCGGCTGGAAGGCGGGTGGCTGGGTTCGTTCAAGGTTTTCAAGGGGCGCCCGATAACCGTGACGACGCGCATCTTCCGCGACCACGCGCTGGCCTTTTGCTTCATCCCCTCGTCGTTGTTCAATGAAGAATAAGTTCATCCCATCCTTCCCCGAAAAACTCTCGGCCTACGCGCGGCGTTTGGCGTCCGTCTCGCCGCGTTTCGCCCGCCAGGCCTACGCGACCGCGGCGGAGGCGAAGCCCAGCGTCTACGGGGCGGACCCTTTCGGCGAGCGCACGCACGCTTCGCGCTGCTACGGCCTGAAACAGCGCTTCCCGGACCGCGTGCTGATCATGACGAGCGACGCGTGTTTCATGAACTGCCGGCATTGCACGCGCCGCGGACTGCTCGGGGAAGCCGAAGTCGTGCGCACCCCGGAACAGCTGGCCGCCTGCGTGGAATACGTCCGGCAGCATCCGCGCGTCCGCGATGTGCTTCTTTCGGGCGGCGACATCCTGACGCGGACGGACGCGGAGGTCGCGGATTTTGTCGCGGCGTTCGCCGCGCTCCCGCAGGTAGAGGTGGTGCGGGTGTGCACGCGCGCGCTCTGCACGAATCCGTCGCGCGTGACGCCCCGGCTCGCGAAACTGCTGGCGCGGACCAAGAAAGTGTGGGTGAACACGCAGTTCAACTGCGCGGACGAACTGACGCCCGAAGCGCGCCAGGCGGCGGCGCGGCTCGTGGAGGCGGGCATCCCCGTGAGCTGCCAGACGGTGCTTCTGCGCGGTGTGAACGATTCGGTCCGGGAATTGACGCGCTTGTTCACGGCGCTGACGGCCGCGCGCATACGCCCGTACTATGTCTTTCAGTGCGACCCCGTGGCGGGAATCGACCATTTTCGCGTGCCGCTCGAGAAGGCCAAAAAACTCGAACAGGCCTGTGCGGCGCGCGTAGGCGGACTTTCTTTGCCGCGCTTTGTCATGGACATTCCGGGCGCACGGCGAAAAATACCAATAGGGGAGGTGGAGAATGAAGATATATGTATGCGGACACCGCAATCCTGACGTGGACTCGGCGACGAGCGCCTATGCGCTGGCCGACTTGCGGCGGCGGACGGGCGCGGAGAACATCGAAGCCATCTGCGCAGGCCGCGTACCGGATAAAGCGCAGTGGGTTTTCGCGCATTTCGGGCTCGAGCCTCTGAATGCGCGCCTCGACGTCTATGTGCGCGCCAGGGATCTGATCGATCCGCGCGTGCCCGTAATCGACGGATCCGAGCCGTTGTCGCGCGCGCTCCGGCGCCTGGAGGCGAGCGGCGAATCGAGCCTGCCGGTGCGCGAGACGGCCACGGGCAAGTTCCTCGGCATGCTCTCGCCCGTCAAACTGCTGGGCCTCTTCCTGAACAAATCGGACCTCGACATCCCCACTGCGCAGGCGCCGCTTTTCCGCGAAGGGCTCGTCCTTTCCGAGAACGACCGCGTCTACGACATCCGTCGCACGGCGGTGCGCGACGCGCACAACCATTTCCCCGTCGTGTCCGACGCGGGCGTTCTCCGCGGAACGGTCCTCAAGCGCGCCTTTGCCGAAGAGCCGCCCTACCGCATGATTCTCGTCGACCACAACGAAACGGCGCAGGGCATCCCGGGTGTGGACGAGATCCCCATCATCGAGGTCGTCGACCACCACCGCATCTCGTTCGCGCCGACGCGCGAGCCCATCCGCTACATGGCGGACGTCGTCGGCTCCACCTGTACGCTCGTGACGCGCCTTTACCGGGCGGCCGGACTGCGTCCGACCAAGGAGATCGCCGGCGTGCTCATCGCGGGAATTGTCGCCGACACGCTCCTTTTCCAGTCGCCCACGACGACGGCCGAGGACCGCACGACCTGCGCCTGGCTCGAGAAAATATGCGGAGAGAAAGCCGTCGACATCATGAAAGGGCTTTCGCAGGTCGATTCGCCGCTCGTCAGCATGTCGGCCGAGCAGGCCGTGCTGAGCGACGCCAAGAGCTACAACGAGGGCGGACGGAAGTTCATGCTGGCGCAGATCGAAGAGTCCAACTTCGTGCTTTTCCATCAGCACCAGGAAGAGCTGGCGCTGGCGCTGGAGAAGATCATCGCGACGCAGGGGCTCGATTTCATGGCACTCATGGTCACGGATCCGCTCTACGGGAATTCGGAGCTGCTCTATCGCGGCAACGAACGCGTACGCCGCATGCTCCCCTACCGGTGGGGGTCGACGGGCACGTTCCTGATGCCGGGGGTGCTGTCGCGCAAAAAGCAGCTTCTCCCCGCGATCCTCGCGGCACTTTCCTAGACCGCGGCGCGGCGGGGAAACGGGACGGGCAGGCCGCCCCTCTCTCCATTCTCTGCACGGTTGATTGCTCCGGGGAGCGACAAAGGCTCCCCGGATGTTCCGCCGCTTGCTTCGCACG
>DBKW01000024.1:0-170 GCA_002298665.1 Verrucomicrobia bacterium UBA740 | reverse complement strand
GCACGCCCCGCCCCCAACCCAACGGTAGGGGCCGCAGTCCTCTGCGGCCCGTCGCACCCCCAACCCGATGGTAGGGGCCGCAGTCCTCTGCGGCCCGTCGCACCCCCCAACCCGATGGTAGGGGCCGCAGTCCCCTGCGGCCCGCCGCGCCAACCCCGTGCGGGCGGCAG
>DBKW01000086.1 GCA_002298665.1 Verrucomicrobia bacterium UBA740 | reverse complement strand
TGGCAGAAGAAGCAGGAAGAGAAAGAAAAGAACCGCGAAAGGCGCTGGCGGCGATAAGGGATGGGCGGAACGGGCGAACAGGGGAGGCTAGAACTCCACCCCTTCCCGGGCGGGAACGCCGCGGTCGAAGGGATGGCGGACGGCTTTGATCTCCGAAAGATAGTCCGCATACTGCGCGAGTTCGCCGGGGTTGCGTCCGGTCAGGACGAGTTCGACGCCGCGTTTCCGCGCCGCGTCGAGCACTTGGCGGCAAAGCGCCGGGTCGGCCATGGGGGTCGTGTAGACGTAGGTGAACTCGTCCAGCACGAGCAGATCGGGGGGCGCGGCGCCGTCCAATTCGTCCAACACGCCCCGCAGAAGCGCATTATGCTCGGCTACGACCGCCTCCCGGGCGGCCGGGTCCAGGCTGTACCAGAATCCGCACGGACGGTCCAGCCGGCGGACGTCCACGCCGAGCCGCTCCAATTCCTCGACTTCCCCCGTGGGGCCGCCCTTGAGGAACTGGACGAAAAGGACGCGCTCGCCGTGTCCCCGGGCGCGTGTGGCGAGGCCGACCGCGGCGGTCGTCTTGCCCTTCCCGTCGCCTGTGTAGAGGTGGATCATTGCGGCAGCGCCTTTGTATCCGCCTCCGTGAGCGGGATCATGCGCCGCAGGTCGTCCAGGGTGAGGCGGTCCTTCAAGCCCGTGCCGCTCAGTTGCCGGCGGAACGATTCGCGCATGAGGACGGAAAGCTTGCGCACCGCCCACGGGATCGGCATGCCCGCCGGACGGATGTTCGAGACGCAGTTGCGGTCCGAATCGACGGAACTGTTGCGCGCCATGTAGGTGAAATAGGCGCTGAGGGAGTCCTTCGCGCCGAGGCCGGGGCGCTCGCCCAGGAGAATGATCGCCATGCGCGCACCGAGCGCGTCGGCTATCGCGTCCGCTATCTTGACGCGGCCGAAGGGGACGACGACGACGGGATAGAAGGTAAAGGCATCGCCCAGCTCCGCGCGGAGTCCCTTGGCGACGTCGACGGCGTGCTCTTCGGCGGCGACGGCGGAGAGTCCGTCCGAAATGACGATGACGATGTCGCGCGGGCCCCATTCCGCCGCGCGCGCCTTGAGGAAAGCGGCCGATTCGTCCGTCAAAATCCGCCCGCGTTCGGGATGGAGAAGATAGTCCTGCTTGTCCGTGATGAGGGAATGGACGTCCACATAGGGGAATCCGGCTTCGTCGAGCTGTTTGTGGACGCGTTCGAGATGGAAGGGTGCGTGGACGGCGTCCCGCGCCCGGGCATGGGCGAGGCGGAAGTCGAGGAGGTTGACGGTGCGCAGGCTGCCGCCGGCGCGGCCCATGGCAATCCGGGCGGGGGTGAACTTGCGCAGGGCTTCCCACGGGTCAGCGCTCAAGTTCGTGTTCGTAACCGATAAGAGCATGATCGCCTCCTTTGTGCGTGACGAGATGTTGGCGCACGTCCACGAGGTCCATATCCTCCAGCCAGGCCTCGAACTCCGGCGCCGGGCGCTTGCCGAAGACCTGCCGGACGTATTGGATGTCGTGGTAGCTGGTGGTCTGGTAGCCGAGCATGATGTCATCGCCGCCCGGGATCGCCATCTGGTAGGTGAGCCCGGCCGCGGCGAGGCAGGTCATGAGGACGTCCATGTCGTTCTGGTCGGCTTCGGAGTGGTTCGTGTAGCAGATGTCGCAGCCCATCGGCAGGCCGAGCAGTTTGGCGCAGAAGTGGTCCTCCAGTCCGGCGCGGATGATTTCCTTGCCGTCGTAGAGGTACTCGGGGCCGATGAAGCCGACGACCGTGTTGACGAGGAGCGGCTTGAACTTGCGGGCGACGGCGTAGGCGCGCGCTTCGCAGGTTTGCATGTCGACGCCCCAATCGCCGCGGCCGGAAAGCGCGCTTCCCTGCCCCGTCTCGAAGTACATGACGTTCTGCCCCACCGTGCCGCGCTTCAGGGAAAGCGCCGCGTCGTAGGCTTCGGACAGGATGTTCAGGTTCACGCCGAAGACGTTGTTGGCGATTTCCGTGCCGGCAATGGACTGGAACACGAGGTCGACGGGGGTCCCCAGGCGCATGACCTCCAGCGCGTTCGTGACGTGCGACAGGACGCAGCTTTGGGTCGGGATGTGGTAGCGGTGGATGAGCTCGTCGATGAGCTTCAGGAGATCCTGCATCATCGGCACGGAGTCCGTCGCCGGATTGATGCCGATGACCGCGTCCCCGCAGCCGTAGAGGAGCCCTTCCAGCATGGACGCGGCGATTCCCTTCAGGTCGTCCGTGGCGTGGTTCGGCTGCAGGCGGGTCGAGAGGCACCCTTTCAGGCCGATCGTGTCGCGAAACGCCGTGACGACGCGGCACTTCGAGGCGATGAGGATGAGGTCCTGGTTCGAGCAGATCTTGGAGACGGCCGCCACCATCTCGGGCGTCAAGCCCGGGGCGAGGGCGGAAAGGACCTTGTCGTCCGTCTCGTACCGGAGCAGCCAGTCCCGGAACTGCCCCACGCTCATGTTCTTCACGGGGGCGAACGCCGCCGCGTCGTGCGAATCGACGATCAGCCGCGTCACCTCGTCCTTCTCGTACGGGATGAGCGGCTCCTCGAGGAAAAGGGAAAGCGGCACGTCGGCGAGCAGCATCTGGGCGGCGACGCGTTCCTCGTCGCTCGCCGCGGCGCATCCCGCCGTCACGTCCCCCGAACGTTTCGGGGAGGCCTTGCCCATCAGCTCCTTGAGGGAGCGGAACGTCCAGTGCCTGCCGGCGATTTCGAGCGTGACGCTTTCCATGGCCTTACCTCACGGCGGGAACGTAGTCGAATGCCGCGGCGCAGAGGTCCTTGAACCAGCCGCAGTGCGCGACGAGCCAGTCCACCGGGCCGAGCGCCTTGCCGTTGACGTAGTCCGGCAGCCACAGGGCGATCTGCGGGAAGAGCATGATGAGGACGATCGCCGCGATCATGAGGAACAGGAACGGCACGATGGACGCGTAGATGTCCTTGATCGTGATGCAGTCCGGACTCATGGCGCGCATCATGAAGAGGTTGTAGCCGAACGGCGGGGTGATGTAGGCGATCTGGCAGGTGATCGTGTAGAGGACGCCGAACCAGATCGGGCTGAACCCGAGCTCCTTCACGAGCGGAATGAACAGCGGCGCGACGATGATCAGCATGGCGGTGTCGTCCAGGAAGATGCCCATGACGATGAACGTGAGCTGCATCAGGAAGAGGATGCACCAGGGCGAGAGGCCCAGATCGCTTGTGAAGAACTGCTTCAGGACGTCCACCGCGTGCAGCGAGTCGAAGACCGCCGAGAACGACAGCGCCGCCATCATGATCCAGAGGAACATCGCCGAGTTGTCGAGCGTCTCCTTCAGGGTCTTGGTGAAGACCTTCAGCGTCAGGCGTTTCTTGCAGAGCGCGATCAGGAACGCCGCGAGCGCGCCCACCGCCGAACTTTCCTCGAGCGAGGTCAGCCCCGAGAAGAACGAGCCGATGACCGAAAGGACGAGCAGAATCGGCAGAATGCCCGCGCGCAGGACGCGGAATTTCTCCGCCCAGCTGAAGTTGCGCTGCTCCTTGGGGAGGATCGGCCCGAGTTTCGGGTTGATCCGGCAGCGGATGATGACGTAGCCGAAGAAGAGGGCCGACAGCAGGATGGCCGGCCCGACGCCCGCCAGCCACAGGTCCTTCACCTGTTCGCGCGCGATCATTCCGTACAGGACCAGAACGACCGAGGGCGGGAACAGGATGCCGAGCGAGGAGCCCGCCTGGATCACGCCGGAAATCATGCGTTTGTCGTAGTTGCGCTTCAGGAGTTCCGGCAAGGCGACGGAGCAGCCGATGGCCATGCCGGCGACCGACAGGCCGTTCATGCACGAAATCATGACCATGACCAGGAGCGTGCCGACGGCGAGACCGCCGCGCAGGCCGCCGAACCAGACGTGGAACATGTAGTACATGTCATTCGCGATGCCCGATTCGGAAAGCATGAAGCCCATGAACACGAACATCGGCAACGTCAGCATCGGGTACCAGTTGAACAGCTTGATTGCCGCGTTGAAGCCGTAGCCCAAAGCGCCGCGGTCGATGAATATGAGCGCGAACACGACGCCGATGAACCCCATCACGCCGAATACACGCTGGCCCGTCAGCATCAGGACCATGAGGAACGTGAACATCAACGCGACGATGATGCCCGGATACGAGAGCAGGTACTCCGTCAGACTCAACGATTCATACATACGACACCTCTAATCAAAAAGAGCATGGAAAGCAGGAACACCAACGCGCCCAGCATGAACCATGTCGGGTTGGACAGCAGCGCGGCAAGCCCGAACCCCCCGGCGAGGAAGAGAATCCCCACCCCGGCGAAGACGAGATACGGCAGCCAGTAGGAATGCGGCTCGTCCGGCTCGGCCGGAACGGGCGCTTCCGCCAGCGGCGCCGGCGCCTTCGGAATGCGCGGATCGAACACCTGGATGAGGTCGCGCCCCTTCGGGTCGGGTCCGAAGCCCGTCGTGCCCGGCGCCCCGTCCTGGGCGAGCAGAATCGCCTCGCCGATCATGACGAGAATGCCCAAGCCCGGAATCAGCGCGAACACGCCGTAGGTGAACGCCCACCAGCCCGACATGTCCAGATCGTGGAAGCGGCGGATAGTCGGCGGAATCGACACGATCGGCGCGCCGACCGCGAGAAACGCGCCGGCGAAGACGAGCAGGAGCCCGAAGCCGCCTTCCGGCGTCACGCGCGGCACGCCCAAGATCAGCAACAGCGCACCGGCCGTGCCGGCCACCGCGCAGCACGCCATCGTCTTCCAGTACCGGGCGCGCGCAAGGCGTCCGCCGTAGAGGCGCTCGTCTTCCGTGTCGGGATTCGGCAATACGACTTCCTTCTTGAACGCGGCGAGAATCGATTTGACGAGCTCGGCCGTCATCTGCAGAAACATGAAAAAGATTCCGATCACCATCGCGATCTTGATCGGCGCCATGTAGGGCGCCCAGACGGTGTGGTTGATCTGCTTGGCGATAACCGCGTAGGCGCAGCTGTCCCAGCCGCCCAAGAGCATGACGACGAGGTAGAAGAGGACGAAGAAGGATGTCACCGCGTCCACGATCGCCTTCGTGCGCGGCTTCCAGTTCGCGTAGAGAAAGTCCATGCGCACGTGCGCGCCGCGTTGCAGGGTCCAGCCCGCCCCCAGCAGATAGTAGGCGCCCACGGCGAACTGCGCCATCTCGAGCGCCCAGATCGTGTTGATGCCCGTGCCGCGCGCGAAAACGGGGAACATCAACACGGCGAGTATCACCAAGAGGAGATACATCGCGGCGATGCCGAGCCCTCTCACGAGGGCCTCGACACCGCGCACGTATTTGACCAGCGCGTGCATAATCAGTACCTGTAGGGTTTGCCGGCTTTGGCCATGACTGCGTTGTATTTGCGGAAGATGTCCACCACCGCTTTCGCGCGGGGCGAAGCCTTGGCGATCTCCTCCCAGAACGGCACGGCCTTCTTTTCGACCTCCGCCCACTCCGCTTCAGGAATGGAGCAGAGTTTCAGCTTGCCGCCGTTCACGCGCAGGTCGGCTTCGCCGCCCCAGTACCAGTACTGGCGGTAGTAGTGCGACGAGTCCATCGAGAGCTTGAAGAGCGTCTTGAGGTCGTCCGGAACTTGGGCCCAGCTTTCGGTGTTCGCGAAGTACGAACCGATCCACGCGCCCGAAAGCGAGTTGGTCAGGAAGTACTTGCAGGCGTCCGCCCAGCCGACCGTGTAGTCCTCGGTGATGCCCGACCACGCGACGCCGTCCAGCGTGCCCGTGCGGAGCGCCATTTCGGCGTCCTCGTACGGCAGCGTCACCGGCACCACGCCGAACTGCTGCAGGAACCGCCCCGCCGTCGGGAAGGTGAAGACGCGCAAGCCTTTCAGGTCCGCCAGGTGCTCGATCGGCTTCTTCGTCGCGAAGTGGCACGGATCCCACGAGCCGGCCGACAGCCACGTCACCTTGCCGCCGGACGCCTCCTTGTACGATTCCGCCCAGATCTTGTCGAGCCCGTACTGCGCGAAGAGAACCGGCACGTCCAGCGAATAGCGCGTCGCGAACGGGAAGTAGCCGCCGAACACGCGCACGTCCGCCGCGGACGACATGGAGTCGTCGTCCGACTGCACGCCGTCGATCGTGCCGGCCTGGAGCGCACTGAAGAGTTCAGACGTCGGCACGAGCTGGTCGGCGTAGTAGAGATCGATGTGCATCCGGTTGCCGGCGACCTTGTTGAACGCGTCGATGGCCGGTTTGCAGACGTGCTGCGCCAGCGCCGTGCCCGCATAGGTCTGGAAGCGCCATTTGATCATCTTCATCGTCTGCGGAATCGTCACGCCCTTGTCGAGCGGACTCCTCTTGGAGTCTTTCGGGTCGCAACCCGTGAGAGCCGAACCCGCCGCCATCCCGACGGCGCCCATGCAGGCGCCTTTCAGGAATTCGCGTGTCGTCATGTTCTTCATGTTCGTTCCTCCTTGGTTTGAACTTCAGCGGTTTGAACTTCAGACGTTTCTCAGAAAGTGACCGTCGCGTTCACGCCGCCCCAGCAAATCTCGTCTTTGCCCATGCCCATGTAGTCGAGCTTGCGCAACGTGTGGCTGGGAACCCACGTATAGTTGACTTGCGCGCCCAGCGACAGCCAGTCCGTCACCGCGTACGACGCCGAAAGACCGACCGTCTGGTCCGTAAGCTCCGTGCCGACGGCCTCGTCCGTCACGTTTTTCGTCCACGCGTTGCCGCCGAAGCCCAGCGAGGCGGACGGAGTCAGCGTGAGCGCATCCGTCAGCGCGAAGTCGTGGCTCAGCCCGAAGCTGTAGTAGAGCGTGCTCGGATCCGTCCCCGCCGAATCGGAATAGTTCCAGTAGACGGAGGCGCTCGGCGTCACGAACGGGTTCGCGTACGAAACGGTCGCGTACAGGTCTTGGTCGCTCGAGCCGTTGTTGTTCGGGTAGGTGTACCAGATGTGCCCGACCTCGAAGCCCACGCCGGCGAGTTCAACCCCGTACGAGAGCGTATAGTCGATCTCCTGCAAGCCGGCCGTCCGGCGGCTCGTGTTCGCGGTGCCGCGTTTGTGCGTCAAGTCGAAACTGGACCACACGCTCGCCGCGACCCAACCGTAATCGCCCGCGTCGTATGTCGCCGAGACGGACGGTTGCCAAACGGGATTGTCGTTGCAGATCGTGCCGCGCCAGATGTAGTCGCTCAGCACGTCGACGGATACCGAGACGGACACGGGCGAAGACGCTTCCGACTCGGCACCCTGCGCCGCCGTGGCATCCTCCGCATACGTGGCGGACGCGGCGCTTACCGCCGTAACCACCGCCGCCGTCAATCCTGCGATTCTTTTCATGGTCTCTTGCTACCTTTCTCTTTGCACTTCTTTGATTAGATGTCCACACCATGTGAACACACACTCTAAGCAAAAACCGTGCCAAGAACCGTCCCCGTGCTAACAAAACCCTAATATTTCTCCCGAAGACACGAAATAAAGGACTCTTTTTCAACTGGTTTCTGTCGATTTCCGCGCCTTTTACAAGTTGTGAAAAAGAGCGGAATCTTGATGAATTCCGCTCTTTAGCGCGTTTTACATTTTGTGAAAGGTGCGAATCGGCCAACTAGTCGCGTTTCACGCGCAATTGCACCAGCAAAGCCGCGGCGAAAACAAGCGCACACCCGGCGAATTGCCCCGCCGTCAGCCGGTCGTGCAGGACGACATAGCCCGAAAGCGCACCAAAGACGGACTCCAGCGACAGCATGACCGCCGCCAGCGCGGGTGGCGTCCGCGCCTGGCCGAAGTTCTGCAACGTATACGCGATGCCGCTGGAAAACACGCCGCAATAAACGAGCGGCAGCCAGGCCTTGAGCAGGCCGCCCGCCGCCAAAAGCGCCCGCTCGCCCGGCAAAAGCAGAAACGGCGCCCCCAAAACCGAACACGTCAAAAGCTGCACGGCGCTCATGACCAGCAAATCGCTCTTTTTGGAGAAGTAGTCCACGACCATCATCTGCACCGCGAAGAAGAAGGCGCAAAGAAGTGTCCACACCTCGCCCTTCCCGAGCGTATCCAGGCTCCGCCCGGAAGCCCCGCCCGCAAGGCAGATGAGATACGTGCCGCCCAACGCCGCGCCGGCGCAAATCCAGACGCGCAGGGACGGCAGGCGCCGCGTCGCGATCGCCGCCAGAAGCGGCACGAAAAGCACGTAGTTCGTCGTCAGAAACGCGCTGATCCCGGGCGTCGTCCAGCTGATGCCGATCTGTTGCGTCGCCATGGCCGCGAAAAGCGGCACCCCGCAGCAGAACCCCGCCCCGATGGCGTATTTCACCCCTCCGCGTCCCTCCGTGGCCGGCCGCGCCCCCCAGATGCGCCGCGCCCCGATGCAAGCGAGCAGAAACCCGCCGCCCAGAAGATTGCGGAAGACCGTCATGCTGAACGGCCCCAGCTCCGACGCGCCGTATTTCTGCGCCAGAAACGCCGTCCCCCAGATGAAGGTGGTGAGAAGAAGCAGTAGCGGACCCATCGCGCGCAATCAGCGAAGCGGACTTTGATCCGGATTCCGGCGCGCCAGCACGAACTTCATCAGCCCGAGCGTGACCAAAAGCAGGACGAGCGCAAGACCCAGCGCGAGCCACATGTTCCCCACGAACGGCGCGACGATGTAGGCGACGAACGACACCCCGGCGACCACGAGCGCGTAGGGCAGCTGCGTGTTGACGTGGTTGATGTGCTTGCAGCGCGCCCCGGCGGACGACATGATCGTCGTATCCGAAATCGGCGAGCAGTGGTCGCCGCAGACCGCCCCCGCCATGCAGGCCGAAACGGCAATGATCGTCAGGGTGGACCCCGGAATCGCCGCCAGCACGATCGGGATCAGGATGCCGAACGTCCCCCAGCTCGTCCCCGTCGAAAAGCCCAGCACGCAGGCGATCACGAAGATGATCGCCGGCAAAAAGTCCTTCAGCGAGGACGCCGGACCGTTGATCAGATCGGAAATGAAGATTTTCGCGCCCAGCGAGTCCGTCATGCCCTTCAGCGTCCAGGCGCAGCACAGGATCATGATGGCCGGCACCATCGCCTTGAAGCCTTCCGGGAACGCCTCCATGCACGCCTTGAAGCTGATGACGCGCCGCGCGACGAAAAAGGCCACCGCGAACACGAGCGCGACGAGCGAACCCAGCGCCAGCCCGACCGACGCGTCGGAATCGGAAAACGCCTTGATGAAGTCGCCCGCGTTCGCGCCGCCGAAGTAGCCGCCCGAATAGACCATCCCCACCGTGCAGGCGACGATGAGGAAGAAGACCGGAACCAGCAAATCCCAGACCCGTCCCCGGTCGTTCTTCCCGAGAAGTTCCGCCGCCTCGTTGAACCCTTCCGTCGCGTCCGAAACGCCGTTCTCGCGCGCCTTCTCCTCATACCGCTTCATGGGGCCGAAATCGAACTTCGCCAGCGCGAAGAAGAACATCGCCGCGATCGACAGAAGCGCATAGTAGTTGTAGGGAATCGCCGCGATGAAAAGCGAGAAGCCCGATTCCGCGCCCGCCCCCTTCGCGAACCCGGCCACCGCCGCCGCCCAGCTCGAAATCGGCGCGATGATGCACACCGGCGCCGCCGTCGAGTCGATCAAGTAGGCGAGCTTTTCGCGCGACACCCGCTTGGCGTCCGTCACCGGACGCATCACGCTGCCGACCGTCAGGCAGTTGAAGTAGTCGTCCACGAAAATCAGAATGCCCAGGATGATCGTGGCCACCTGCGCCCCGACGCGCGACTTGATGTGCGTCGCCGCCCAGCGCCCGAACGCCGCCGATCCGCCCGTGCGGTTCATCATCGCCACAAGCGCCCCCAGCAGAACCAGGAAGAAGATGATGCCGATGTTGTAGGGGTCGGCGACGGACGCGATAAACCCCTGCTGCACGACGTGCACCAGCGTCTTCTCGAACGAAAAGTCCGCATACAAAAGACCGCCCGAGACAATGCCGATGAAAAGGGACGAATACACCTCCTTCGTCGCCAGCGCAAGGAAGATCGCCAGAAGCGGAGGAAACACCGCCCACCACGAACCGAAAAACGCGTTCTTCGTCCGTACCGTCTCGAGCGCCTGCTTCTCGTGCGCCCGGAACGCCTTGTCGTTCTGCACGTTCTCCGCATACGCGTCCACATACGCCTTCGCCGAATCGTAGTCCGTCAGATCGTATTTCTTGACCGCATCGTCTACGCGAACCTGTATAACCGCCGCAGGCGGGGTTTCTTGCGCCGAAACGGACGGCACACAGGCGAACAAAGCCCCGAAAAGGGACCCAAGAAGCATCACACGCATTTTCATCTGTATTTTCATTCGTAGGATTGAACCGCACGGCGACGGGAAATCCGCCGCAAACGCCTATATTATAGCATAATTCCCCCCACACGCGCCAGTGGTCTTTTGCCCTCCCCCCGAAAAGCGCACGCAGTCGTGAAACGCCCGGAAGGCCGTTCCGGCGCAACG
>DBKW01000026.1:5298-10420 GCA_002298665.1 Verrucomicrobia bacterium UBA740 | reverse complement strand
GCGTGAGATAAATTTAACCGTGCAGAGAATGTAGAGGCGGAGACTGCGGCCTATCGGGAATTGGCGCACAGAAACACGTATGCACCGCTGATTGGGGTGGATGTTCGCGTCGGGTAAAATATTTCGCCTGAAGAGGAACGCGGCGAATAAGCCAGATTCTGTTCATTTTCCGCAAGCGGAAAACTCTGGTCATTCATCTAACGCAATCAACCCGGAATCTTAGGTCCTTTCGTGTGAAAGAACCACCGGACGGGCCGCCCGTCGATCCCCTATTTGATCTTGCTCCGAGGAGGGTTTACCCTGCGCAGGTCGTTTCAGCCCTGCCGGTGGGCTCTTACCCCACCCTTTCACCATCACCCTTGCGGGCTGTCTGTTCTCTGTGGCACTTTCCGTCGCGCGGAATCTCCCCGCGCCCTCCGCCCTTCACAGACGGACCCTCTGCCCTGTGGAGTCCGGACTTTCCTCCGCCCTGTTGGACGGCGACCAGTCGCACGCGTTCCTCTTCAGGCGAAACAGCCTGCCCCGCTCAGCGGAACAGGATACGCCCGCACATATTGCACGCCACGATGCGCTGCGGTTTCCCCGCTTCGCCGAGCTTCATGTTGGCGTCCACATTCTGCGCCACGCTCGGCGGCTGCACCAAATGACACCCGTCGCACACGCCTTCGTGCGTGAGAGCCACGACGACCGGCCACCGCTTGGTGCGCAAACGCTCATAGTAAAGCATCGCCTTCGGGTCCGTAACCGCCGCGGCCTTTTCCACACGCTCCTTGCGCGCCGCCTCGAGTTCCGTCTCGACTTCCTTGATGCGCGCATCAATTTCCGCACAATAGGAGTCTACGCCGCTCTTTTCGGAATCGAACTTCTTCTGCGCTTCGTTGATTCGCGCCTCGGCGGACGGCAAATCGTCCATCGCCGCGAGCTGGTTGTTTTCCGTCGTTTCGAGGTCGTGGTTGACGAGGTCGATCTGGGTGGAATATTGCTGATATTCCTTGTTGGTCTGGAGTCCCGCCTGCGTCTGCTTCAAATCGCGGATTTTGTCTTTCAGGGCCGCGGCATCGTCCTCATACTCCTTGACGCGCTGCACGGCGTAATCATGCCCCTTGCGCGCGGCCTCGAGATCCGTCCGGACGCCCGTAAGGCGCGCCTCCTCTTTGGCTTTACGCTGCGGCAGATCCTTCAATTCCTTCTCAAACTCACGAATTCGGCCGTCAACTTCCTGCAACTCCAACAACGCTTCAAGGGTGGTCATTTGCCATAACCTTTCAAATTCATGTCTGGGGCAGGAGACGGGACTCGAACCCGCAACCCACAGAATCACAATCTGTTGATCTAACCAATTGATCTACTCCCGCCATAAATGGAGCCAGGTAAGGGACTCGAACCCCCGACCTGCTCATTACGAATGAGCCGCACTACCAACTGTGCTAACCTGGCTTTGTCAACTGAGGACATAGTATATCAAATTTCGGCTTGGTTGGTCAATGGTTTTTTTTGAGCTTTCTCTACACGCATCTTTATTCCGCCATTAACTGCCCAAAACCCTAGATTCGGACCGCTTCCTGCCGAACCGCCCGGCGCCGCGCCCCCCCTTCACGCGAATCCGCGTACGACTTCGCGGTCGTCGAAAGGAATCTTCACGCCTTTGATTTCCTGCGTGGTTTCGTGCCCCTTGCCGCAAACGAGGACCGTATCGCCCTTTTCCGCCGCCGCAAGCGCCAGATGAATCGCCGCGGCGCGGTCCGCCTCCACCCGATAGACCGCGTCCGGCTTCGCCGCGCGCACCCCCGCCACAATCGCGTCCATGATCGCCTGCGGGTCTTCGCTGCGGGGGTTGTCGCTCGTGATGACGAGCCGGTCGGCTCCCCGCGCGCACGCCGCCCCCATGGGACCGCGCTTCAGCGGATCCCGGTCGCCCCCGGCGCCGAAAACCACCCAGAGCCGCCCGCGCGTAAAACCGCGCGCCGCCGCCAAAACCTTCTCGAGTCCGTCCGGCGTATGCGCGAAATCCACATAGACGTCCGCCGCGCTCGCCGACGGAACCCGCTCCAACCTGCCCCATCGGGGCGTCAAAAGCGGAATCTGCCCCTGGATGACGGCTTTTTCGACACCCGCCGCCTCCGCAAGCGCCGCGGCCGTCAGGACATTGGATTTGTTGTAGTCCCCCACCAGCGGAAGGCGCGAAAGATCGTACGCCGTCCGGCGAAAAGACACCGGGACGACCCGCAAGCGCAACTTGGACGCCGCGGACAGCATCTCTTCGCCGTATCCGCCGTCCAGACAGACGACATAGGGCGGCGGTTCGGGGTCGGACGGATGCTGCGCGGCGATTTTCGCGGCGAAAGAAAGCTTCACCCGGAAATATTCCGCCATCGTCTTGTGGTAGTCCAAATGGTCTTCCGAGAGATTCGTGAACGCCCCGCCCGCAAAGACCGTATCACCCGTGCGGTTCTGGTGGATGGCGTGGGACGAGACTTCCATCGCGCAGTCCGTCGCGCCGGACGCTTCCATTTCGCGGAAAATCCCCTCCAATTGCGCGCAGGGCGGCGTCGTGTAGCCCGTGTAGAAGCGGCGTTTGAGCGTATTGACCTCGACCGTCGTCACATAGCCGCAGGCACGACCCGGCGCGGCGTTCAGAAACTGCGCGAGAATCCACGTGGTCGTGGTCTTGCCATTCGTGCCGGTTATCCCCCAGACGCGCATGCCGTCAGTCTCTCACGCCGTTCCACGCGGCAAAGCGCGCGGCGGCCAGTTTGCGGTACGCGGCGCCCTTCCCGCCATTGACGTACGGATCGATGGAAATGCCCCCGCGCGGCGCGAACTTGCCGTAGACTTCCATGTACTTCGGCGCGAGCAGTTTCACGAGATCGTCGTAGATGACGTTGATGACGTCTTCGTGGAAGTCGCCATGGTTGCGGAAACCGAAAAGATACAGCTTCAGCGACTTGGATTCCACCAACTTCTTGTCGGGGATGTACCGTATCGTGATCGTCGCGAAATCGGGCTGGCCCGTCTTGGGGCAGAGCGTCGTGAACTCGGGCGCCGTGAAGGTGACCCAGTAGTCGCGGCCGGGATGCTTGTTCGCGAAGGCGTCCAGCAGGCCCGGATTGTACTCCATGGGCACGCGAATCGTACGTCCGAGCGCCGTCAAGTTCTCCAAATCATTCCGCATCCGCCACCAACCTTTCGAAATCGCGCTCCACTTGCTCGTTCGAGACGAAATGGATGCCGTGCCAGCCGCACGCCTTCGCCGCGGCGATGTTCTTCTCGAGATCGTCTATGAAGACGAGTTCCGCCGGCGCGAGCCCAATGCGCTTCACCAGCAGGGCGTAAATCTCGGGCTGCGGCTTGTAGAGCTTCTCGTCGCCGGAAATGACGTACGCGTCCGAAAGCGCCAGATAGTCCGCGAACCGCGTGCGGAAGTGTTCCCGGGCGAAACTCGGCGCCATGTTCGTCAGAATGCCGATGCGGTAGCCGCGCTTCTTGAGGGACGCCATCCATTCGCGCGTGCGTTCGTTGCGGTAGATCCAGCTGGCGACGTCCGCCTCCAGAAAGCGCCGGCGCACGTCCGGCGCCGGGTCGAGACGCGCGTCCGCCCAGATCTTGTCGTACATCTCCTGCAGCGTGAGGAATCCGCCGTCGTAGAACAACCGGTACTTCTCGAAGCCGGCATGCACGGTCTCCCACGGAATCCCCGTCTCTTTGCAGAGCGCAAGCACGCGCTGCGGAACCGTCGACGTCGTCATCACGCCGCCAAAGTCGAAAACAACGCCTTTTATCATATTACCATCCAACCTCCATTCAAAAGCGCCTGCCCGCAATCAACCGGCAGGATGACACCCGTCAGCGCCTCGTTCGTCAGCAGGAACGCGACCGCCTGCGCCACGTCTGCGGCTGTCGGCGGATAGTCCAAAAGCCGCGGCGCCGCCTTCTCGCGCACGCCCACCGGCGGAAGCACGCACCCGGGGGCCACCGCGTTCACCCGCACGCGCGGCGCGAGTTCGCGCACCAAGCTCGACAATCGTCCGCCGAGGAGGAATTTGGACTGACCATAGCTCCCCGCTTTCAACGCTGCCGGGGCCGACAGCGTCGCGGCATCCAGTATGTGCACCACGCTGCGCACGCCCCCCGCCGGTTTCGTGCCCAGCCAGCGCGCCAACTGTATGGGAACTTCGCAATTGACGGTCCTGATCGCGTCTGAAGACTCCTCCTGGCCGGAGGACGGACGGTAAAGCGCGGCATTGTTGACGAGCGCATCCGGCAGGCACCCGTCCAGTTTGCGCCGGACAGCCTCCATGAGCGCGGGAAGATTGTCCAGGCTTGAAAAGTCGCAGCAGAAGTCCGCACCCGCGTCGGGGCGGTGGGATGTCGTCAAAACCCGCCATCCCGTCGCGCGCAAATGGTCCGCGATGCACTTCCCGAGGCGGGTCGTCCCGCCCGTCACCAAAACCGTCTTCATCTGGACGCCTCCTCCAGAAGCAAATCGAGCGCATGCGCCACGGTCGCCGCGCGGACTTCGTCCCGTCCGCCCGGGAAACGGCGGCTTTCGGTGTGGACGCCCCGGGCGGACGCGACCCCGAACCACACGAGTCCGACAGGCTTTTCGGGCGTTCCGCCGCCCGGTCCGGCGATGCCCGTGACGCTGACCGCCCAATCGGTTTTGAGACGCGCCCGGGCGCCCTGCGCCATTTCCGCCGCGGTTTCGGGGCTGACCGCCCCATGCCGGGCGAGCGTCGCGGACGAAACGCCGAGAAGATTCTCCTTCGCCTCATTCGCGTACGAGATGATTCCGCCCTTGTAGACCGCGCTCGCGCCTGGGACGGACGTAAGCGCCGCGCCGATGCCCCCGCCCGTGCAGCTTTCCGCCGTGGCGCAGGTCATGCGCCGCGCCGCCAAGAGCGCCACAAGCCGTTCCGCCGCGCGCGTCATCCTACTGCGCCTCCGGGGACGCCGGCGGTTCCGCCGCGGGTTCTTCCGCGCTCTCGCAGACGGAAACGGACACGAGCGTCGCGCCCTCGTTGAGCCGCACCAGCCGCACGCCGCGCGCCAACCGGCTCTGCACCTGGAAGTCCGCCACGCGGCTGCGCACCATCATCTGGTCGCTGGTCATGCAAATGATGCT